>PAKY01000116.1 GCA_002706885.1 Phycisphaerae bacterium
CAGGACGGCGCGGCGGGTAGCGCCGTCCTCGCGCCGGACGCGCGCTCGTTCGACGGCCTCGCCAGCGAGCAGACGTTCGACATCGAGTCGGAACTCCTCGGCCGACCTGTAGCGGTCATCCGGGTTCAGGGCGAGCGCTCGGGCGCAGACGTCGTCGAGGCCGTCCGGGCCGTCGGGGAGGAAGGCGCTGGGCGGCTCGAAGCGACCGTCAACGATGTTGCGGAGCACGCCGGCGGTGGAAGTCGCTTCGAACGGGTGTCGCCCAGTGAGGGCCTCGTACATGACGATGCCGAGCGAAAAGATGTCGGCGCGGTGGTCGGGCGTTTGCTCGGCCTCGTCGAGTTGTTCGGGGCTCATGTAGCGGAGGGAGCCCATGAGCGTTGTGGACATGGAGACGTGCCCCGCGCCGTCGACGAGTTCGGCAAGACCGAAGTCGGAGAGCTTGGCGGCGCCCGCGTTGGTGATGAGGATGTTGGAGGGCTTGATGTCGCGGTGAACCACGCCCGATGCGTGGGCGTGGTCGAGGGCAGAGGCGATCTGCGCGATCCAGCGGAGGCGGACGGGTCGGTCGTAGGTCGCGTGCTCGTCTCGGATGGCGCCTGCGAGGGTGGCGCCTTCGACGTACTCCATCACGATGAATGGGGCGCCCTCGACCTCGCCGAGTCGGTGAACCTGGACGATGTGGTCGTGGCGGAGGCGCGCGGCGGCGCGGGCTTCGCGGTGAAATCTTGTGGCGCCCGAGCCCGACGAGGCGAGGTGTCGAGCGACGATCTTCAGCGCGACGTGTCGGTCGAGCATGGTGTCTCTGGCGAGGTAGACGACCCCCATGCCGCCGCAGCCGATCTCTCGGACAATCTCAAACTCCTCGACACGGTCGGGCAGCCGCTCGGAGACGGGCTCGGGCGTTTGGAGCCCGCTGATGGTGGAGTCGCCGGACGATCCGCGGAGGCGGGCTTCCCACGCGAGCAGTGTGGAGACACGGTCTCGCGTGGCGTCATCGAGTTCGAGACGCTCGAGACGGGACGGCCATGACGATGGTTCTTCGTCGACGAGATCGACAAACACCTCGCGGACGCGCCGTTCGAACTCCGGACCATGCACCGCTCGCATCCTCCCCCCCACTTCCGTTCGATGACTGTGACCGCTATGAGCGGTCGGGATCCGCTGCGTCCTGCCCGGAGATCTTGTCCATCAGCCACGCCCGCGCCCAGGCGAGATCTCGTCGGACGCGCGAAACGGGGACTTCCTGGACTTCGGCGACCTGGGCGTTGGTGAGGCCCGCGTAGAAGCGAAGCATGATGACCTCGTGGGCTCGGGCGTCGATCGATCGGAGGTCTTCGAGGGCCTGATGGAGGAGGTCCATCTCGCGCGGGCTGCCGTCGGTGACGGCGAGGCGTTCGATCTCGAGATCGACCTTGAAGCGGTTGCCACCGCGCTTCAAGGCCTTTTCGCGCCGGACGATGTCAATCAGGAGGCCCTTCATCGCCGCGGCGGCGACGTTGAAGAAGTGGCGGCGGTCCTGAGCGGTCTTGAGGACGTGCTCGACCTTGGCGAGGTAAAACTCGTTGACCAGCTCGGTGGGTCGGAGCTCGGCGCGGGGGCCGTTGCCGACCTGGCGACCGGCAATGGACCGGAGTTCGCCGTAGACGAGGGAAACGAGGCCGGCACGGGCTTCGTCATCGCCCCGCCTGCACTGGCGGAGGAGCTTGGTCACCTCGCCGGTCACGTCGGGCTCCGAGTCATTTTCTACGCGAGATCCCCAGTTTCGTGAGCAGGCGGACCCACCGCTTTCGGAATGAGTGGTGTGATCGCCAGCGGTGGGGCTGCTCCGATCGGCGTCGCTCGGGGGCGGCGTGGTCGGCGAAGGGTTCGCCCGGGGCCGTGCAGGAGAATTTGGGGTGTTCGGTTCCATGTCTGAGCAGGACGGCCAGCTACATGATCCCAATGAGCCGATCTCACGGCGTTTTCGTGAGGTTACGGGAGATGTTGCGTTCGCACAAATCGCAAAGGTGACGGGTTTTAATTCGGAAACTGTTCGACGCTACATGCAGGGACAGGCGCCGAGCGTGGGGTTCGTGGCGACGTTCTGCGAGTGCTATGACGTCAGCGCGGATTGGTTGCTCACCGGATTGGGGCGGAAGCATCGCCACGGGCTCGACGAGGAGATGATGCGCTCGATTCCGTCGGAGCTCCTCTTCAAGGAGGCGGGGCGGCGACTGGCTCGAGTCGAAAGAAACCTATCCGTGGTAGGCACGTACGCAGGGTTGGACGCTGAGGAAGACGATTGACAATCACGACTGACCAAGGCGACCGGGGCAAACGACTCGGGGCGTCGTCAGCTCCTTCGGTTTACGACCGGTGGTGATCGGGCGATCGGTTGCTGCGCGCGCACAGACTAGCGCAACCTTCACATAGATTTTCGAGCGTTGCGGCTACATTCCGTGGATGCAAGCGAGCGCGCAGACCAGCCCGGCTCTGACCATTGCGGTCAACGAGGTGTTGGCCTCTCCGACGCACTCGGCGGCCGACCTTATCCCGATGATTTACAGGGAGTTAGGCGCTGCTGCTCGTCGTGCGATGGCGACGGAGCGCGACGATCACACGCTCAACCCCACCGCGCTGGTGCACGAGGCGTACGCGCGGCTCGCTACGGGCCGTCGGAGGCCGTGGCAGAACCGGTACCACTTCTTTGCCGCGGCGGCGGAGACGATGCGTCGGGTGCTGATCGATCATGCGCGCGGGCGGAACTGTTCGCCCGCGCGGCGTCCGGGGCGGCTTTCGGACGTGTCGAGTCTGATGTCGCTGGCGGATCGCGGCGGGGACGAGGTCCTGCGGTTCGACGAGGCGATGCGGCGGTTTCAGCAGAACTGGCCTGAAGCGGCGCACGTCCTGCGGCTCCGGCTGTACGCGGGCCTGACGGTCGAGCAGACGGCGGAGACCCTTGGTATCTCGTCGAGCTCGGTGGACCGTCGGTGGGCGTTCGCGCGTGCCTGGCTCTATCAGCAATTGCGTGAAGGCGACGAAGGTGAGCCAGCAGTCGGCGCCGGCCGAAACTGAGGCGATCTTCGAGGAGGCGATCGGCCTCCAAGGGCATGCGCGCGCTGACTACCTGGATGCTTCTTGCGGGGTGGGAACGCCTCTCCGGACGGCGATCGAGGATCTGCTTCGCGCTCACGACGAGGCGGGATCGTTTCTGAGCGATCCGAATCCACCGCGTGGCGACGAGGCGGGCGGTTCGTCCGAGGGCGCGTTGGCGCCGATCGAGGCGCCGGGCGGTGTAGTCGGACGTTACAAGCTGCTGGAGCGGATCGGCGAGGGCGGGTTCGGCGTGGTGTTCATGGCCGAGCAGACGAGGCCGGTTCGTCGGCGCGTGGCGTTGAAGATCCTGCGTGTGGGGATGGAGACCGACGCGGCGATCGCGCGGTTCGAGGCCGAGCGCCAGGCGCTGGCGTTGATGGACCATCCGAACATCGCGACGGTGTTCGACGGGGGTGTGACAGAGACCTCGCGACCGTACATCGTGATGGAGCTCGTGCGTGGCGAGCCGATCAACGAGTTCTGCGACAACCACAAGCTCTCGGTGCGAGATCGACTGGATCTGTTCTGCCAGGTGGCGCGGGCGATCGAGCATGCCCACCACAAGGGCATCATCCATCGGGACATCAAGCCGTCGAACGTCGTGGTGACACTGAGCGGCGATCGCCCAATCTCGAAGGTGATCGATTTCGGCATCGCGAAGGCGATGCACACGCCGCTGACGGATCGGACGCTCTACACGGGGTTCAAGCAGCTCATCGGCACGCCGATCTACATGAGTCCGGAGCAGGCGTCATCGGGGTCGGTCGATCCGGACACACGGAGCGACGTGTACAGCCTGGGCGTGGTGTTGTACGAGATGCTGGTGGGTTCGACCCCGATCGCGGCGGACACGTTCCGCGAAGCCGAGTACGGGGAGATGCAGCGTCTGATTCGTGACACGGACGCCCCTGCGCCAAGCACGCGGCTGCGGAGCCGGGAGGACGCGGCGACGATCGCGGCGAGCCGCGCGACGGAGCCGTCGCGGCTGAGCGCGGCGATCCGGGGTGACCTCGACTGGATCGTGCTGAAATGTCTCGAGAAGGACAGGGCGCGGCGGTACCAGACCGCGGGAGCATTGGTCGAGGACATCGAACGGTTCCTCCGTGACGAGCCGGTGGTTGCGCGGCCGCCGTCAGCGATCTACAAGCTTCGGAAGTTCGTGCGCCGGAACCGCGCGGGGGTGATCTCGGCGGCGATCGTGGCGCTGGCGGTCGGCGCGGCGTTCGCCGGTACGGCGAGCGGGTTCGTGTGGGCGCTCGGCGAGCGTGAGCGCGCCGCGGCGGCGCTCGACGCGGAGCGGCTGTCGCGGGCGGAGGCGCAGGAGCTCGGCGGGCTGCTGATCGATGTGCTCACGAGCCCGGATCCGGCTCGCTCGGGTCGGACGGTAACGGTCGTCGATGTGCTCGACGACGCTCGCGGGCGGCTGCTCGATCCTTCGGTGGAGATCGACGAGACGCGTCTCACGCTGATGGTGACGCTGGGTCGGACCTATCTCGCGCTGGGCGAGCCCGACGCGGCGATGCATCTGCTCGAACGAGCGCATGGTCATCTCGCGGCGCGGGGCGCGGAACGAGCGCAAATGCTGGCGTGCGTCGTGCCGCTCGCGGGCGCCGCTCTCGCGCTCGGTGAACCGGTCGAGGCGCTGCGCGTCTCGCGGAGCCATCTGCCGACGAGCGACACGCCGACACGGGCGCTGGCGGAACGCTGGGAGTGCGAGCGGATGCTCGTCGAGGCGGAGGCGTTGCTCGAACTCGATCGGGCGGGCGACGCCATCGAGACATTCGAGGCCGCGGAGGAGCCGATCGAGGAGCTTGACCGACCGGAATTGAAGGTCCGTCGGCTCGTCGGCATCGGGCAGGCGATGTTGCGTGATCGACGGCCGTCGGAGGCGGAGGGACTGTTCACCGCAGCGGCGGAGGTCGGTGCGCGTGAGCTGGGTGATGAGCACCCGGCGACCCTCGAGGCGCTTCGGAGGCGGGCGGTCGCGCTGCGAGAGTTCGGGCGGAGCGACGAATCGCGTGAGCTGCTCGGTCGGCTCTACGGGCGGAACGCGTCGCGGTTCGGGCTGGCGGACGCACGGACGCTGACGGTGGCGGCGGACTTGATGGAGGCGGCAGCCGACGTGACGGACGGCGATGCGGTGTCGGCGTCGGGAATCACTGTCGACGTCGAGTTTGCCTCGCGGAGTCTGGAGCGAGCGGTGGCGTTGGCGAACGATCATCCGGCGCGAGCTCGCACGCGTGACGCCGCGTCGAGGCTTCTGCGAACGCTCGGCGAGGCGGACCACCCGATGCTTGGGGCGACGACGACGGCTCGGGCGTCGGGCGAATCGTTCGAGGATCTGTACTTCCTCGGTCGCGAGCAGCTCAATGTCGGGAGGCCCGCGCGGGCGGTGACGCACTTGACCGAAGCGATCGCGGCGGGTGGCGACGTGGCGCCGAGTTCGTTCCGGTGGATCGATGCGCACCTGCGTCTGATCCGAGCGCATCTCGACCTGGAGCGTCTGCACGAGGCGCGGCTGGTGACGCTTCGTCTGCTGGAGAGCGCGGAGCCGCGGAGCGGAGTGCTGGTCGATCGGCTGCTTGAGTCGGTCGGGGATGTGCTGCTGTCGTTACCTGCGGGCGACGAGGGCGCAGCGCCGGTGATCGCGTTGCTGACGGAGCGTTCGGCGCAGATCCTTGGGGCCAGCGAGTGGGACACCGGGCGGGACGCGCTGACGCGGATCGCGATGGCGGCCGCCGATCGCGGGCTCGCGGAGGCGATGGAAGACCTGATGCTGGCGCGACGGCGCGTGTTCCTCGCTGACCACGACACGCGACGGACGGAGCAGGAGCGGGAGGCCATCGAACGGCTCGCTTTGCCGTGGACACCGACCGAGGGCAGCCCCGCCGGCGGGCTGGTGTTCGACGGCAACGAGAGCGTCGTGCTCGTGCCTGGGTTCCAGTGGGCAGGGCCAGCGCCGATCACGTTCGAGGCGATCATCACGCCGGGTCATCCGTCGAACTCGTACTCGGCGTTCCTGGGGTGGAACGAGACCGCGGGGTTTGCGCTCGGCGTGTCGTCGGAGTACTCGGACGAGTACCGGTACGACTGGTGCTTCTACGTCGGCGAGGATGTGCCGCACGCTGCGCGCCTTGGGTACGCGCACGCGATGGAGACGCGCCCGATCGAACTCGGGCGGCGAACGCACGTCGCGGGAATCTGGGACGGATCGGCGATCAGCCTCTATGTCGATGGCGTGCTGGTCGGTCGGCAGGAGGACGTGCCGCGGATGGGGCGGCTGCCTGGTTTGCCGCTGTGCATCGGCGCCGGTCCGAGCTGGGAGAAGGGGACGCATCATCACTTCCGCGGCGTGATCTATGAGGCCCGGATCCGCGCGAGCGCGGACGCGCCGTCGGAAGGCGTCACGACGCTCGAGGCGACGCCCGACACCATCTCGCTCTACGACCTCACGCGGAACACGGGCGATCGCGTGCCCGACCTCTCGGGAAATGGCTATCACGGCGCCGTCTTCGACGCCGCGTGGCTACCGCCCGCGGAGAACGAGGGATGACGATGATTCGGTCGCGTTTCGCGCTGCTCGTGTTCGTGGTTGCGCACTTCTTCGTCAGCGTTGCTTTCGCTGGTGACGGCTCGGAGCGGGCCGACACGTGGCGGGTGATGAGCTTCAACATCCGCTACGGCACGGCGGACGACGGACCGGATCGGTGGGAGGTGCGGGCTTCGCGCGTCGTGGCGATGATCGAGCGGCATGCCCCGGATGTCGTCGGGTTGCAGGAGCCGCAGGCGTTTCAGGTCGCCGAGTTGCTCGCGGGAATGTCGCGGTATGCCGCGGCGGGCGCGCACCGCCTCGACGGGCGATCTGGGGGCGAGGGGTGCGTGACGCTCTACGACCGCACGCGGTTCATGGTCGCGGAGGGCGGCGTGTTCTGGCTCAGCGACACGCCCTTCGTGCCGGGGTCGATTTCGTGGGACAACGCGTGGCCTCGCTCGTGCACGTGGACGCGACTGATCGAGATCGAGACGGGACGAGGGCTGTACGTCTACAACGTGCACCTCGACAACCGAGGCTCGGACTCGCGCGAGCGTGGCGCCGCGCAGATCCGCGAGCATTTCGAGCGGACAGCCGCTCGGGAGCACGCGCAGGACCCCGTGATCGTGATGGGCGACTTCAACACGGCGCCGGAGAGCGAGCCGATCGAGACGCTCCTCGGGAGCGCGAGCGATCTTCCGCTTGTGGACACCTACCGGGCGTTGCACGACACGGAGCCGGCGGGAACGTACACGGCGTTCGATGTGAAGAGCGACGGCGGCAAGACGCGGATGGACCTGTTGCTCGCGTCAGCGGACCTGGCGGTGCTGCGGTCGGGGATCGATCGGTCGACGATCGATGGGCGGTACCCGTCGGACCATTTCCCGGTGTGGGCGGATCTTCGGGCGTCGGAACCGCCCCCGGAGGCGGCGCGGCCGAACCAGTAGCGACGGCGGCGTCGGACAACTTTTTCTCGCGCTGGCTGAGGTGATGGGGTGGCGCGGGCCGCTCTTTGTGGGAGAGAGAGGCGCGTGTCGCGCCCGTCGCGTGGATCGGGAGAACAGCCATGATCGCAGGAAAGCGGCCCAAGGGCTTCACACTCATCGAACTGCTGGTGGTCATCGCGATCATCGCGTTGCTGATCGGCATCCTGCTTCCCTCGCTCGGGGCAGCGCGCGAGTCGGCCCGGAGGATGGTGTGTAACTCGAATATGCGACAGGTGATGGTCGCCGTAACGTCCTATTCATTGGATAACAAGGAGCACCACAACGGCTACCGACCGAACTGGATTGAGCGGTTTAAGCTATTGAGTGGAAACTCTAACCCTGATCCCGATCAGGGCCTATTCCTACTGCGACCGTACGACAACAGCGCGTACTGGGGTACACGATACGACAGCTACCTTGGCACGCCCGATTTTTCTAGCGACGCATACAACCCGAACATCGGGACTTCTTACGACGCTGTCGGAGCCGCGGGTTGGGAGGCGTTCAACTGTCCATCGGCGAACTGGATGATTCCTCAAGATCAGCCGAACACGTGGGAGGCGCGTTCTCGAGAGGGGCGTGGAGATCCGGATTTCGACCTATATCTTCGTTGGTCGTCGCTGTGCCTCAACGGCTATGAGCAGTTGCCGGGTACGAATACGCGGATAAATCAGCACGACGCTAAGGCATTTTCCGGAATGCTATGGAACCGAATTCCCGATCGCGAGGAGCTGCGCCTTGTCAACGGAGTCACTAGGTCAGAGGACGTGCTGTGGACGGGCAACAAGCTTTCGAATATCCATCAGCCTTCCACATTGATCTACGCCCAAGACGGCGCCGAGAACGTGTTGGATGGAAACGGCGACGCGCTCGACGAACTCGATCAAAGCATCTGGAACGACTACATCGAGCAGGGACGCGACTGGCGTCAGGAATACTTTCGCCATGGTGGGGGTAGCAACGTCGCGAATGTCGACGGCCATGTCGGCACCGTCGATGAGAAGCTGAATCAGCTGAATATCGAACGCTACCTCGGCTTCGAACGATCGATCGGCGGCGGCGGCGACGACGACCGTGACAGGGACCGCGACCGCGATCGCGGCGCCGTTCACTGAACAATCGGCCCGGCGTGGGCCGTTGAGAGGGGCGCGCGGCGGCGGAGCGGCCGTTCGCGCGCGGGCAGCAGAGACAGAGATCGAGAGCAAAGGGAGATTCACCATGCAGAGGAACCTCGGTATCGCTGCGCTCATCGCCATCGCGGGCGCTGCGCAGGGCAACGTCGACCACGGTCGCGTGGAGCTCAGCTTCAACCCGTTCAACGTCAACCTGTTCGTCGGCAACGGCGAGTTCGAGGTCGATTCGCCCGACGTCGGCGTGTTCGACTTCATCTCGACGGCCGAGGGCAGCGAGGGCGAAGACGCCTTCCTCGTGAGCGAGGGAACGATCATCACCAACGCGTACGAGATCCGGGAGTTCTCGGCGGGCGCCGAGAGCTGGGTCGCGTCGAGCATCGACAACAACGGCGGGTGGCGGATCCAGACGTTCGAGACCGGTCCGGTGATCGACCCGGTCACGGGCGACCCCCAGGGCAACGGCGAAGACCTGCCCGACCAGAACATCAGCGCTGACGCCAACTTCGCCTTCGGCTACTTCCGCCACGGCGAGGGCTTCTTCAGCGGCGCCGCGTTGCCCGCGAGCACGGTCGCCAACGGCCCGCTGGTGAACATCTTCTCGACCGAGGTCGAGCTCGTCCGCGAGTCCGAGTTCGCGAGCTACGACGGCTCGACCGCCGCGCTGATCGACATCCCCACGGCGGACGTTCTGCCGTTCATCCCGCTCGACGGCAGCGCCACCGAGAAGCTCCGCGGACGGTACGTCCTCCAACTCCCCCAGTTCCGCAACGTGCACCGCGAAGGCATCCTGATCTCGAGCTCGCCCTCGGGTGAGTCGCAGGTGGTCTTCCCGGTTCAGGCGCAGAACGACAACGACAGCTACATCGCGCCCTACTTCGACAACCTCGACGCTCGGAAGTCGATGCAGATGTGGGTCTATGACGTCAACACCTCCGTCGGCGGCGACGAGGCGGACGGCGTGGCGTGGGCGTACGTCCCCTTCGGCACCACCTGGACGCCGAGTGTCGGCCTCCGCGGGGTCGAGCCCCGGCTGCTGCCCATGGGCCTCGTCAACGGCACGTCGCACATCGAGCGCATGCAGGGCGACGTGACCTTCACGACCACTCGCACGGACGGCGACGGCATCTC
Organism: Phycisphaerae bacterium; assembly: GCA_002706885.1. Taxonomy (GTDB): domain Bacteria; phylum Planctomycetota; class Phycisphaerae; order Phycisphaerales; family UBA1924. Next base: position 9,858 of record PAKY01000116.1, read on the forward strand.
GCTCGCCTGGACCGAGGCCGAGCTCAAGGCTGAAGGCCTGACGCCCGCGAACGCAACGCTCATCGCCGTGGCTTCGGGCGGCTCGAACCAGTCGCAGGACAACATCTTCACGTACGAGCCGAACGCCGCGGGCGACGGGTGGCGCCTCCAGCTCCGCGACGGCCCGACCCACGACGAGGACGGGCTGAGCCCCGAGTTCCACGCGGTGCACTTCGTCGTGCTCCCGGACAACTCGATCATCACCGCCGCGACGCCCGAGGAGGTCCCCTCGGAGCTGACCGACTTCGAGAACACGACCGTCGCCGCGACGTTCACCATGGAGAGCCTCATCGGCGGCAACGGCCGCGGCACGGCGACGGCCGATGAGAAGGCCGGCTTCCCGGCGGGCCTGGACATCCAGCTCGAGAACGGCTCGACGCTGTTCTCGATCATCGCGGACAACCGCGGTGACAACGTTATCGGCCTGGACAACATGATCCTCTCGCCGCTGCTGGGCGTGACGATCCCGCAGCTCACCGAGCTCGGCCGCTTCGGGCTCGACAGCGGCGTCGCCGTCGATCCGAACGAGGGCGGCGCCGACACGCGGACCTACACGGACGTGATCGAGTTCGCGGTGCAGAACTTTGAGAACCGCCTCGTCACCGAGTCGCTGAACACCGGCGACGAGTTCGACGGCAACTTCGGCCTCGCCCACTTCCCGGTCGCGACCGGCTTCCCGCAGCAGCCGGAGGTCTCGACGCGGGTCGGCACGCCGGTGGTCGCAGGCGAGGATGAGCTCGGTTACGAGAGCGATGAGGGCGTGCTCTTCGCTCGCAACAGCGCGAACAACGAGCTGACCACCGCGGTCGAAGTGACCGAGAGCGGCTTCAACGTCCGCCTGTTCCGCCCGGACCTCGTGCCGAATGTCGAGAGCTTCGATCCGTTCACGGGTATCAACGTTCAGAACGGTCGTCTCGGGTGGGTCTTCCTCCCCTACGCCACCGAGGGCCTCGTCGCGGGCCAGATCGACGCCAACGGCTCGGTCGCCAACGGCACGGGCAACTTCACGATCTCGCAGGAGACCATCGCGAGCGACGTGATCAACGCCGACCTCGCGGACTCGGGCGTCGACGCGATGTTCGACGGCTACCGCCTCGTGATCCCGGGCGTCGATTCGCGCACGGACGGCATGCTCATCCTCCAGGCCATCGGCAACCCCGAGGGCCCGGACGGCTCGGTCGACGGCGCGTTCTACTTCGCGTACGAGGCCGCTGACGACGGCTCGTTCAGCATCGTCGGCATCAACGCCGCCGACCGCGACACCGAGATGGACGACAACGTGCTCGACATCGACGCGGACGCGCCGGCGCCGTTCATGTTCGCCTACATCCCGTTCGAGGACGGCCTCGCCGCCCCGACCGGCCCGGTCGGCCCGACGCCGTGCAGCGCCGCCGACTTCTCGGCGCCGTTCGGCACGGTCGACATCGCCGACGTCGTCAGCTTCCTCCAGCTCTTCGGCGCGAGCGACCCGGCTTCGGACCTCGCGGCGCCGATGGGCACGTACGACATCGCCGACGTCGTGGCGTTCCTCCAGATCTTCGGCGCGGGCTGCCCCCAGTAAGCAGACCGCCGGTTTGAGCATCTTCTTCGGCTGAAGAGCTGATAATCCCATCCACGTCCCGTCCGCGCTTCTGGCGCGGGCGGGGCGATTCCCGGACAATCGAAAGATCCATCATGCGAACAACCAGACTCGCCGCGACGCTGCTCGCGCTCACGTTCCTCTCGGCTCCTGTGTCGGCCGCGCCGCCCCCCGCACATGGCGGTAGCGCGTCGGAGCGGGTGATCGGAAGCGACCGGACGTCCGTCATCCGCCGCGTGATGGTCGATCCGCTCGACGAGCGCGTGCTGATCGTGTCCCACCGTGGTCACCACCGCTCGCACCCGGAGAACTCGATCCCGGCGATCGAGGCGGCGATCGACGGCGGGGCGCACGTGGTCGAGATCGACGTGCGGCGCACGAGGGACGGCTCGTTCGTGCTCATGCACGACAACAAGGGCGATCGCACGACCACGGGCAAGGGACGGATCGAGGACATGACGCTCGCGGAGATCCGAGAGCTTCGTCTGACGCACAACGTTCGCCCCACCGCGGAGACGGTTCCGACCCTCGATGAGGTGTTCGACGTCGCTCGCGGGCGTGTGCTCCTGAACGTCGATTCGAAGGGGATCGACATCATGGAAGCGGCGGCCGTCGCCGAACGCGCGGGCATGCTCGATCACTGTGTCTTCAAGGCGCGGCACGAGAAGATCGACAATGCGTTCATTTCCTGGCTCGACGCGAACCCCGATGTGTACTTCATGCCGATCTGCGAGGGCCGCGAGGCGCTCGAAGCGGCTACTGAGCGGCGCGACTGGCCGGCGATCGAGGTCATCGTGAAGTCGGCCGATGAGAGCCTGTGGAGCGCTGAAGCCGTCGCGGACCTTCGCGGCAGAGGCGTTCGGCCGTGGATCAACACGCTCTGGGACGGTCGCCTCGCCGCTGGTTTCGGCGACGAGCGTGCGGTCGATGACGCCTCCGTGTTCCGCGACGTGCTGCGGATGGGATGGGGGTTCGTGCAGACCGATACGCCGACGAAGCTTGCGCTGGTGGCGCGAGCGGCGGGCCTCGACGCGACGCCGTCGAGTCCCATCGCGACCCATGAACGGCCGAGCGGGCATCCCCACGGCGGCAAAGCGCGTTTCGAAGCGATCGTCCGTGCGATGTGGGAAGCGACCGACCCCGCGTTGCTCGTCGTCGCCCACCGGGGACATCATCTCAGCGAGCCGGAGAACTCGATCGGCGCGATCGAGGCCGCCGCGGCGATCGGCGCCCACGGTGTGGAGCTCGACATCAGGCGGACGCGTGACGGGGTGTACGTGCTCATGCACGACGCGACGATCGATCGCACGACAACGGGCAAGGGCAAGGTCTCCGAGCTGACGCTCGCGGACCTTGAGAGCGTCCGCCTGATGCACGGCAAGTACCCCACGGCTTACTGCGTGCCGACGCTCGCGAAGGCGTTCGAGGTAGCCCGTGGCAAGCTCATCATCGACATCGATCCGAAGGACGTTGATCTCCGTGAGGTGATCGAGCTCGCCGAAGAGATGGGCATGCTCCGCCAGGTCGTATTCAAGGACCGCTGGTCATCGCTGTCGCCCGAGGATCGGAGCTGGCTCGCATCGCGTTCGGACGTGTATTTCAAGCCGAACGTCCATTCCATCGAAGAACTCGAGGAAGCGTTGAACCACCCGTGGCGGGCGATCGACTTCCAGCACTGGACGCCCGAACTCGTCAAACGCGTCGAGACCGCGGGGACGCGCTCGTGGTCTGGCTCGATCAAGGACGGCCGCGATGAGCTCCCGGGCGATCGACAGGTCTTTGCCGAGGGCGCGGCCGCGGTGTACGACGCCTACGTCGCGCGATCGTACGGCTTCGTGCACACCGATCTGCCTGACGAACTCATCGCTCGCGTCCGATCGCTCGGCGCGGACGTTCGCGTCGCCGGCCCACGCTCGGATGCGAGCGATCGCCTCGCGCCGGTGCACTCGCACAACGACTACGCGGGCGATGACCCGCTCTCGGAGGCGCTTAAAGCCCGTGTTCGGAGCATCGAAGTCGACGTGTTCCCGCGCGGCGACGAGCTCATGGTCGCTCACGACGCGCACGAGATCATTCCCGAGCGAACGTTCCGTTCGATGTACCTCGAGCCGCTTGCGCAGCGGCTGCGGACGTACGGCTCGGTCTTCCCGGACGGGCCGCGGGACGACGATCCGCTTCTCTTGCTCGTTGACTTCAAGCAGGACGGTGAGCGATCGCTCGAACTGCTCGCCGAGGCGACGCGGGACATCGCGCCGTTTCTCGCCCGCGCCGATGACGACGATGTCATCCGCGGCGAGATCATGATCGTCGTCACCGGCAAAGAGCCACGCGACGCCATTCTCGCCCGACCGGAGCGGGACATCTTCATCGACGGCGGTCTCGCAGACCTTCGCCCCGGCGGTCTGGACCGGATCGCGGCGCCGATCGTGAGCAGCCGCTATCGCGACAGTTTCGGATGGAACGGCGACGGCAAGATGCCTGCCGACCAGCATGATCGCCTCATCGAACTCGTGCGAACCGCGCACGCGAAGGGGCAGGCGATCCGCTTCTGGGGAGCGCCGGATACCCCGCATTGCTGGCGGACACTGCTCGACGCTGGCGTGGATCTGATCAATACGGATCAGCCGGCGACGTGCGCCGCGTTCGTCCGGAACGCGTCATCGAGGTGATGGCGGCGCCGACTTCCGTGCCGATCAGAAGATCTTGTCGTCGTCCTCATACGTGTCGATGACCATCTTGTCCGCGCTGAGGACCCTCGAGCCCTCAGGGACGAAGAACGAGGGATCGGCGATGTCCTGGTGGTTCATCTGAGCGGCGTGACCGTCGAAGAACACCATCGCCATCGAGTCGTTGTTGTGGCGGAGGAAGACGTCCTTGAAGAACTGCGACGGCTCGCCGTTGACCCGGGCCATCCCGCCCATACCGCTGGGCATGCTCGAGGCCTCGAGGTCGAGGTACGGCCCGACCGAGATGAAGTTGCCCTGCGGGTTGCCGCCGAGACCGGCCGCGTTCGCCGAGGTCGTGTAATCGAGGCCGCCACGACCGGCGTTCAGGTTGCGATCGAAGTAGCCGCCGCCCTCGAAGCCCATCGACTTCCGCGCCGGCATCCCGACGAGCGTGAGCTTCGGACCGTAGCCCTCCGGGATCACCACGTTCGACGCGACGGACGAAGCATCGAGCCGACCGCCGCGACCCGGAAGGAACCGGACGTTCTCGCCCGGCGCGTTCGACGCGAGCGTGGTCGTCTTGAGAAGGAACATCGCCGAGATCGTGTAGCTCATGATCCGCGGATGCTCGATGCTGTTCGGATTCTCCTCATGACTGCGCAGCGGCGGACCGTCGTAGAGGTCGGCATAGGTCTCGTTGTTCCGAGGACACGCCAGATCGACGTTCAACATCTTCTCGTACTTCGAAAGGCGGTCGGTCGGCAGATCGAACATGTCGCCGATGATCGGGCTGATCCAGTCCCAGTCCTGGGTCGGCGAGCTAGAGCCCTCCACGTACGCTGCCTCCTGATCGGTATGGAGGGAGAGCCCGCTGGTGTTCGGGCCGGGCAGCCATTCCCTGTTCTCAGTGGTGTAGATGGCCATGCCCTGCCCGAGCGACCGCTCATTCGCGAGGCACGCGACATCCTGCGCCGACCCGCGAGCCGCTCCGAGCGACGGCAGCAGAATGCCGATCAGCAGAGCAATGATCGCGATCACTACGAGAAGTTCGATGAGCGTGAACGCTCCGCGAGACCTACCGCCAGTCGTGCCGATTTGCATCGTCGTCCTCTCCGTGCGCAGGGCCACCACCCACCGTGTCGCCGATGGCCCGGACTTTAGACCGCCGATTCGGCGGCCGCAGAGAGGTGATCGATCATCGGGTCGATCTTAACGATTCCTTCAAACACGAATCCCGAGTTATCGCCTCGGCTCGTCCCGTCGGGACAGGGGCTCGACGGACAGGAAGCGTGGCTTCGACGCCAAACGGCGGCCCGGGCAGGACTTGATCGCCTCGTCGGCTGACGCTGCGTGCGGAAGTCCGAGCCCCGCGCTCAGCGTTCGAAGCCGGCGGATGGCGAGTGCCTGTTGGGACGTCGCAACGAAATCTGACGGCCTGTGCATGTCGGAATGCCTCCGAGACGAGAACGGATCGGTCCTCCCTGAATCGGTGCATCGAAGTGGTGACTGAAGCGCCTGAATTTGGCAAGACGTACAACCGTCGCAATCGGCTCAAAAAGCACGACCCGCGCCGTTCGCCCAACCCCTACATGCGGTTACGGCGCACGCTCCGCGACGAGCGGAATCCGCGGCGACCACTCGAGCCAGTCCCTGTCGGGCGCCGGCGCCAACTGAAATGAGGTCCCAGAACCAGCTGCCGCGCCGGCCTTGGTGGGGGTCGCCATTGCGATGGCCCCCGTCAAAACCGAGTCGAGAGACCCCGTATCGAGGCTCAGGCCGCGAAACCACCCGAAATCAACGCCGACGCCGCTGGCATCCCAGAACCGCGAGTTCTCGCGAACCAAGCGGGTGTAGGGCTCTTCGATCGCCGCGTCGATCACCACTGAGGTCGCGTCGTCCGATAGCCGCATCCGACGCACGCGTCCGATCGGCACGCCGCGGTAGAGCACCGCGGAGCCGGGAGAAATCGACCCCGCCGTCGAGGCGTGGAGGTGGACGAGGAACGTGCCGCCACCGAGATCGCGGGGCGCCTCGGGCAACCCATCGAAGCTCCGCTTCGGCTCGGCGTCGGCGACGCCCGCTCCGATCGGTGGCGCGACCGCGATGTATCGCGGCCCAAGGAGCGTTTCGAGGCCCTCGACGCGCTTCAGGCTGAGTTCGGGCCGCACGATCCAGAAGCGGGTTCCTTCGACCGCGAGCCCGGCGGCATGCGGCGCGAGCTCGGCAATCACGACCACCGAGCCCAGGTCGCGCGAGAGCTCGACCCGACGGGTCACGCCGACGCGGACCCCCCGATGGATCAGGTCCGCCCCGGCCTCGACACCCGACGCGTCCTCGAACGCGATCCGCACGGTGGGACCTCGCTCGGAGCGGACTTGCAGCGTCATGAACGCAGCGAGACCGAGTGCCGCGAGCACGGGTATGACCCAGAGGGCGCTCGCCCGCCGTCGGCGGGGCTCGATCGTCGCGTTCGGTGGCTGGTTCAAGCGTCATCCTCCCAGATCGCGTGCGGATCGAACGACATGGACGCCAGCAGGCTGAGCAGGACGACCGCGCCGAAGACGACGACACCCGGCCCCGGGGTGACGTGGACCATATCGCCGAGTTTGACGACCGCGACCACGATCGCGACGAGCAGAACGTCGAGCATGCCCCATCGCCCGACGAACTCGACGGCGTGATAGGTCAGCGACTTCGCGGTCTTCGGAAGCAGCCCTCGCTCGAGGCTCAGCACGAACAACGCCGCGAGCTTCACCAGCGGCGCAATCACCGAGAAGAGCAGGATCGTCAACCCGACCGCGAGGTGGCCCTCGGCGAGCAGCCCCACCGTTCCGTTCCAAATCGAAGCCTCCGAAGCGTGACCGAATCGCTCGATCGTCATGACCGGGAGCGTCACCGCCGGGAGGTACAGAAGGAGCGCCGTCAGCGCCAGCGCCGCCGTGCGGCTCTCCGACGCCGGGTGCGAACCGTGGCGGATGACCGAGCGGCAACGGACACACCTCGCGTCGTGGCGCTTTGGGACCGGGGGGACCCCGTGCACCAACCCGCAGGTCGCGCAGGCTCGAAGCGACATTCCTTCGGGCGGAGCGTCCATGACGCAACTGTATTCGGTTCTTCCCCAAGGACTTTCGGCCCGCCCCCGCGGACGGAACACCGACCGCACAACCCCGCCATACACTCCGCGACCGGAGAAAGACCCATGAAGACCGCCATCAAAGTCATCGCCCTGCTCCTCGGCCTGCTGATCCTCGCGGTCGTCGGGCTCACCGTGTTCGCGTTCAACTCGATCGACTCGATCGTCGAGGCCGCCATCGAGCGCGGCGGCGAGCAGGCGCTCGGCGTTCCGACCGATTGCGAAGGCGCCGATGTCGAGCTGTTCGAGGGCAAGTTCTCGATGGACGGCCTGACCGTCTCGAACCCCAGCGGCTTCGAGTCCCCGCACTTCCTCGCCCTCCCCGCCACGAGCGTACAGGTCGATCTCAACAGCATCCGCGAGGACGTGATCGTCGTCCCGACGGTCGCGATCGGCAAAGCCGATATCTTCCTCGACGGCTCGGGCGAGAAGCCGAACTACCAGGTCATCCTGGACCACGTTTCACGCAACGAGTCGGACGACGCCCCCGCGGAGGAATCGGACGAAGCGGGCCCGAAGTTCGTCATCAACTCCCTCGTCCTTGAAGGCGCGAACGTGAAGGTCGTCGGCTTCGGCGTCGCCTCGCAGGTCGCGGGCGATGTCACCGTCGACGTTCCCCGGGTCGAGCTCCAGGACGTCGGCTCCGACGAGCCGCTCACGACGACCGAACTCATCAGCCTCGTCGTCAAGACGCTGCTCTCGACCACGATCGAATCCGCGGGCGGCGCCCTGCCCGAGCAGCTCATCAGCGACCTCCGCGGACGCCTCGCCAGCCTGACCGGCCTCGACGAGCTCGGCATCACCGCCATCGGCGACGTAGGCGCCATCGCCTCGGGTCTCGGTGAGCGTGCCCGCGAGGCCGTGGACGAGACCCGCGGCCAGATCGAAGACCGCGTCAACGACGCGAAGAACGAGGTCGAGAAGACCGTTGACGACGCGGCGAACAAGCTCCGCGGAATCCTCGGCGGCGGCGGCAAGAACGACGATGACGACCAAACGACGGACGATCAGACCGAAGAGGACACGACTGACGACGAGTCGCCCTGACCCGCGGTCGCGGCGATCCGCTTTCCGCTGACATAAAGCAGGTGGAACACGCCGTTTGCGACCAGCATCGCGGCGACCACGCCACCAACCGCCGCCCACCCCACGCCGACGTGGACGCACATCCACACGAGCTGTACGAGGCACAGCGCCGCGACGAAGATCATGGTCGGCAGCCTCGGGATGATTTGGAGGGCCAGCGCTCCGAGCGGCGCGCCCGCGAGCACGACGGGCGCGGCCGCGAGCCAGTGATAGAGCACCTCGCTGCTCAGGCGTCCGAGCGTCGCCTCGGTGAGCAGGCCGACGAGTGAGTTCCACGCCATGAGCAGCACGCTCGTTGAGATCGCCACGCGCAGGTCGCAACGGTAGAGCAGCACCAGCACCGTGTACGCGATCATGTCGATCCCGACGCCCGTCAGGGCCGAGGCCGTGCCGCCCACGATCCCGATCGCGACTCCCGCGACAGCGTCCACCCGCGCCGGCAACCTCGTCAGGCGGTGCATGTGGCGCAGCTCGCCGAGCTTCACGATCGTCAGGATCCCGAAGCTCCCCCAGATGCATGCGAACGCGAGCTTGACGACCGACTCGGGCAGGAGCGGCACGACCCAAGTCGCGACCACGGGAAGCGTGACCGCGCTCACCGCCATCGCCCAGAGCATGAGGCGGATCGCGATCGGGCGACCGCTGCAGACGATGAAGATCGCGGCGCTGGTCATCCCGACCGCCTGGATCGCGAAAGAGAACTGGCGCCCGAGTTCGGCCGTCGTCCCGAGGATCAGGACCAGCACCGGGAACCCGACCGTCCCGCCCCCCATCGGCGTCGATCCCGCGACATAGCTCCCGAAGAGCATCGCGAGCGAGGTCTCCCAGTGGTCGAGCGCCTCGTCCGCGAAATCACCCAGGACGATCAGCGTCGCCCACGCGAAAATGAACCACGTCGCCCAGACGAGGAACGGACCGTACCGCCGGGCACGGCCGCCGGGGTTGGACAGGAGCCACGAGCGCATCGGCCCAAGATATCGGCTTCCCGCCGCCGCTCAATAGACAGCTTTGAACGCCCACAGCGTGTGTCCTTCCGGCAATCCTCGCTTTCCGTTGCGAGGTAAGCTCTCCGCGCGGCGTCGCTCAGGAAACGGGGTGGAGATGGTTAGGCATCGCGTCAGACAGGGCGAGTGCATTCTCAGCATCGCCCACCGCCACGGATGGACCTGGGATGCGCTGTGGAACCACGCTGACAACACGGCCCTGCGCCAGCTCCGCGCCGACCCGTCCGTCCTTGCCCCGGGCGATGAGGTCATCATCCCCGATCGCCGATCCGAACCCGACCCGCGAGCCGACGCCAGACGCCACCGCTACCGACGAACGCAGGTCCCGGCGATGGTCCGGATCCAGGTCTGCCGCGACGACGTCCCGCGCGCCAACGAGCCCTACACGCTCACCATCGGCCCGAAGACCGAGCGGGGGAACCTCGACGCCGACGGCATGATCGAGATGTCCATCCCCGCGAGCGCGAAGCTCGGTCATCTGACCGTTGGCGATCCGGATGACACGGAGATCTTCCAACTCCGCCTCGGCACGCTCGACCCGATCGACACCGAGAACGGCGCCCTCGGGCGCCTCCACGCGCTCGGTTACAACACCGATGTGCCGTTTGCGATCGCGGTCCGGGAATTCCAGCGGAAGGAAGGCCTCGGCGAGAGCGGAACGATGGACGGCCCGACCCGCACCCGCCTCGAGCAGCGTTTCGGCGAGTAGACGGCTTCAGCGAGCAGAGGAGAACGCCGCATGCCCGGCTGGATCACCATCACGAGGCTCCCCTCCAACTCGACGAAGAAGAACGTGATCAACTCGCGCGTGCTTCCCGTGCACTTCCACCGCTCCCCAGGCAACGACCAGGGAGGCGACCGCGCGATCCCGGACCTCCGCTGGCGCGTCCGCGGGCTGAACCGGATCATCCAGACAGGCGTCACCGGCGCCGACGGCAAGATCGACGTTGTGATCCGCGGCAATCACTCCGTGCTCGAACTGCTCCACAACGGCGCCGCCGTCGCCCGCTACAACGTATCGTCGACCAACGCGCCGCTTGATCCCGCGTCCACACTGCTCGGGCAGAAACAGCGGCTTCGCCTCCTGGGCTATCAGATCGGTCACGGCGGCCCGAACGCCGACGGAGTCGACGCGACAGCCAACGTGATGGAGGTCGAACGCTCCGTGCTCGATTTCCAGACCGATCAGTCGAGGTACAACGACGCCGTCGTCGACCCGCTCACCCAGATCAGGCTCACCAACGAGGCCGGCGCGTGAGGAGACCGACGTGACCATCCGCGTAAAGATCCGCCACGATCGCCAGATCATCTGCCCCGTTCGTTTCACCCGCGCCGTCACGGGCGCCCCGCAGGCCGACGCGCCCGAGGTTGATGACCGCGGCTTCGCGATGGGCGCGAGGCAGGGAACGTGGGGCAACTCGCCCGCCCGCGGCGCCATGGTGAGCATCGCCACAGGCGACACCGTCCGCGTCCGACTTCTCCGGGAGGACATCGACGCGACCGCGCCGATCTTCATGACCAGCCCCGACACGGCCGTCGTCGAGGTGGTCGAGCCGGTCGGCGGAGGGCCGTTGCCCGCCGACGGGGTATTCAAGATCCGAGGCGTCGCCGATTTCGCCAACCGCCCCGTCTCCGTGCAGGCCCGACTCGGTGATGCCCATGGACCGGTGATCGGCGAACTCGAGCCACACGTCTTCAATCTCCGCGTCCTCCGCGTCGTCGCGCACCTCGTTTCGATCAACGGCGTGTCCACCGCCCGCACCGCCGCAACGCTCACCACGCTCTTTGACGAGGCCAACGCGATCTGGCGACCCGCGGGCATCCGCTTCCTCTACGGACAGACCCAGACGCGGACCACCCCGGTCAACGGCTTCAGCGTCGCGGGGCAGATGACGACAACCATGAACGCCGGCACGCCGGGCCACGTCCCGGGCGCCAACAACTGGAACGAGTTCTCCACGATCATCAATACCAACGTCCGCGCCAACTACATCAACGTGTACTTCGTCCGCCAAGCCAACGAGATCCGCGGCCTCACCTACGCCAACGACGTCGCGCGGCCGAACGGCTACGGCATCGTCCTCGTCGACGGCGCCGACGCGAACGACCTCGCCCACGAGCTCCTCCACTTCCTCGACACCGAGGGACACGCCGACGACCCCGTCCCCGCGACCGCCAACGCCAAGGTCGACATGTGGGCCCGCCGCCGCCTCATGTACGCGTTCAATCCCTACGGCGCGAGCGGTATCGCCCACCGCGACGACGTGGGGTACGGGAACATCGCGCGAGGGTCGCTCATCACGGTCAAGAACACGCCCAACACCGTTGAAGCGAACGACGCCGAGCTCGAGCGAGCCCGCGCCCGGTCGCTGAACCCGTACTGATCCCCTCTGTCCCATGAACCGAACTCTCGCGACATTGCCCGCCGTTCTCGCCGCCGCGCTCACGCTGACGCTCGGCGCGTGCGAGCAGCAGGCCACAACGAACGAAACGCCGCCGACGCGCGAGACCGACCCGTCAAGGCAGCCCGAGGAGGCACGCCCCATGACCGCCCCGACCGCTCAGATCGCCGACCGCATCAAGGCCAACGACTGGAGCGTCCTCGACGACCCGTCCGCGGTCACACCCGACCACGCGCCCGCGATCGCGACGGTGCTCGAAACGGGCGACGACCAGACGCGCGAGCTCGCCGTCCTCGCGCTCGAGAAGGCCGGCGGCGCCGAGGCGAAGGCCACGTTGTACAAGTCCCTCGACGACGAGGCCGACATGGTCCGAGCCGCCGCC
>PAKY01000117.1 GCA_002706885.1 Phycisphaerae bacterium
CGACGCGGCGGGTCTCGACCTGTGTGATGACTGCGGCGGATGACGGAGAAGGGGAGAGAGGCTCGTCGCGGGGCCAACGCCTCGCGGCGGGTTTGGTGGTTCGGTCCTTTATAGAGAGATACGGCGATGACGACGGCGCACACATTCAACGGCCCGGATGGGATGGCAAGGAAGATCAGACTGCTCGCGAGCAACTGCGAGACGGCAACGGCGGAGTTGTCGCGCACGCTGCTCATCGCGGCGAGCGCGCCGGACCCGGTGAGCACGCCGGACTGCGAGCACGCGGACCCGCGTGGGATCCGGATCCAGACGCTCGACAAGGGCATGACGAGCGGCGACATCGCGGTACTCATGGGCACTCTCTACGGCATGCTCGACACCATTGAGCACGAGTATGCGCGCGAGTTTGGTGACGGCTTCCGCGAAGCGGTGGATGAAGCGCGCGGTACACACGGGCACGGGCAGCGGATGGCCGTGGTGCCGATTGTTCCCATGGACACCAAGCCTTGGCAGACACGCGTGAATGAGCGCGGAAGCTGAGAAACCTGCAAATCGGATCGGTCGCGCCCATCACCACCAAAATCTGACGCGAGAGGGAGGAGTCGTGGCATGACTCGTGGAAATGAGAAGGGCGAACCACACCTGCCGCAATCCGGCGGCGACCAGAGCGGCGAGATCGTATCTCGTCGTCGGGGTCGTCCGCCGCGGCAGGTTCAGGTTTCGGTCGAGTACCGGCCGCAGACTGAGGAGGAAGTCACTTCAACCACGACAGCCGTTCGCCTCTTGCTCCGCGAGATGGTCCGCAGGCGGATGAGCTCCACAGAGGAGGAGAATCATGATTGAGTCTCCATACAAAGGATTGCGGGCCGTGCCTTGGCTCCGCACCAGTACCGAATGGCAGGCGGATACTTCGCTGCCCGCACAGATGGGTGAGATCGAGCCGTACGCGGAGCGTGAGGGCATCGTCCTTCTGGATCCGCACCTCATGCCCGGCGTTTCGGCGAGTATCCGAACCAATTCGGAAGCAGCCGTCCAGGCGATCATCGACCGGAAGCTCGGTGGTGAACCGATCGACGCAATCATCGTCCGTGACATCAGCCGATTCACCCGCTCCGGCACCTACCACTGCGGCAAGCTGATGACGATGCTCGAAGAAGCGGAGATCATCCTGATCGATATCAGGGCGGGTGGGGTCGACCACGAACTGACGCCGGCGTTCCGGATGCTGCAATCGAGCCAGGATCAGCAGTTTGCCCGTAGCAACGCGTTCAACTCTGCGAGCGGCTCACGTCAGTCGTTGGAAGATGGACGCCGTACCTACTGCACCCGGCCGCCGTACGGGATCGACCGCCTGTACTTGAACAGCGAAGGCCGGCCGTTGTATCTGATGCGGGACCTCGGCCACCGGGTGCGGGTCAAGCTGGATCCCACCACCGGCGACGAACTCCACCGGTACGGGCCCGGCGATCGGTTCAAGAAGGAGAAGCACGAACGCGTCGTGCTGGTCCCCGGGGCGGACGATCGCGTGGAGGTGGTGCGTCGGATCTATCGACTGCACTTTCTGTCGCGAAAGGGCGGCCATGTGATCGCCCGCATTCTCAATGATGACGGGATCCCTGCTCCGAATGGCGAGGGGTGGTGCAGCCCTACGGTGCTGTCACTCTTGAAGACGACGGCCTTCGTCGGGTACGGCTACGCCAGCATGTATTCGAAGGGCGTCTACGCCATGCAGGCCTCAAATAGTCCGCTCAAGGTGACGGGGAAGCAGGGTCACGTGGTTCGGCAGATCCGCCCGCGAGAGGACTGGTACCGCGTCGAGTGCGAGGAACTGTCGAACTACCTGCCTGAGGATGTGCGTGCTAGAGCGATCGAGTTTCAACAGAAGCATTTAGACAAACGGGCCAGAGGGAAGCGGCTCCCGAATGAACCGACGAAGCCGGGATCGAAGCGGACGAGCGTCGGCTGGAAGTGCCTGTTGTCCGGCATCCTCAAGGAGAGCAACACCGGCAAGGACATGCGAGGCACGACCGCGTCGAAGGGCAAGCACGAGTACTACCGGTTGGCACGGGGCAACTCTGCACCGAGCTCAAAGAATACCTACGCCAACAAGCTCATCCCCATGCGGCCGCTGGACCGCGAGGTACTGAATCACATCGAGGCGATCCTCTGCGGCATCGAAGACCTGCGGCCGATGCTCGTCGAAGAGATCCGGTCACAGGATCAGGCACGACGCGGTGATCCGCGAGAGATTGAGCGGCTCCACAAGGAGCGTGAGGCACTCAAGGTGAAAGCCGCAGCCCTGTACGAAGCGGTGGATGGTCCCTTCGCCGATACGGTCCGCTCCAAGCTTGACGCCTTGGGTGAGCGGAAGGTGGCCATCGATGATCGACTCGTCGAGATCGATGCCGGGCCTCAACTGACGGAGGTCGAGATTGAACGAATGGCCGACGGAGTCCTGGCGGACATGCACCAGCTCTTGGACGAACTACACTTAGAGCGTGACGCATCACTCCGTCATGTGTGCGAAGTGCTGATCGACTCAGCCATCGCTGACGTGGAGGCGCGCACGGTCAGGGTGTCCTTCGCGGTGCCCACCACCATGCTGTCACGCGTCGATGTTTGTCCCACGACGAGTCGGGGGTCCGAGCCCACTCGGCGGACAAACAAATGGCAGCGGATTGGCCTGGGCACGCTGGCGGTCCATCTGCCCAAGGGATGCCGAGGATCGCACTGGGATCGTTGGAAGCCGATGGGCTGCAATGGTTGCCGACGTCAACGCAAAGCCGCTTGAGGATCTCGCCCAACTGGGCCGAATCCTGGGATGACTTCGCCGCCCCTGGCTCGAAAGCCGGGAGCGGTCTTCAGAAAAAAATTTTCGTCGACGGCGGAGCCGTCGAGTACACGGAGGCACCCATGGCGGACGGCGAACTCACCGACATCGAGCGGACTTGGCTCGTGAGCATCGATGCCCTGCTTGTGCAGACCACGGTAAACGCACACGGAGCCGTCGCTGGTCGGTTCATCAACCTTTGGGATAGCGGCGGCCAGACCTTTCGGGCCGAGCTTGCCAAACGGGCGTCGGTGTGGCATGAGCGGCATGCCAAGATGCAGCAACTCATCCTCAACAGTCACGGTGCGTGCGAGCGATTGGTCCGGCTTATGGGCGACGCCGAGCCTCCGAAACGGAAAACACTGAAGACCAATCCGGAGCCGAGACGGGATCGAGTGGTGCCGAGCCGTCGGAAGCACACACCGGTCCAAGAGATCACCGAGGATGAGGCTGCCAAGTTCATGGCGATGCTCGACGCCGAGGGAATCGCCGAGGTGTTCGACCCAGGCGTCAGCATCCTCGATGACAAGTTGTTCCGGCCACCGCTGATCATCTTCAACAAGGTGAGCATCTTCCATGATGACATCGCACCGGCATACGAGCGTGGTGCGATCAATCGGCGATGGGATCCTGTTAAGCGAGAGCCGGCGATCGCCTTGGCTTTCGACCTCGCCCTGCTCGTCACGCATCGGGAGAGTCGGTGGACCTGGGTGATCTCCGATCGACATTTCGGTCGCCTGCCGTGGGGGCACCGATGCAAAGTCACGCCGGAGGGTCGGCCGGGGTGGAAGCTGATCACCGGGCTACTGGATCGAGCCGGGCTCATCGAACGGCGGAGCGGGCAGACTTGGAGGCTTCGTCGCGAGGCACGCCCCATCGTCGCGGACTATCTGCTGCCCGCCTGGGTTGCTGCCGCATCAGATCAAGATTGACATACCGTTGAGTATCGATGCCGACGCGAACCGTCACAAAGCACGACTTCCTCACCGCACTCGGTTGCAAGACCAGAGCGTGGTACGGCATGCGTGAGTCAGGTGGCGCGCCGACGCCAGCCGACTTGCTCCGCATGCGAGAGGGGCAGGATGTTCACCGGCGTGCTCAAAGCCTGTACCCGAACGGCGTGTTCGCGGGCTCGATCGAGAAGACTAAGCAACTGATCCTCGACCGTACCGTGGAGATCATCTTCGAAGCCGCGTTCACCATCGATGGATACACCGCCCGGGCGGACTGGATCCGACGCGTCAAGGGCGGTTGGGTCATCGGTGAGATCAAGTCGAGCCTGTTCAATGAGGACGGCCCGAAGGACGAGCACCTTGGGGATCTCGCGTACACGGTGATGGTGGCTCGACGTGCCGGCCTGCCCGTCAAAGGCTGCGAGTTGGTGTTGATGAACCGCGACTGGCGACTCGGCATGCCCGACCCGGATCTGTTCGTCGTTTCGGATCACACCGGCGAGGTGATGCCAATCATCGACGAGTTCAACCAGCTGTGGGATCAGATCGCCCCGCTGCTCCTTCGACGCAGCAGACCAAGCCCGCACTGGTGTTGGGAATGCAGGGACTGCGAGTACTTCGCTGATCGGTGTGTAGGCGTCGGGATCTCCGACCCGATCTTCCAACTCCCCTACCTCCGCGAGAAGAAGTTCACCGAACTTACCACGATGGGCGTGACACGGATCTCCTCGATCCCGTCGGACTTCAAGCTCAGCGACTCACAACTGACGACCGCGACCGCGATCCGGACCAAGTCACCGCAGATCGATACCGCAGAGATTCGGTTGGCGTTGGACTCTCTTGAATGGCCGATCGGCTATCTCGACTTCGAGACGCTCATGACCGCGGTGCCGCAGTATCCGGATGTCGCTCCGCACGAGCAGCTCGTGACCCAGTACTCGCTCCATGTTGAGGCGTCGCCCGGCAGCGAACTGGCGCACCGGGAGTACTTGGCTGATCACACCCGGGACTGCCGCGATGAACTCGCGACCGAGTTGATCCGCGACGCCGCCGGGTGCCGGAGCATCTTGGTGTACAGCTCGTTCGAGAAGACGATGATTCGAGGTCTCGCCAATGTCCTGCCCGCCTACGCACCCGAACTCGCCGACATAGAGGCGAGGCTATTCGATCTTGAACCCGTCGTACGAAGAGGCTTGGTGCATCCAGACTTCGGTGGGAGATCGAGCATCAAGGTCGTGCTCCCGGTGCTCGCGCCCGACCTCAGATACGCCGACCTCCACATCGGTGACGGCGGCGCGGCCGTGGCCGCCTTCGCCAATCTCGCGTCTGGAGAGGTGACCGACGAGGAGATCCGGGCTGTCCGGGGTGCTCTGTTGGAGTACTGCAAGCTGGACACGTTGGCGATGGTGCGGGTGCGTCGGGCCCTACTGGAGTCTACCGTGAGGTAGACTCAGCAGCGCTAGTACCTAGCGTCTGATATCCACACATTGAGTCCCCGCAACGGCGAGTCCGTTGCTCACCGTACGATTTTGGATCCGTCACGCCTCTTTTGCCGATCTCTATGACTCGATGGTGACCACAACACAAAAAAGGTCGGAGAACAGAGTCCGGGGGTTAGAGCTCCCGTCGGGCTCGGGAGCTGTTTTGTCGACTTGCCGGCGCTACCGCTACGCGCTCACACGCGTGTGGGATGATTCCCTATCTTTGGTAGCGTTTATCGGCTTGAATCCATCGACCGCTGACGAGACCGTTGACGACCCCACGATTCGCCGGTGCATGGGTTTCGCAAAGTCATGGGGATACGGGTCTGTCCTCATGGTCAATCTGTTCGCGTTCAGATCCACGGACCCGCGGGGGCTCTTGGGAGCAAGAAACCCGATCGGGCCACAAAATGACACATGGCTTGATGTGGCATCAGGGCACGCTGATTTACTCATTGCGGCTTGGGGGGCACGCGGGAGCATGTTGGACCGAGATCGTTCAGTCATGAAGCGGTTCCAGGACCTGCACTGTCTGGGGACAACAAAGGATGGGCTTCCGCGTCACCCCCTGTACCTCCGGTCGGACCGCCAACCCGTACGCCTCTTCTGATCGAGCCGCATCGACACCCCTTGACAACGCCGCCTACCGCGGTAAGATATTTTTACCACGCGAAAGGGGGGCATGTTGATGGACACAGATGAAGTATCTCGGCGGGTCCAAAAGTGCTTGCGGAAGTTCCTCGATTCGAGCGGCCGTAAAGATCAAGCGATTTCTGGACAGACAAATCTTCACACAGGATTTGGGTTCTCAAGTGACGAGGGCCTCGATCTTGTGCTGGAACTCTGTGATGAGTTCAACTACGAGTTCCCCAACGATTTCAACCCGGTCATCCACCGCGACGGCAAGAGGGGGAACAGTGTCAATGAACTGACCGCTGCAGTATCACACTATCTCGCCAATGCGAAAGCATCGGCATGATGGACACAGGAACATCACCCGAAGCAGTGGGCTCACGGTTGCGATGGGCTCGGGAGCAAGCCGGACTCTCACAAGCTCAGGTTGCAGAACGGCTCAAGGTGCATCGGCCGACAATATCGCAGCTAGAGGCTGGAAAACGACACGTTCGCGCTGATGAGATTGCGAGCTTATCTGCCTTGTATGATGTACGAGAGGACTGGATCGTCCGAGGCTCGACGACTGACGAAGTGCGAAATGATCCGCGGTTTGCAATCGCGGCGCGAGAACTGTCCAAGCTCAATCCGGACGACCTGGACACAATTCTCCGGCTACTCTCGGCGTTGAAGTCACGCGATGGGGGTGATGGTGATTGACCGCTCTGTCATTGCCCGCACTGCAACACGAGCCGCGTATCAAGCGCGAAGAGTGCTGTCGATTCCGCGTGATCATGCTGTAAATGCATTCGATGTCGCGGAATCGCTTGGAGTAGAGGTTCGCTTCGTTGACGCGCCTTCACTAGAAGGGATGTTCAGCCGCGCACCACATCCGCTAATCATCCTGCCCTCGACACAGCATCGTCCGCGTGGCCGTCTTGCCTTTACATGTGCTCACGAACTTGGACATGGCCAGATGGGGCATGGTGTCCGAGTCGATGAGCTGCTCGGCAGCCCGAAGCCTCGGACTGACCCGGAAGAGTATGCCGCAGATGTCTTTGCAAGTACTCTTCTGATGCCTCGCCCTGCGATTGCCTCTGCGTTTGAACGCCGGGGCGTCCATCCATCCGAAGCAACCAATTTTCAATTGTACTCTGTCTCGTGTGAGCTTGGTGTGGGGCTGAAATCGCTTATCAACCAACTCAGCTTCGGATTACAGATTTGCACTGTGGATTGGGCTCGCGGGCTTTCACGACTGAGCCCCAAGGAACTTCGCACTCATTTCACCAGCAACCCGGATGACCCGGCGATTCTGATTGATCATGGCTTCACAGCCGCGTGTATCGATCTTGATGTGGGCGAGGCCCTTGTCGCTGATCTGAGTACAGCCGAACTTCTTGAGGTGCATGCGGATTGTCTGCTCGCTCGCACTGACGCGGTCATCGGCTACGACGCATGGAAAGCGATGCGGCCGGGAAGCACATCTGCCATCATCAATGGACGAAAGGTTCAGATCCGAGTCGGACGTCATGCGTACACAGGGCCCTACGCGAATCGGTTCTTGCCTGACCCGGAGGCGGCATGACGGGCAGCAAGATCGAGCCTGTTCAAGCAACGAGTATCCTCAACGCGTGGAGCTCGGCAGTGAACGCTGTGATGGCTGTAGCCGATCACGCGGCGCCGCCGCTCGCCATCTCTATCCGTGGAGGGGCACAGTCGCTCCCTGCCGACTCAGACGACAAAGTGGCGATGATTGATGCGTTTCTTGAGCATGAAGGTGCGCGGCGTGGATCATTCATTGCTTCCACTGCACAATCAGCTCTAACAATCTTTCCATACGCGCTCTGGATTCGTCGCGGCAAGCCAAGTGCCGCCAGCTTCTGCAAACTCTGCGTCAGCCAGCTCTATCCTCGGATGAAGAAGATCAACAGCCTCAACAAGTACGGTACATACTTTCAAAGGATGATGGCCTATCCGATCCCGTTGTCTACTACAGGTGAGACTGTGAGGCAGCTTGAACACATCATAGACCTCATGGCAGTGAATAACTACCGATACAAGGAGTCTTCACTTCAGTTGTCGGTGTTTCACCCTGTGCTCGACCACACCAAACAGCGGCGCAGAGGCTTCCCGTGTCTGCAGCAGGTGGGGGTTTCATGGACCAGGGATGGATTCGCGCTCAACGCCTTTTATCCGACCCAATATCTGATTGATCGTGCTCTCGGAAACTACATTGGCCTTACACATCTCGGGATGTTCATGGCGCATGAAAGCGGACGAGAGTTTGTGCAGCTGAATATCTACATTGGCAGTCCAACCATTGCGCCTGCGCGAAAATGTGATGTGAAAGCACTATTGGCATCGATGAACGGAGTTTCAGACGCGGCGGCTGATGGAGAGGCGTCGCAGGAGGATAACGGTGACTGATCAACTCACCTTTCGAAGCTACCAAGAGCAGGCCGCGGCGACCGACAAGTCACCCCAAGATGACCTTCTGGCAAACACCGTCCCTCTGCTCGGCCTCGCAGGTGAAGTAGGCTCGCTCTTGACGGAATACAAGAAGTTCCTTCGCGATGGAAGTAAGTATCGACCATTCCAGGACCAGCTTGCCGAAGAGATCGGGGATGTCCTGTGGTACCTTGCTACTATCGCTAGGAAGTCCGGACTTGATCTTGGAGATATAGCGCACGAGAATCTCGCGAAGCTCCAAGAGCGATGGCCGCAAGAGCATACAAGTGCGCCTTGGTTCTATGACGAGAGTTTCGCGTCTTCCGAGCAGCTACCAAGAGAGATTCGTGTAGTCTTCAGCGAGATCACCGCAAACGGGCGCACGATGCTGCAGATGGTTACTCCAGCCGGCTCGCTTGGAGACCCATTAACCGACAATGCGCACGCAGACGATGGATACAGATTCCACGATGTGTTTCATCTCACCAATGCAGTCATGCTTGGCTGGTCACCGGTCAGCCGGAAACTCATCGGATGCAAACGAAAGTCGGCACCCCGTGTTGACGAAGTCGAAGATGGAGCTCGTGCGGCGGTCACTGAAGAAGCGATTTCAGCACTGATCTTTGGCGTAGCCAGAGACTACAGCTTCTTTGACGGAGTCGAAACGGTTGATTTCGAACTGCTGCGCACAATCAAGACAATGACTCGACCGTTCGAAGTTCGGAGTCGTACGTACCGTGATTGGGAGCACGCAATTCTTGCTGGATATCGCGTATGGAGGCAAATGGTTGAGCACCGGGGTGGGGTCTTTGTCGGCGATGCGTTCGCCAAGACAGTGGTCTATGAACCATCGGTAGTGGCGTCTAGTGAATCTTGAGGTGACTCCGCGGATTTGGTTGCACTTTCCGATTGGGCGGCTTCGGATTCTTGTTGCCCTGACGATTGTTGCCCGTCAAAGAGCGACCTCACTGTTGGCACAAGAAAAGCGCCTATCAGGAGAGCAGT
This sequence comes from Phycisphaerae bacterium, assembly GCA_002706885.1. Lineage (GTDB taxonomy): Bacteria > Planctomycetota > Phycisphaerae > Phycisphaerales > UBA1924. The sequence goes on from PAKY01000117.1 coordinate 9,330, forward strand.
AAAAATTCCGATCAGTGTGCGGTTCAAGGCAATTTCGCTTCGAAGTTTCTCAATATCGTGTTTGACTCTATTGTCAAGCTCGGTGAGTCCTGTCTTTAGTGAACCGGGCGAGGCGATGTCGCCATCGATCTGCATTATGTAATCGTCTGGTATACGCTCAGATTGCCCACGCGTACCCATATAGGCATCCGCGTCAGTCATAGGTACGTCAAGATCAGCGTACCAAATCAGGAACGTTCGTTCGCCCTTCGACAAGCGGATGTTCTTTGTACCGGCGTTGTACACCGAAAGGACCAGCCATCCGTCGTAGCCCGGGTCGACGTGAAACCCCGACACGTTGACGAGGCCCCGCAGCTTGTGGCGGAATTTGATTGAAATGAAGGCGAGCGCATCTTTTGGTACCCGTACGCGTTCAAGCGTGAGCAGTTGGCCAAATTGGCCCGGCGGAATAACGAAGTCGTCACCTTCGTCCTTGAGCACAATGCGTTCGCCATCACGCCCTGTAACGAACGCCTCCTTGCCCATCCGAAGTTCAATGCTGCCCTGCGTTACGAGATCTGCTCTGCTGGGCGTCACAAGTTCACTCTGCTTGGTCCGTAGCTTCGCTGACCCGCAGAATGGCATAAGGCATCTCCTTTGCTCACTTAATGCGGTAGAGCACTACGCGCGCGAGACCGTACAGTAAAATGGAACGATGGATAACCATGGAGTGTGGAAAGTACCCTAGGTCGTGTCGCGACGTTCCTCTTATCGTTACTCCAAATGGTTAAAGTCTAGCCATTCTACGCTGACAAAGTCCGTGCGCGAGCTGCAAGGAACGCGTGGGGGCATACTGCTCTCTATGTAGGTTGCATCCGCATCATGTCTCACTCACCGGTTCACCACTACTTTTGTTCCGTGTCTTCCTTTTTATCATGACCTCGTTGCTTGGGGCGCTTATAGGTGGAGTGGCGTAAGATCCACTGGTGTCATCTTAGGCGCCACTGGCCTAGTGACTAGATCCGAAACTACGCGGTCAGCATCAGACCAAGCATCGCTGCGGCCATGGATGCCATGGTCAGATCCTCGACGAGGGTGACCTTGGTCATCGGGAGGTTGAGGGCCGTCCCGAGGCAAGCGCAGCGGATGGCTCGCTTGTCGAGGAGTGCCTTGAGCACGCCGGCTGCACCCACCAGCATGAGTACGAGTGTGACCGAGTTGGTGACGACCGGTGCCCAGGCGAGGAGATAGGCGACGCCAAGGCCGAGTTCGACGAACGGGTAGGCCCAGCCCCACGCGGGGATCTTGCGGGCGACGAGGTCGTAGCCGCGGTAGGCGGAGACAAAGCCGGGCGGGTCGAGGAACTTGAAGAACGAGAAGACGATGAAGAAGCCGGCCATGAAGTGCCGCATGATCGGCTCGACCGACCAATCGCCCGTCGCGTAGGCGACGAGCAGCGTGACGCCGGTGATGAAGCCGACGATCAAGAAGAGCGGGTAGAGGCTCTCCTTCGGTTGGTCTTCGGCGACGGCGTGGTGCTGCTGGTCCGACGCCTCTGATCTTGTATCGGGCGTGGCCTTCTCCACACGCGTCAGCGTGTAGTCGCCCGCGGATGCGATGGCTCCGCGGAGCGTGTCCTCGGCGGGTATTGCACTGCCCGTGATGACGGCCGTGCCGCTTTGAGGTGACACCTCAGCGGTATCTACACCGTCGAGCTTGAGCAGCGCTGCGCTGACCTTGCTCGCACAGCCGCCGCAGTGCATGCCATTGATTCCAATCGTCACTGTCTGAGTGGACACAGTCTTTACCTCGCATTCCTGTAGAGCAGTTCGATCAACTCATCGCTCGCCTCTTCAAACTCGGTTTGTCCGAGCTTGGCTGCGTCGGCGACGCAGTGCTTGAGGTGATGACGCAGCAACTCCTTCCCGACCGACCTCATGGCCGATTGGACGGCGGCGATCTGGGTGAGGACATCGACGCAGTAGCGGTCCTGTTCGACCATCTGCGCGATGCCACGGACCTGCCCCTCGATCCGCTTGAGGCGGGCGAGGTTCTTGGCCCGGTCCTCGGCGCAGACGTTCGTGGCGGCTCTTGTTGAGTTCTTGGTACCCATACCCCCTAAGGGTATAGAGGCCGAGGTTGCAGGTCAAGTGGGCTCGTCATTGGTCTCGGTGGACTTCGCCCTCAGGAACCATGCTGCAAGCCCGAAGATCAGGACCATCGAGCCGAGGGCGACGCCGACGACGAGCGGATCGGTCGTGAGCTTGAGATAGAGAAACGCCCCGAGCACAACCGCGTCGAGCACCAATGCCGTCAGGAGCACCCAGCCCCGCGCGTTGAGCTCCGATCGGAGGTGTTTGAAGACGCCCCAGTGGATCGCCATGTCCATCACGATGTAGAAGATCGCACCGAGCGAGGCGATGCGGCTGAGGTCGAAGAAGATCGTCAGCACGAGGGCGATGACGGCCGTGTAGACGAGCGTGTGCTTCTGGATTCGTCCCGGCATGCCGAAGTGGCGGTGCGGGACGAGGTCCATGTCCGTGAGCATCGCGAGCATGCGCGAGACCGCGAACATGCTGGCGATGATGCCCGAGATCGTGGCGATGATGGCAAGGCCGATGGTCAGCCATTCACCCCACTGGCCGACGGCGGGGCGAGCGGCTTCGGCGAGCGAGGAGTCCCGCGAGGCGATGATCTCGTTGACGCTCAGGTTGCCGGCGACGGCCAGCGTGACGAGGACGTAGAGCCCCGTGCAGATCAAGAGGCTGAAGATGATCGAGCGGCCGACGTTCTTCTTGGGGTCCTTGATCTCGTCGCCGCTGTTGGTGATCGTCGTGAAGCCCTTGTAGGCCAAGATGGAGAGGGCCACGGCGGCCAGGAAGCCACCGACGCCGCCTTGGGCTTCTGAGGCAGCGCTGTCACCGGTCAGCGTGTCGAACGAAAGACCGGAGACCGAGAGCCCGATGCCGGCGAAGACCGCGATGCCGACGATCTTGATGACCGCGGTGATCTTGCTGAGCCCGCCGATGACCTCGTTGCCGAGCAGGTTGACGACGAACGCGACCACGATGAGGCCGACGCCCAGCGCGGGCACGAGCCATGAGTCGGATCCCTCGCCGAAGATCCGCATGGTGTAGGTGCCGAAGGTGCGTGCGACGAGGCTCTCGTTGATAACCATCGAGAAGTACATCAGCAGCGAGCAGCCCGCCGTGACCACGCCCGGCCCGTAGGCCTTCTTGAGGATCATCGCGATGCCGCCGGCCGACGGGTACTCGTTGCACACCTTGATGTACGAGTAGGCGCTGAAGGCGACGACTATGGCCGCGGCGATGAAGGCGAGCGGGAACAAGCCGCCGGCGAGCTCGGCGACCTGCCCCGTCAGCGCGAAGATGCCCGCGCCGATCATGACGCCTGTGCCCATCGCAATCGAGCCGGTGAGCGTCAGGCTGCTTTCTCTGTATTGATCCCCGTGATCGTTGCCATCAGTCGTCATCATTTGTCTTCCCTGATATCGCGTTCCGATCTTTGAGCATTCGGTTCATCGCGGCGAAGATGAATGACGCAGACCACGCGATGTATAGCAACCCACTGAGCCCCTGGGTCGCAGCGATGAATCGCAGATGTCCGGTCGGTAGGATGTCACCGAAGCCGATGGTCGTGTACATGACTGCGGAAGCGTAGAAGTGACCGAGTGGTCCGTCAGTCCGCTCACCGGTTAGTGTGCCAATGTCGAGGGCGTGCCAAGCGAAGTAGTACGCCACCGCATAGACAACGATGTCGAATAGGTGGCTGGCGTAAATTCCGAGCATGAGGCAGAAGAAGCGGTGCCAAGTGAATCGATCGGCATCGAGGGTGTATCGCGCCGCGATCACAAAGAACGCGAGACGAACCCCCGTTGTAATCAGCACGAGGGTGACGCTGATGAGGACCGAGGCGATCATGGCCGGAAGCTCTCTCGGGGGGTGCCATCAGAACGCAAGGCGTACACCGAAGATCAAGGACACGCTTTCCGTATCGACGCCGGCCGACTCGGCGATGCTCGCGGTCTCACCGGCGAGCAACCCGTAGCGCACGCCGACGTACGGAGCGAACTCCCGCTCGATCTCGTATCGCAGGCGAAGATCGAGGTTCGCGTCGGTGAGTCCCGCCCCCAATGCTCGATCGGGAATGTCCTGAAACGCGAAGCCGAGTTCGGCGCGGGGCTGAAGGACCAGGCGCTGTGTGATCCGGAGGTTGTATTCTGCTTCCACGGCCGCGGTAACATCGGCGTCTTCGGAGATGTAGAGCGACGAGTCCATCTCGATCATGCCAGGGGCAAGCCCCTGAAGTGCCAGCACGCCGGACCATCGATCCTCGTAGTCTCCGGACTCCCACTCGTTTGCGTACTGCGCTCCTGCTTGAATGCTCCAAAATGGTGTTACGAGACGCGAGTAGAGCAAGTCTGTACTCGACTCGCCCTGGCTATCCCCGTCAAAGGCCACTTCACCCTCTGACTTCCAGACGAATCGATTGTAATCGAACCCCACCCAGCCTTGAGCTTCCCATCCTAGTTCTCCGGCACCGCCGCCGTCGGGAAGGCGGTACTCGAGTTGTTCGATGAGAGTGAAGAACCTGAGTTCATCGTCGGCGACGGGGTCGGGGTAGTGCGACGGTGGCGGCCCAGCGGCGTAGTCGAGCACATCGTCGAGGGACATGCCTGTCGGCAACGGGGGCTCATTGTCGCTTTGGCGCTCGGCGGTAGGCTCCGCCCGTGTTTGAGAGTCTTCAGTACTGTCTGTGGGCTGGTGCTGCTCGTGCTGCGCCAATGCGGACCACGAAGTGAAGGCGTACATGAGCACTACGAGGAGGATTTGCTTATGAACCTGCATGGGTGGCCTCCTCGTCAAGGGAACGGACGACTGCGACGGTGCGGAACATTCCCATCTTCATGTGATACAGGACGTGGCAGTGGAACGCCCACTGCCCCGGGGCGTCGGCCGTGATGTCAACCGTGAGCAGCTCGGCCGGCTGGACATTAACGGTGTGTTTCCTGGGGTTCTTTGCGTAGTTGTCGCCAGCGTAGAGGTCCATCCACATGCCGTGCAGATGGATAGGGTGATTCATCATGGTGTCGTTGATCATGTTGATGCGGAGGCGCTCACCGTATTGGAACCGGATCATCTCCGACTCGGACCACTTCTTACCATCGAATCCCCAGATGTACTTATGCATGTTCCCGGTCAGATGCAGGTCGAACTGCCGGGTAGGAGCACGCCGATCCGGCGGTGTCTCGAGGCATCGAAGTTGCGAATAGGTCAGGACGCGTCGTCCGTCATCACCGAGCCCGGACCCTGGATCACTCAGTTGACGGTAACGCGTCTTGCCCATCACAATGGCGCCTGGCCCGTGCGTGTCAGGCCCGTGCTTGATTCGTTCTGGAAGTCCTGATGTTGGAAGTGGACCGGCTGAACCGGCACGCTTGGTGTGCTCCGAACCGGCGTCCTCCATACCAGCAGTTGCTTTGTGGTCGCCATGGTTTGTCGACCCGGTCTCGGCGGACTCGTTTCCCATGACCGCGTGCATCATGCCCATATCTGCCATGGTCAGCATCGGACGGCGTCGGCGTTCGGGAATCGCTGCCTGGAGACCGGATTGTGGGGCGATCGTGCCACGAGCGAAACCGCTCCGATCCATAGCCTCTGCGAAAATCGTCCGCGGACGGTCGTCGGGCAAGGTGACAATCACGTCATACGTCTCGGCAACGGCGATCCTCAGCTCGTCGGTCTCCACCGGCTCAATGTTCTGGCCATCAGCCTGGACCACGGTCATCGGCAAGCCTTCAACGCGGAAGTCGTAATACGTCAGCGCAGAGGCGTTGGCGATGCGGAGGCGGACACGCTGACCGGGCTTGGCAATCGCGGTCCAGTTCTCTTCCGACGTCTTCCCGTTCATCAGAAATTTGTAAGTCGCACCCGTGACATCTGCTATGTCCGTCGGATCCATTCGCATTCGTTGCCAACTCAATCGTTTCTTGATCACATCGGCGATGCTCTCCCCGCTCGCCTCAGCCTGCGTCTCGAGATTGGCGAGCGTCGGTCGCTGGTAGTTGAAGTACCCCTCCATCGTCTTGAGCTTGTCCATAACAACATGTGGGTCCATGTCGGTCCAGTCTGAGAGGACAATCGAGTGTTCAATGTCGTAGCTCACCGGATCATCGTCCGCAGGATCGATGATCAACTGGCCGTAGTGCCCGAGTTGCTCTTGGAGTCCGGAGTGGCTGTGGTACCAATATGTGCCGTTCTGTCGCACCTGGTAGCGATACGTGAACGTGGTTCCGGGACCGATACCTTCAAAACTGACGCCTGGAACACCGTCCATTGTGAATGGAAGCAGAATGCCGTGCCAGTGGATAGAGGTCGATTCGTCGAGCCGGTTGTGTACCCGAATCAGTGCCTCGCGTCCCTCTTGCATGCGGATGAGTGGGCCGGGGACGCCACCATTGATCGTGATCGCCTCCGGCCGCCGCCCCCCGATTGCGATTGATTGTCGTTCTATGAACAGGTCGATTCCGCCGGGCGCGGTTGCATCGAGTGCATTCGGTGCTCCTAAAGGCGAGGCGGCGAGGGCAGTGCGAAGGCTGGGGTGGAGCATGCCGTAGGCCGTCAACGCCGCGCAGCCACCTGTCCCGAGAAACCGTCGCCGTGTCCAGTGCTCCGAATGGAAGCGTGTGCTATCTGTCATACTGTTTATCTCCTATCGAGAACTCGTTTTAGTGTGCACAGATGAATGGCTTTTAATGATGCGATCGACTCTGTGTCACCAAGCCAGCTTTCTTTAGCACACCCATGAATGCCAACCCAGGTTCCTTGAACTCGGCGAGTCTGAGCGTGTTCCAGTGGCGTTCAATGTAGCGCTCGAGGTGGTCGATCACCTGAGAGAGGAGGACAACGTGGCAGGCCTGGGCGCCGCCCTCGCCGCGTGTGGAGCCGAACGCGGCGAGGCGTATGCGGTGGCCGTGCTCGGTCTTCGTTGCCCCGTATTTGGTGAGTTCGGTCGCGAGGCGTTCAGCGTGACTGTGGTCACAGCAACCGAAGCGGGTGAGCGCGGCGCGTAGTACAGCGGGCTGCGTAGCACCGCGGTTCAGAACAGCTTTGCCCTCTTTGACCTCTCCCACCAGCATGTCTGCTTCGCCGTCGAGCAGGCCGAGTGCCGGATCAATGTCGGTAACGGCAACATCGCGAGAGGACGAGCGGCCATGATGAGGCACGAGTCTCGCGGCGTTTTGGAAGCGGAACGCTAGGACATCGATGTCGGTGGCAGTGCGGTGCTGGCCTGACCTGCCCGCCTCAATGACCGGGAACTCGGTGACCGTAAAGTAGCCGTTGATGCGCAAATATGCCTGCACAAGGGCGACGGCGTTGTCCATGGGATCGGCCCTTCCTGTGGGCTAGGGGCGCGTTGCCGAAGCGAGCATCGCCTCTGCCTCAGCGATGTAGTACTCGGTCGTGGCAATACCAAAGGGCGAGAACACACCAGACTCAACAACTCGGTCGTTCCAGGCCCGCATCCACTGAAGATGGCGTTGGATTGCGTCGGCTTCAGTACCTTGACGGTGGTCGAGTTGGATCAGCTCGATCTCGGCCAGCATCCGGCGCTTCGACCAGAGGTAGTTAGACTCGGCGCCGGCGCCGCCACGCGGTGAACCGCTCTCAGGATCATGGAACATCTGACAGATCCGTTCGGCGGTCTCAAGCTTCGCCCGTGCGGCGTCGAGGCGTCCTTGATCCACGGGGCTTGCGTCCGGTTGGCCGGCCCGGGCGGTGAGGCTGCTCATCGAGATGACGAGGATCGTGGCCAACGCGACAGCTGTAAGCAGTGCGGGAACGGTGCGGCTCATGGTTCGGTTCCTTTCATTAAGAGAATCCGGACAGAATCCAGTACTAGCGTACGTGCGGGGACAACAACTGCTAGCAAAGGCCCCCGCCGGGTTGTCACCCCGCGGAGACGTTGGGTCAACTACGCCATGGCGTTGCATGAGGCAGCGCACGCGCGGCACGCCTCCGCGCAAGCCCTCGTCGGTTCGTCGTCGATACCGAGCGCCTCGCAACAGGTCACACACGCTTCACACACGGCTGCGCACGCCGTGCACACGAGCGAATGGCGTAACGACCCGCGTCTCAGGTAGTTGTGTGTGACACCGCAGATCTCAGCGCAGTCGAGCAACGTCTGGATGTGCTCAGTCTCTGCGGGGCGACCGTTCTCGACACAATGGTCGAGGCAGTACGGAATGAGGGCCATGCACTTATCGGCGCAATCGTGGCACGTCTCGGCACACTTGGTCATGTCGCTGTCAGACATCGGTGATATTCCTTTTCGCCGGCACGATGTGCCGGACTTTGGTTGGCTCGAACTCCGCCCGCCGAGCCATAGGGCATTCGGTCAGTCTGGTTGCTGGCGGTCGATGCGCAGCATCCGGGCGTTGATAGAAACGATGACGGTTGAGAGTGACATGAACACCGCCCCTACCGCGGGTGAGAGAACGATGCCAAGCGGATACAGCACACCGGCTGCGGCCGGGATAGCGAAGGCGTTGTAACCGGTGGCCCACCAGAGGTTCTGGACCATCTTGTGGTACGTCGCACGCGAGAGCTCCACGACGGCCGTCACGTCACGCGGGTCGGAGCGGACGAGGACGATGTCGGCGGACTCGATCGCCACGTCTGTGCCGGCCCCGACGGCGATGCCGACGTCGGCCTGCGTGAGCGCTGGGGCGTCGTTCACACCATCGCCGGTCATCGCGACGACGAGCCCTCGCGACTGTACCTCCTTGATCTTGGAGGCCTTCTGGTCCGGGAGGACCTCAGCGAAGTAGTCATCGAGCCCGAGTTCTTCCGAGACCCAGCGTGCGACGGCTTCGGCGTCTCCGGTGAGCATCATCACCTGGATTCCCATGGATTTGAGCCGTTCGAGCGCTTCGCGCGACTCCGGACGGATGATGTCCGCTAGTGCGATCGCACCCTCGACAGCGCCGTCGATGAGAAGATAGACGACAGTTTTGCCCTGATCGGCGACGGCGCGCACGCGGTCGTCGGTGACGGTGAGGTCGTGCTCGCGCAGGTAGCCGGGGCTGACGATGCGGAGCCGTGTTCCGTCAACCACCGCCTCGGCACCACGGCCCGGGATCGCTCTGAACTCGGACGGTGGCGGGAAGCTGATGCCACGTTCCTCGGCACTGCGGACCACGCCCTCGGCGATCGGGTGCTCCGACTGGCTTTCAAGGCTTGCAGCGAGGCGGAGGAGGTCCTCCTCGGAGCGTTCTCCAAGCGTGATGACGTCGGTGACGCCGAACCGTCCTTCCGTGAGCGTGCCGGTCTTGTCGAAGACGATGGCGTCGAGGTCGCGCCCGCGCTCGAACGCGGTGCGGTCGCGGATGAGCAGGCCGTTGCCGGCTGAGATCGACGTCGATACCGCCACGACAAGGGGGACGGCCAGACCGAGCGCATGCGGGCAGGCGATGATCATGACCGTGACCGCGCGTTCGAGTGAGAAATCGAAGGGTTTACCGATGAGCAGCCATGTCACGAGCGTGGCGGAGCCCACGGAGATAGCGATGATCGTGAGCCAGAACGCCGCGCGGTTTGCGAGGTCTTGCGTGCGCGACTTGGACTCCTGAGCCTTTCGCACCATCTCGATGACCTGGGCGAGGTAGGTCTCGTTCCCGGTGCGGCGGACCTCGATGGTGAAGGCGGCCTCGCCGTTGACAGCGCCGCCGATGACTTCGTCTCCCTCGCTCTTTTCGGCAGGCTTACTCTCGCCGGTGAGCATGGCCTCGTTGATGGTTGAACGTCCCTCCACGATCACGCCATCGGTAGGGATCTTCTCGCCGGGCTTGACGAGCACGCGGTCACCGTGGTGGAGGTCGGTGACCGGTACGTCTCGAGTGCTTCCGTCCTCGGCGACGAGGTGCGCATCCGAGGGCATGAGCTTGACGAGTTTCTCGAGCGCGGCCGAGGCACCCATGACCGACCTCATCTCGATCCAGTGCCCGAGGAGCATGATGTCGATGAGCGTGGCCAGTTCCCAGAAGAAGACCTCGCCGGCGAGCCCGAACACGACGGCGCTTGAGTAGAAATATGCGACCGAGATCGCCAAAGCAATGAGGGTCATCATGCCCGGCATTCGCCTGCGGAGCTCGGACGCGAGGCCCGAGAGGAACGGCCATCCGCCGTAGAAATATACGACGCTTGCGAACATGAACTGGACCAGTGAGTCGCCAGGGAAATCGAGGGTCTCGGAGAGCCCGAGCCACGACTGAATCATCGGAGCGAGCGCGACGACCGGAATCGTGAGCACGAGCGATACCCAGAAGCGTTGCTTGAAGTCAGCCACCATGTGCGCGTGGTGATCGTGGTGGCCACCTCCATCATGGCCGTGACCGTGGTGTTCTTCGAGATGGTGTTGCTTTGGGTGGTGATTCTCGTTCATGTTGCGGCCCTCCCGGCGGCGAGGTTGTAGAGGGCTGCGACGAGAGCGCCAATCAACCACCCGAGGATTGTGATTTCGATGACGCCGACACACGCCTCCCACCACGGCATGTCCCAGCGGACGATCGGCTCAATGTCGAGTCCATGCATGATGCTATTGAAGAAACGGACGACGACATCTCTGGGCGCGATCAGCATGAGCGCGGCGCACGCGATGTAAAGTGTGCCACACGCCATGCCGACTGCGAACCCTGCGGCTTTGACGCTAATGATGTTCATGGCGTGTTTCTCCTTGTTTACTTGAGGTCGTATGGTGTTTGTGGCCGCGAAGCATCAGCAGGTGGCACCCGAACATCAGCACGATGAAAACGAACACCGCGGCCTCGCCGGAGACCCCGAACAGTGGGAGCAGAAAGACGGCCAGGAGCGGCAGCGCGCAGCCAAGAACGTGTAGAAGTAGGTGTTTCATCCGTTTACCTCCTGTGCACGAGTCGTGGTAGAGACTTCCAGCGCGATGACGGTCATGTCGTCACTTGCAGGGCGACCATCGAGATGACGCCGGGCGGTGTCGAGGACGCTTGCTGCAGTGGACTTCGCGCTGACACAGGGAGTGGATCGCAGCGAGGCGGGGATTCGCGACCTGCCGAGGAGCCGGCCGCGCTCGTCCATCGCCTCGCTGATCCCGTCCGAAATGAGTACGAGTACGTCGCCCTCATCGAGGTCTAGGTTGGTGTCCACAAACTCAGCCTTGGGGTCGATCCCGAGCAGCCCGCCGGTCGAGGAGAGTTCGGTCACGAGACCGTTCGCGTGCACAGCAAAGCATGTCTCATGCCCCGCGCTGGCATAGCACACGGGCCCATCGCCGTTCGGCAGACGGACGGCGATCATCGAGACAAAATCTTCCGGAAGGCTCGCCCGGAGCACCCCTCGGTTGACTGCATCGAGCAGCTCGGCCGGCGTGAGGTCTTGACCTTGGAGCGAGATGACGAGTGCTTTGAGCACCGCGGCACCCATTGCGGCTGGAACGCCATGACCCACGACATCCCCGAGGCAGACGATGCGGTCCCCAGAGGGGAGCGTGAGGATGTCGACGAAGTCCCCGGCGACCTCATCGGCGGGGTGGTACTCGACAGCGAGTCTCTGGTCTCCGGCCGGCGCGGAGATCAGATGGGATTGCAAGCGTCTAGCCCGTGCGAGCTGCGCGGTTCTGTCCGCCTCGCGCCTCGCGAGGTCGCTCATCATGATGCCGAGCTCTCCGGTGAGCGTCGCGATCTCTGCGCTCGATGCTTGGGGGAGCGGCACTTCGCTGCGGGTCTGCCCGAAGGTTCGCACAAGGCGCGCCAGATTCTCGACCGGCGTTGTCATGAGGCGTATCAGGAGGGTGTTCACAACCCCAGCAGCCACGGCTGCCGCTCCCAGGAGTACGGCCGCGCGCCTCAGGGCGGTCGTTCTCGCAGACTCGACTACGGGGGCCGCCAACTCCGAAACGCGGACAAGCGTTGGGTCGCTTCCCGACTCGCCCCGGATGCGTGATGTACTTTCGCTATCAACCGTGTGGGTGTGCGAGGCAAAGTAAAGGCCCGTGGCCTGCCAGGCCTCGACGGTGTGCCCGGGCGAGGTGCCTGAGTTCATCGCAGTGCACACGCTGTCGAGATAGGACTGGATGGCGTCGGAACCGTGGTGGCCGAGCGCGTTGACGGCCTCGGCGATCGCGTTGGCTTCGTCGGTGAGCGACTCAGTCTTACTTCGGAGTGCCGCGTCCATGCTCGCTCGGTAGTCGAGGTAGAGCATGCCAAGTGTTGTTCCGCCGACGACCAGATTCACAGCCAAGAGGAGTTGTGTCCGCAGTCTGAGTGAACGGAGCCATGCCGTTATGTGATTGATCCGTTCATTCATCCGCAGTCCTCCTGGGATGACCGTCGCGTCTGAGCTCGTAGGCGATGCTCAGACTCAGGACCGTGCGGATGACAATGACCGATCCGAGCACCGCCATTTCCTCTAGCGTCGGAGTGACAACAGTCTTCAGAATGTCCGCGGCGATAAGGAACTCGAGCGAGAGCACGAGCCGCTCGGCAAGACGAAGGCGGGCTTCGGTGGTGCGATCGCGCAGTCCGTGACGAACAGCCGCCGAGATGATCTCAACAGCGGCCGCGACGACGGACGCGGCGATCATGACGGCG
>PAKY01000118.1 GCA_002706885.1 Phycisphaerae bacterium
CGGCTCTGCTCGCGTGGGCCAATGACCCTGTGAGCGGCGTCGAAAACGCGGTGGAGGGCGTCAGCGGCGAGCTCGAAGATCCCTGGAACTCCATCGATGAGCTGCGATCGACGCTCGCCGCTGCGTTCGACGAGGAAGGAACGCTCTGATGCGCATCAGCGTTGCGAACTCCATCCGCGCTGCTTTCGTCGCCCTTGCGGTCACCGGAAGCACGCTGTCCGCGCAACCGCTTGAGAGCGACACGCCGGCCCCTCCGACGCGTGAGTCCATTCACGAGCGGCTTCGCGGTCTGCTGGACCGTCTCGAGGCGGCGGAGGCGAGGACGAAAGACGCGATCGGCCTGCTTGACGCTGGGGCCCCGCTCCGAGAGGTCTTCCAGGCCCTGCCCCCGGAAGACGCAGCGTTCGGGGGCGGCCTCTTCCGCGGCGAAGGTCGGTGGCGTGAAGGTGGGCATCCGAGCGATGGTGAGCGACGTCCAGATCGCCCGGGACGCGAACCACGTCCGTTCAAGGCTGACATCCCGGAACCGACGGCTGAGGAATTGCGGGCGTTCATGGAATCCCACATGCCTCGGATGGCCGAACGGCTCACGCTCGCAGAAGGTGACGAACCCGGCAGCGCCGAGCGTCTCATGAAACGCCTCACGCCCCGCCTGAGCAAATTGATGGCGACGATGGACCGCGACCCGGAGAGGGGCGCCGCTGAAATCGCCGAGATGCGAACCGGGCTCGAAGTCATCCGTCTCGCCCGGGAGCAGCGTCACGGCGCCGCGATCGATCGAGCGACGATTCGAGACGCGCTCGAAGCTCACTTCGATGCGCGTCTCGCGATCGCAGAACTCGACCTCAAGCAGGCCGCCGCTCAGCTCGAGCGAGGTCGCGCCGAGCTCCGCGAGCGACGCGCCTCTCGTGACGAGCACATCGAGCACAAGCTCGAAGAGTTCGACCGCGAGCCGGCGGGTCGCAAGGGTCGCGGCGACTGACGGGTCAGGAAACCGCTGAACCCGGGGCGATGTCGGACATCGGCGTGACGAGCACAACGTTCCGCTCGGCGTCAGGGTCGCCCTTGGCGGCGTCGCTCGCGGCGAGCAGCATGCCGCGAGACTCCTCGCCCCGGATCTTCCGCGGCGCGAGGTTCGCGACGATGACGATCAGCTTGCCGACGAGGTCACCTGGCTCGTAATACTCCCGGACGCCGGCGCAGATCTGCCGAGGCTCGCCCGATCCATCGTCGATCTGGAGCCGAAGCAGGCGGTCCGCGTTCGGATGCGGCTCGGCCTCGACGACGCGGGCGACTCGGAGGTCAACCTTCGCGAAGTCTTCAAACGTAATCTCGGGCTTGGTGGCGGGCGCCTGGGCGTCGGTCATGCGATTGCTCCACTCGGGCCGTTCAAGCCCCTCGGTCGTGTGATTCGGTCAGGAGCATTATCCACGCTCAGGGCGTCGATGACCAACGCCCCCCACGCCAGAACGGCATCGCGGGATCAACGCCGAAGACCGCGGGCAGTTCATCCGGATCGGGATCGCGCAGCGGCGCCCCGAGATCAACCGCGAACTGCGCGGCCCACGAGCGGTCGTACTCGCCGAGCATGACCGCCTCGAATCGGAGTTGGCCGGTCAGCGTTCCCGCCCCGGGCTTCCAGCCGGGGGCGCCGTTGCAGGTCGGACAAAGTTCCGCGACGATCCGGTCGCCGACGCGCCGGTTCACGATCCGCTCGTTCTGACAGGTCGGGCACGGCCAAAGCTCGGCCTGCGAATCGAGCTCGCTCAAAACCTCCGTGCGTCCAGCGCTTGTCATCAGGCCCGCGTTCGATTGGATGACCGATCGGATCGCTCGCCGTCCCAACAGACGCTTTGCGGTCACACCGTCGGCGGCGCGGAGCGCGGATATCACCCCCGCCGCGTCCAACGCCAACGCTGGGTCGAGCTCGACGCCCTGCGGGCGCCCCCACCCGCGTCGGGATGGATCAACGATGCCCGCAATCAATCGGAGCCACACCACGTCCCGCGGCGAACTCGTCACTTCGGTCAGAGCGAGGCACGCCGAGTTCGCGAGCGCCGGATCGTTCTCTCGGGCGTGCGAATAGGCGTGGGCGAAGAGTTCCGCCACGAATCCGAACTCGGCGTCAGTCCTTGCTTCGGCGAGCAGTTCTTCACCAAGCTCGAGGTAGGCTTCGGGACCGTCCGGTGTGAGCGTGCTGAGCCGCGATGCGAGCTGTGGGAAGACTGCGCGAAGCGATTCCAAGCGAGCCGCGTTCGCCTCGGCGGCCGTCTGCGCAGGCGCGGAAGCGGACGCGATGAGCAAAGTGATCGCCAACAAACGCCTCATGCGCCTCTCCTTGCAAGGAAACGAAGCCTCCAGAGCTCCAATCTCGCCCGCTCCGCGGCCTCGATCTGATCAAAGACCGTGGCCCCACGACCCCGCTCGACGCGGAGCGTCTCAAGCACCGCGTCGATCGAACCTCTCTCGCCCGGCGCTTCCGCCATGACGACCGCCGCGAGCGTCTCCACCGTTGCCATCTGCTCGGCCACGAACCGCTGCGGGTCGCCCTCGGCCGCGAGGCGTCGGGCCTCCCGCGTCTGGCGGATGCGATCGAGCGATCGGGCGGACATCTCACCTGCGCCGAGCGCTCGTTCGAGACGAGCCTGTGCCGCGCGTGCCGCGCCTACGACGCTCACCGAGGCGCCCCCCACGGCCGATTGCGCCGACGACGCCTGATAGGCCTCCGCGAGCTGATCGGCGAGCGCATCGATCGCGGCCCACTCGCTGTCCGACGCGACAAGTTCGAGCAGTCGCTCGACCAACGCACGCCGCGCGTCCCGCTCCCACCGCGATGAATCGGGGTCGGGGAGCGACACCAGCGCGAGGCGTTCAAACAGCTCGGCGTTCGCGTCGCTCGATGGCGCGCGCCTGAGTCCATCGAGAGCGGCGCGGACGACACGGGGGTCATCGGCGAAGTGCATCGCCACATCGCGGGCTCGCTCGCGAATCTCACGCGGCGTCCCACGGGTCGCTTCGTCGATGATGATCTCCGCTTCAGACGGCGCGACAGGGTCCGTCCTGCTCCAGAGCTCATGGAGCAGCCGGGTCCGCTCCGGAACGCGTGATCCTTCGGACGCGTATCGCCTCGTCCAATCCGATCGCGGGTTTGCCGGGCCAGCTTCAATCGTCGAAGGACCACGTTCGGTCGCTTGCTTCACACGTGAGACGGCCCGCGAGAACGCCTCCTCCGGGTCGCCGTCGCGGCCTTCCCAACGACGTGACACCGCCGCCGACACCTCGGCATACACCGCGGCCCTCGCCAATCCGCTCCAGGCGGCGACGGGCCAGTCGACCTTCTCGAATCGTTCGAGTGTGTCAGCGATGGCGATCGTCACGCGGTCCGCCAACTCCGCGGGCAGGCCCCAGGCCTCGACGTACGCCGCCCGAAGCAGCGACCGCTCCCGTTGATCGGCAGTCGCGGCGAGCGTCATCGTCGCGTTGATCCCACCAGCGGTGCTCCTCGTTGAAACCGACTCGGTGATCGCGTTCAGCGCTGCGCCGCTCGCCTCCGGCTCCGTCAGCAGATTGACGAGCCACCGCCGGGCCGCCGCTTCTTCCGACCAATCGAGCGCCGCGGCGAGAACCATTACCCCCTCGCGTTTTCCAGGCGAACGGGCGGCGTCGAGTTCGCTTCTCGCGAGCCGATCCAGCGCGTCAAGAATGGCCACCTGAACCTCGCTCGCGCCGAGCACCGCACGGGCGCACGCGAGCCAGGCGTTCCAGGCATCCGGGATTCGCCGCGCGTCATTCAGCGCGTCTCCGTCGTCGGCAACGAGAGTCATCGACACATCGCTCAACGCTCGGGAGGCGCCCGCCTCGAATGACTCGACGTTCCCGCTCGAAACTCCTGCCTCCGCAAGAAGGCGTCGGATCGAGAGGTTGACGCGAGCCGTGAGCGACTGCTCCCGCGTAACGCGAGCCATGATCCCGACCGCCCAGACGCCAGACACGATGCGTTCGGCGTTCAGGGGACGCTCGTCAAGAACCGAGAGGTCGGCGAGCCAGAGGAGAACCCGATCCGCTGATATCGCGTGCGACGATGCAACCACGACGCCCTCTGCGATAACCTGACGAAGGCCGCTGTCGGCGCTCGCATCGCGCGACGGCCAGTCGGCGGTCGCGCGAGCGGCGAGTTCCAGAAACCGATCGATGTTCGATGCCGGGTCGTCTCTGAGCCGGTCCACGCACTGTCGGAGTTCGTGCTGGAGGGCCCGCGGGTCATTGAGGTCGCGCTTCGGCGTCTCGACCGGCGCGACGGCGGTGTCCTGCGTCGCCCCCGACGAACGCGGGGTCGCGTCGCCCATCGATGGCGTCGCCGTCGTCTCGGAGGATGCCACAGAACCGGGAGCCTGACCGATCGTGGCCGAGGTCTGGGGCGGACTCGAGCGGACCGTGAGAAGCACCGGAACGGCGATGACGAGGGCGGCAAGACCGAGAGCGGTCGCGGCGAGGCCCCAGGCTCCGCTGCCGGTCCGATGGGACGTCGGACGAATCGGTGCGAGCTCAGGGCGGGTTGCTACAGGCGGCGCGGGCCGCTGTCGCCCGACTTCAACGGAGGTATCGGTATCCGCGGGCCCTATTCCGCCACGGATACCCGCTCCGAGGGCATGAACGACGGCTTCCGTCGAGACGCCGCGGGCATGAGCGAGGCGAGCCAGATGGAGCATGGCGCGACGGCTCCACCCGCCGTGCTGCCCGATCACCATCAGCGCGTCCGCCGCGAGTGAGGCGTCGGTGATCGTGGACGTCTTGTCGGACGAAGATCGCGACCGGAACGACTGTAGGAGTTTCATCGCGCCCGCGTGCAGGGCGAGCCGGACCTCGTCCGCTGCCGGCGTCCGAGACTCGGGGTGTCGTTCAACCTCACGCAGTCGCCGCTGCAGCGCATCGACGATGTCATCGCGATCGAACCCGTCGCGCGGGAGGGCGAGCAGTCCGAGCGGGTCGGACTCGGAGACGCGAGGCCCGAGAAACCGCTCGATCGCCCGCGCCGCCGCGTCGCTGGTCGGCGTTCCGCTCACGGCGACGCCCCCTCCCGATCAATCGCCTCAACCCCGACCCGACCCGCGAGCCCGCGCAACCGCGGCCCCCACGGCTCCGGCCCCCATGCGGGATACAGCACCGCATGCTGACGTAGAGCGGCCTGTGCGGCGCTCCGGTCGGTCTCGACCAGCAGCCGCATGAACTCGTATCGCGCCTCATACCACGCGGGCTCGTCCGACCCGAGCCGTTTCGCGAGCCGGTTCCACGCGTCGATAGCGTCGGCGAGCGACCCTGCGTCCTCTGACGCTTGGGCAAAGCGTCGCAAACTTGCTTCGGAGGCCCGGTCCGCAAAGATCACGGCCCCGTCGTATGAGCGAGCGATGTCCCGATACGCCGTGTCTCCGCCAGCGACCCAACGATCGAAAGCTGCCCGCGCGACCGCTTCCGCCGCGCCGGCGCCACCGGGGCGACCGACCAGGTCGACGACACCACCGCTCGCATCCGCGAGGGCTCGACCGCGATCGATGACGCGAATCGCGGCCCCGTCATCGCTTGGATTGAGGCCCCAGTCCTTCACCGCGAAGTCAAATACCAGCCATTGTGCCGCGGTCGCGTACGGTCCATCCAATCGCTCGATCTCTGACAGTCGATCGTCCGCGACGCCCGTGTCCCCCTCCAGAAGCGCGAGTTGAAGCCGCCGAAAGCTCAGTTCATCGGCAAATCGATCGTCAACGTCCTCGGGAGCGATCCCCTTCGCCTCGAGCACGTTCGCCAGCATCTGGAAGGTCTCGCGCGCGTTTGATGTGCCGCCGGGGTGACCGAGTTCCACGTCGAGGACCTGGCGAAGCACGGAAATGGCGAGGCCCGCGTCGGCCGCGGGATCGCCTCTGGCGATGCCGTGATGAAGCCGCTCGGCGATGCCGCGCGCGACGGAGAGGAACGCGGCCGCTCGCGCCGAACGATCGGCGTCGCTGGCGGCACGATACCGGTCGTACAGGATCTGAGACGCCCGCGCCCGCGCGACGCTGAACGTCGGGTGGGAACTCGGCACGTCGAGGAGCACACGGAGCGCGACGTCCTCGCTGACCACGCCCGCGCCCATCGCTCTCGTCACCAGGGCCGCCGAACGCGGGTCGCCCGGGCGAAGCTGAACGTACGCCGCGGCGAGGTCGCGTTCGATATCCGGATCCTTCTTGTCTGCCCGATCCAACGCGGCAATGGCGAGCCATGTCGCGTCGGCGCGAGCCTCCTTCGCGCCCATTCGGGGAGCCGTTTCTGCGAGCCACTCCGCCGCATCGACGAATCGGCCCGCATAAAACAGCGCAAACCCACGAAGCATCGCGGCGTGATCTCGCTGGGCAGCAAACTCATCGGCGTCGCGATCGTTCCAAGTGTCAGAGAGCAGCGCCTCCGCCGCGGCGTAGCGGGTCCGCGCCTCCGCGTTCGTTGTGGGATCATCAACCGGGTCGCCAGACGCCTCGTGTATTTCCCTCGCCTCCTCGTATGCCCGAACGCCGCGGAGGTAGTGGGCGACAAACGAGTCACCTCCAAGGGGGAGCGTGCCGAACCGATCGAGCAGTTGCAAGAGATGCCCGACCTCGCCCGCGCGCACCAAGGACGACACCGCTCGTTGCAACAGCTCGTCAAGCGCCTCGGAGGATCGGGAATCCAGACCGCTCAGATCGCCGCGACGAGCGTCGAGCGTCTCGACCGCGAGAAGCCGCGCTTCGACCGTTGAGAGCGAGTCCGACTCACCAACGTGAACATCGAGCGCGTTCAGAAGTCGATCCCACCGCCCCGAAGCCGCGAGCACGACGATCCGACGAGCGAGGAGCTGGCCTCGGACCGTCGGAGCAATCTCCTCCCCTGCGGCGACCGCGTCGATCCAGAGCGCTGCTCCGATGTGATCGCCCGCGAGCGACTCGATCAGGGCGGCGCCGAGGGCCGCGCGCCCGACGTGCTCGAACCGGAGGCTGTCCCGCGGGAGCTGCCTGACGGTGGGCTCCTCACCCTCCGCGCCGAGGATATACCCGAGACGACGCAGCGCCGTATCAAGCCTAGACCTATCGGAGGTCAACAGGGCTCGGTAGTACCCGGCCCATCCGGCGTAGTACATGCCGAGCGACCGCTCGCGCCTCGCGTCGTCGAGCAGATCTCGTAGCGACCGCAGCGCCGCTCCGGACGCGTCACCACGCCGCTCGCGACGTTCGAGGCTGTCGACGCGCTCGGCCGCTTCGTCGGCGAGTTCGCCGAACGCCTGCTCGAGCCGCGTGAACGACGCGGCCGCAACCTCCCGCTCGTCCTCGTCCGCGAGTCCGATCCGCCAACGCTCGGCGACCCCTTCCGCACGTGTATACACCGCCCGAAGGAGTGTCAGCCGCAGCCCGAAAGCGTCTGCGTCCGGAACGAGTTCGAGCAGTGCCTGACCCTGTCGCTCAATCAACGATCGGCGCCCGGCGTCGTCCTCCGCGGCGAGCTGCCTCGCGTAAACCTCGGCGAGACGCTCCGCGAGCTCCACGCGCTCGCTCGCCCCTGTGTAAAGAATCATCTCCCGAAGCTGTTCGGCGAGCAGCGGATCGAGCTCATGCTCAAGGAGATACTCCTCGAGCGACTCCGATGAGTCGCCGCCAACCGGCGCGGGCTGAGCGACAGCGCCGACCGATCCACACCAGGTCAACGCGACAACCGCGATAGTCGCTCGATCAACCCGGTACATAGGTCCTCTTGTCAAAGCCCGCCGACTGCGCCGCCTGCAACGCCGCCGCGGCGGCCCAGACGGGCGCGTCGCCGCTCACCCGGATGATGACGCCCGGCTCCTTCGGGAGGAGTTCGAGAATCGCAGCGAGTTCGTCCCTCGATCCGACCGCGTTGTCGCCGATTCGGAACGTCGCCCGTCCACCCGTCCCGCTCCCGACATCAACGATCTGCGGTTCGAGCACCGATTCCGAACCGGCCCCCTCGGTCGCAA
Source organism: Phycisphaerae bacterium (assembly GCA_002706885.1). Taxonomy (GTDB): domain Bacteria; phylum Planctomycetota; class Phycisphaerae; order Phycisphaerales; family UBA1924. The sequence goes on from PAKY01000118.1 coordinate 7,994, forward strand.
GCGTGCTCCGCAGCTCGTTCTCGCGCTCAGAGAAGTTGGCGGTCACCATGAAGAAGATGAGCAGCAGGAACACCACATCGATCATGCTCGTCATCGGCACCGCGCCGCCGCGCTCTGCGCCGTCGTCGTTGGTGACAAACCGCATCACCCACCGCCCCCGCCCGCTGTGGGCTCGACCGCTCCGAGCGACCAGCGGCTGATCCCCATCGTCGTCAGCCGCTCCGCGAGTTCGTTGAGCGCTGACGACTCGGCCAGACGATGGGCGCGGATGAGCACCCGTATCTTCGAGGCGTTGTCCCCGAGTCGCTCCTGCTCGCGCCCGACGACGCGGGCGAGCGATTCGAATGTGGCGGGACGACCCTCGAGCGAGAGCGAGCCGTCGCGATCGATGTCGATGACAAGCGTGGCTCGTTCGATCGCCGCCTCAGCGTCGCCTCGCTCGCGGGGCAACTCGATCTCGGTCCGCGTCACCTGCCCGAGCTGCGAGGTGAACATGAAGAAGATGATGAGCTGAAAGACGACGTCGATCATCGGCGTCATGTCGAAACGCTTGACCCGACGACGCTTTCCGCTCCCGTGGATGTCAATCATGCCGTGGCCCGCTGCGGCTGCGGCGCCGCGGCTTGACCGACGGCGGGCGACGCGCGACCAAGCTCCAGAGGAGCGATGATCTCCTCAACGGTCTCACCGATGTCGCTCGCGAGTTGCTCGACGCGACCACGCAGGAAGCTATACGCAGCCGTGCAGGGGATCGCGACGATCAGGCCGAGCACCGTCGTGATGAGCGCCTCCGAGATGTTCCCCGCGAGGGCGTCCGGACGCACCGGCCCCTCCGTCAGGCTGATCGTGTCGAAAGCTCCAACCATGCCGACGACCGTGCCCAGCAGCCCAAGCATCGGCGCAATCGACGCGATCAGGCCAACGGCCTCGGTCATCCGGTGCAGCCGCGCGATCTGCTCGCGGCCGATCTCCTCAACGGCGCTCCGAATCTCCAGGTAGCCGAACGGCGAACGGCGGCAACGCGCGAGCGCCCCGCCCACGATCCGTGTGAGGACGCAGTCGTTCTCCTGCTGCTCGCTGTACGCGATCGCCTCATCGACCGCGCCCTGGCGGAGCAGCCGCTGCAACTCGTCGCTGTGATCGTTCGGAGCGAGCCGCGCGAACCGCAGGAAGAACATCTGGGCAACGATCGTCGCCGTCGCGATCAGCGACAACGCGATGATCACGAAACCGATCTCGCGCCCCTGCGCGATGTAGTCCAAAAGCGACTTGCTCACCTCGCCATCCGACCCGGCCTGCGCCAGGATGCCCGAGGCGTACAACTCGAAACTGAGCGTCATAGGTCGTCCTCTATCGTACCGGCGGGATCGACACCGCCCGCGTCTATCTCACGAACCGCCACCCAGTCCAACGCGGGGTGCGATGGAAAGGTCGACCGAAGATCTCGAACGAGCGTCCTCGCGTCATCGTCGTACCCGAGCGATCGCATGCCCAACGCCGCGCGGGCGAGCGCCACGCCGCTGAGGTACGGATACGCCCCCTCGAACGACACGCGCACTGTCACCAGTTCTAGAGCGCCCTCGATCCTCTCGGTGTCCGTCCGCTCCATAAGAAGCGACGATCCGATCGCGATCCCGACCCAGGCCTCGCGCCACCGTTCCGCCGCCGGCGCCGCCTCGTCGAACTCGTATTTCGAGAGCCGATCGCGGGCGTCACGGCGCGCCTCCGCTGATGACGCGCTCGCCAGAACGACCTCGCCCAGAAACGCCACGTCAGGCTCATCACGCCACGCGTCAATCGCAGACCGAACCACCGACGCATCCACGCCGTCGGCGGCAGCGGCGGCGCGACGTGACTCTTCAAACAAAGCCTTGATGGCGCCGCCGACGCTCTCGACCGGATCCGACTCCGAAGCCGACGGGGTCGCCAGACCGGGCACCCAGAACGGCGCCAGACGCGGCACAAGCGCCGATCGCGCATCGGTAAGGGGGGCTACGCCTGCCAACCGAGCCGGGCCCGGCAGACGCCCGGATGCCACGAGTCGAAGCCACGGCTGAATCGCGAGCTCGAACGCGCCCCGCTGCACTCGGCAGCGGACGAGCGCCTCGTCGATGAACGCCGAGGTCTCCCCGTACCCGTCTCCCGGGTCGGACCGCGCGATGGCTTCAAGAAGGGGCTCCGCGAATATCGGATCGTCTCGCAGGAGCCTCTGACCGGCCCTCCACGCGTCCCGCCCGCGATCGAGACTCGCCGAGAACTCCTGTGCGCGAGGGCCTCGGATGTCTCGCACCCGTTCCCAACCAACCACCACCTCAGCATCTCCGCTGAGCTTGATCTCGACGCGTTCGTCGGTCGCATCAGCGAGTTCCCCCATCGGCGTCGCTCCGCCGCCCCACAGGTACACCGAGGTCGCCACCGATACCGGAAACTCGACCTGCGCCGGGAGCGTCGCAAGGACCATCGCGATCGTGGCAAGCACGCTCACCGGTCTCTCACCCGCGTGAATCGACCGCCGCTCTGATCGGCGATCAGCTTCATGTCGCGCATGATCGCCGCATCCTGCGTCGCGCTTGAAGCGGAGCCGAAGAGGATGCAGTGGATCGGAATCTCGTCTCGACTGTTGAGCCTCTGAATGACCTCGGGGACGTTTTCTTCGATGAACGCGCCGTCAGTCATGAAGTAGATCGCGTCCGGCGGCGGCTTGAGCCGGAACGCCACCGCAAACGCCTCGAGCGGCTTCGTGCCGCCCTCCGGTCGACGGTCGCTGAGACGATCGGTGACCCGCGCGACGTTCCGCTCCGTTGCTTCCCGCCACCGCGGCGGTCGGTCGAACAGGATCGCGCCGTCGCTGTAGGGGATCACGATAAACTCCGAAGACGACCGAAGACCCTGCAACGATCTGCTGACCTCGTGTCGGAGACGCTCGATCCGGCCCTCGAACGTCATCGAAGACGAGAAATCCACGATGTACGCGAACCGCTCGCCCTGCGCCTCGAGCCCAAAGAAGCTCGCGCCTCCGCCTCCTCCCCCGAGTTCGCTGAGCTCGCCATCCACCTCATCGGAGTCGCCCGCGCCAAAGTCGAGCTCCGCGTCCGTCACCTGAGGATCGAGCGCGATCGTGGTATCGGCCGTCGGGGCCTCGATCGCCAGCGTTTCCGTGATCGAGATCGACGGCGCCGCGGGCGGCGCGGCCGACGCCTCACCACCACCAGCGGCGAGAAACTCCTCGCTGGTCATTACCGCAAATTCGACGGCGTTGACATCACCCCCCGCGTCGCCGCCGCCTCCGAACCGGAGCGTCATGATCGAGGCCCCGAGGGCGATGATCAGGTGGACAGCGACCGACACCACCGCCGCGCCGAACACGGTCCGCCGCGCGATGAGCCACAGTCGCCTGCGTCGCTGGTGAGCTTCGATGGGCTGCTCCCGATGCCTGAGGCCGCTCTTGACCGATCCGTGACCCGCGCGGCTCAGATCGATCATCCGGCCCCCGCTCCGGGGCCGCCTTCTTCCTGGTCACGGCCGCCCTCTCGCCGCCGCGTAGCCTGTATCGGCATACAGGCCGTCGCGCCCCGAGTGGCGGAACGCCGTCCTCAGAGGCTAGATTCGCATGCGTCCACCCGCTTGATCCGACATTCACCCGCCCATTCCGACCCTTCCGGAGCACTCGATGACCACGACCTCGCAACGCCGCCCCCGGCTGCTCCTCAAGCTCTCGGGCGAATCGCTCGCCGAGAGGGGCGGGTACGGCATCGACCACGATCGCCTCTCGTTCGTCGCTGGCGAAGTCGCCGACGCGACCCGCCATGGGGCCGACATCGCCGTCGTGGTCGGTGGGGGCAACCTGGTCCGCGGCGCGGACTTGGCGAGCGCGGGCGACATCGACCGCGTCACCGCCGACCACATGGGCATGCTCGGAACCATGATGAACGCGATCGCGCTCGCCGACAAGCTCCGAATCCTTGGCATCGACGCCCTCGCTCTCTCCTCCATCGGCCTCCCGGGCGTCATCCAGCACTTCGAGCGTGACGCCGCCAGAAAGATGCTGGATTCCGGCCGCACGCTCGTCCTCGGCGGGGGCACCGGCAACCCGTTCTTCACCACCGATACCACCGCCGCCCTCCGCGCGGCCCAGCTCGGCTGCTCCGAGATCCTCAAGGCCACGAAGGTCGACGGCGTCTACACCGACGACCCCATGACCAACCCCGACGCCACCCGGTACGATCGCCTGACCTTCTGCGACGCCATCGAAAAGCAGCTCAAGGTCATGGACGCGACCTCGTTCGCCATGTGCCGCGAGAACGGCATCGCCGTCCGCGTCTTCCGGTTCGATGAGCCCGGCAACATCGCCGCCGTCGTCGCCGGCGAGCCGATCGGAACCGTCGTGAGCCCCTGAGCCAGCCTTGGAAGCCCCCTATCATCCCCGCCCAGGCCCGAAAACGGCCCCAACGCCGTAGGCCAGCGACAGGAGACCACGATGAGCACCACCCCCGACGCGATCCTGAGCGAGGCCGAGGCCTCGATGAGCAAGGCAATCGAGTACCTCACCCACGAGCTCCGCGGGCTCCGAACGGGGCGTGCGTCCACCGCGCTGGTCGAGTTCGTCAAGGTCGACTACTACGGCTCCCCGACCGACCTGAAGTCGCTCGCCGCCATTTCGACCCCCGAGCCGACCCAGATCCTGATCAAGCCCTTCGACCACGGCTCGATCAACGCGATCAAGCAGGGCATCGAAGCCGCCGGCCTGGGCCTGAACCCCCAGACCGAGGACAAGGCGATCCGAATCTCCATCCCGCCGCTCGATCAGGACCGGCGCAAGCAGATGGTCCAGAAGGCCAAGAAGATGGGCGAGGAGCAGAAGGTCGTCCTCCGCAACTCCCGCCGCGACGCCAACAAGCACGCCGACGCCCTCGCCAAGCAGGACGGTCAGCACTACTCCGAGGACCAGATCGCGACACTCAAGGACGACGTCCAGAATCTTCTCAAGAAGTATGAGGAGAAGATCGACGCCGCCGTCAAGCAGAAGAGCGAAGAGATCATGGAGATCTGATCCAGCCCGGATCGACCTCCCGTCGGCTGTTCCTACTCAAATCTGAAACGCACCGCTCGAGGCGTCGTCAGCAGCAGCCTCGAGTCCCGGAGCTGCAGCATCGCCTCGAGCTGAGCGGCGATGTCATGGAACCGCTGCGCTCCCAGGGCCTGCTCAAGGACGCCCGTCCACATGGACGCGAGCCACGGCCCTCGAATGAAACTGCCCATCGCGTCCTCGATGATCTGGTCGATCGACGGCGGCGCCGGGAAATGCATGACTTCGTACGACTCGAGCCCGACCAGCTCGGCCATGTCGGCCAGCGCGTCGTCGAGGCCGCCGACTTCATCGGCCATCTTCAACTTCACCGCGTCCTCGCCGAGGAACAGCCGCCCCTCGCCGACGCGGTCGAGATCGATCCCGTCGCGACCGGAACGGACGCGATCGGCAAACTGCTCGTAGGTCTGCGCCATCTTCTCGCGAACGAACGCCCGCTCGGACTCGGTCCACCCGGACTGAAGGCTCATCATCCCGGCCCGCGGTCCACGCGACCGCTCGACGATGTTGACCTTCACCTTCTCGATCGCCTCTCCGAACGTCAGCTTGCCGCCAACCACGCCGATCGACCCGACGATGCTGGAAGGGTTGACGTAGATCCGTTCGGCGCCGACCGCGGAGTAATACCCGCCGGATGCGGCCATCGACCCCACGCTCACCCACACCGGCTTGGTCGCGGCCAGCTCCCGGAGGCCGAGCCAGATCATCTCACTGGCCGTCGCGGACCCACCCGGAGAGTCGATCCGAACGATCACCCCTTCGATCTCGTCGTCCGCCGCGATGTCCTGCATCGCGTTCCGAAGTGTCCTGCTCCCCACGCTTGATCCGCCGGTGAGCCCGGCAGCGGTCGAGTCTCCATCCACGATCGGGCCGTCAAGGTGAAGAATTGCGATCGTCGGCTCCGTCGCGTCATACACGGGCGGGTCCATGAGCGTCGAGAGCATCGCGAATGGGTTGGCCATGTCAATCTGCGGCCCCTCGTCGCCCACGGTGAGTTCGCCCCCGTAGACCACCTCGCCATACCCCTCTTCGAGGTGAGGGAGGATCCTGCCAAAGTCCACCGCGGCGTCCGCCATCCTGAGCCGGACCGCGTCCTCGGCCTGCGCGAGCCAGAGCTCACCCATCGCGGCCTCGACCTCCGCCTTCGACAGGCCACGCCCCTCGACAAACGTGTCGATGATCTCGTCGTACTGCGCGTCGAGAAGGGCGGAGATGTTCTGATCCCACGGATCGCTCGGAGCAGCCCGCGTGTACATCTCGTTTGCGCCCTTGTACGCGCCGACCTGGATCATGTCCGCTTTGACGCCCAGCCACTCGAACGTATCTGCGAGGAAGATCTCCTCCATATGCAACCCGGGCAGCATCGCCGGCCCGCCCGTCTGCACGATCACCTCATCGCACCGAGCGCCGAGCAACGCCTCGATCGGACCGAGCGACTCGGTGAACAAGTGCGCCTTCTTTCCGGATGTCCGATACCGCGCGACCGCTGAGCCGAGTTCCTCCACATCCGTCATGCTCAACCCGGCGTCGCGAAGGCGGATCACGATCGCGTCGACAGTGTGGTCGTCCGTCGCTTCGACGATCGCATCGATGTAGTCCAACAGCGTCGGCTCTGACCCGAATGCGAACGCCGAGAACGCGTCGCCGCGGTCGCCGACGTCACCCGAGATCACCAGCATCTTCACGCCCGTCTGCTGAGCGAGGGAAGGCGTGGCAGACAGCGTCACCGCGGCGCAAACGGCGCCCAGAACCGGCAGTCGGACAATCGAACGAAGCATGAGCGGCCCTCCGAAGGTGTATCCGAGTCTATCGCGACAACGCGTCCTGGTTGCTCGCCTCTCCCGCTCAGGCGTACCCGAGTTCCTCGAGGTCATCCTCGTCGAGCCCCATCTGGTGCCCGATCTCGTGCAGGAGCGTGATCATGATCTCGCTGTACACCTCGTCGTCGCCGTCGGTCTGATCCCACCCACCGCTCACCGCGAGGATCCCCACACGGAAGAGGTGGATGTAGCTCGGAAGCCGCGCGTCGTCCGAAACGCTCTGATCGGGATTCGGCACGCCCGTGTGCAGGCCACACAGTTCGTCCGCCGCGATCGGTTCTCCCGCGTCGTGCTCGAGTTCACGCAGCATCTCTCCCGACGGCGCGTCATCCACCACCACGGGGGTGTGCTGGATGAACTCGGCAAAAGAAGGCGGCAACGCCTCGATCACCTCCTCAACCAACGCGTCGAACCGCTCCCGATCAGCCGCCGAGATGTGCCACGACGACCCGCTCAACGCGCCGCGTCCGCGGAGACCTCCGGGCTGAACACCTCGACCAGCCCGGGCGGGGGTCGCAGGATCGCCCTTCCCACGCGCCAGACGTCGACCGTCAGACCGAACAATCCCGCAAGCAGCAGAAACGCCCCAACCGACGACAGCACCATGCCAACCGTCACGGCGCCATCCGCCACCGACCCCCGAAACATCGTGTGCCCGCCGATACCGATCGCGTCACCCAGAACCGCCACCCCGACCGCCGCGAGCACCGCCGACAGGGGCTGATTCGGCGCACGACCGGTTCGTATGACATACGAACGGAAGAACAGCCGCTTCGCCCGCGGACGCATGCCCACGATGATCACGACGATCGAGAGCCACACACCAACGCGCATCATCGATCGAACGGGGTCGTACTCGTTCGCGACGAAGCGAAACACCGCCCCATGACCCGGGTCGTAGACCAGCAGCACGAAACGAACGAGCCACACCAACGGCACATACCCGATGAGGGCGACCATCACCAGCGGCGCAACGCGATGGGAGCGATCGTCCGGCTTCACGAGCGCCATGAGGCACGCCCCCGATCCAGCGACGCCAAGCACCGCGACCCAGTTCAGGGCCACGACGAACGAATGCGAGAGCTGAAACGCGCCCCCCACGAATTCGCTCGCTCGCAGGACCCAGACCGCAAGCGCCGAGGCCAGCGCCAACCAGACCCATCCCACGACACCGAACGCCGCCAGCCAAGGCCGCCGAAGCGCCGTGAGCTCATCCGCTCTCGGGTCTACCACAGCAAGCACGGTCGCCCGGACCGCAACCCCGCACTCGGGGCACGATGACCGGATGCTCAGCCCCTTGAGGTTGTAGCCGCACGACACACAGCGGAGGTCACCGAACAGGGCCGCAGCGATCGCCGAGGGCGAATCGTCGCGCCGCAACGCCGGTCCGTCGGCGCTGTCTGGTGGGTTCTCGTCTCCGCGCATTGAGCCCATCCCCCCGGGCGGCGCCCTCTGCCTGAAACGCACAGGATAGCTTACCATCCGCTCGTCAAACGCCCCGGGCTCTACAATCGTCGCCCTGTCACGAAACTTCACGCGCGACCGACGCGTACCGCCCAAGAGGCCTCGCCCGATGCTCGACGTTATCGCCCGACTCCGAGACAACATCGCCCGCATCTACATGGGCGAACCCGACGCCATCGACCGCGTCATCGCCTGCCTGATCGCTCGAGGCCATGCGCTGATCGAGGACGTCCCGGGCGTCGGAAAAACCGTCCTCGCTTCGGCCGTCGCGAAGAGCGTCGACTGCCAGTTCAGCCGCATCCAGCTCACGCCCGACCTGCTCCCGAGCGACATCCTGGGCGTCACGGTCTTCGATCGCGAAGGGTCGCGCTTCGTCTTCAAGCCCGGTCCCATCTTCGCCAACGTCATCCTCGCCGACGAAATCAACCGAACGCCGCCCCGTACCCAAACCGCGCTCCTCGAGGCGATGAGCGATGGCAGTGTCTCGATCGACGGCGAGGTTCGTGTACTCGAACAACCGTTCATCGTCCTCGCTACGCAGAATCCCCGAGAGTTCGAGGGCACCTACCCGCTGCCGGAGAACCAGCTCGACCGCTTCCTCATGCGCCTCAGCTTGGGCTACCCGTCCGCGCGGAATGAGATGGAGCTTCTCGACGTCCGCCCCGCGCAGACGCTCCTCAGCGAGCTCACTCCCGTCCTCAGCCGCCAGGACGTCGTTGATCTCCAGCGCAGCGTCGACAGCGTCAGAATGGCCCCCGCCGTCCGTGAACACATCGTCACGTTCGCCCGCGCCACGCGCGAGCACCCAGACCTCCGCGTCGGCCTCTCACCCCGCGGCAGCCTCGCCCTCGCGCAGACAGCCCGCGCCACCGCCCTCATGGCCGGCCGCGACCACGTCATCGCCGAGGACGTCATCGACAACATCACCGCCGTCTGCGCCCACCGGGTGATCCCCGCTGCCTCTGCCGATCTGGGTTCCTTCGACACAGCCGCCGAAGTCCTCATGGACGTCCTCCAGACCGTTGACGCCCCCGTCTGACCCCTTCTCGGGTACGTCGGCTCCCCCGTAGCCCACACTTCTCCGCTCGTTTCTCCTCTCGTCAGGAGCCGCCGATGGCCCGCCTCGTCCGCCACGAACTCGACGCCCCCGTCCGCATCGATCCGCAGGACAAGCCGATCTTCGTCTGCGCATGCGGCATCTCGCGCAAATTCCCGCTCTGCGACGGCAGCCACAAGAACTGCAAGTCGGAGCAGCCGGGCAAGCTCTACGTCTACGACAAGGAATCGGGCGACATCGTCGAAGAACGCGACGACGCCTGATCCAGCTCGGCGCTGACCGCCTACTTCAGAATCGGAACCACGCGCTCCCACGACCGCCGAGCAAACCGGCTGTACGTGAAGTCGCCGCCATCCGCCCGGTCCACGCGCTCGACCGTGACGAACGAATCAGGGGCCAGATCCGAGAGCATTTCTTGCAGCGCCCGCAGACGCCGACGCTTCACGACAAGGAAGCTCACCTCGACAGGCCCCCGCATCCCGCCGCCGTTGAGGCGCGTGACACGGAACCCACGCAGTCGAAGCTCGCTCGCCACATCGACGTTCTGATCCGGGTTAATCACCCGCACCGTCCGCAGCCCGATCGCCAGCTTGTTCTCGAGCCACATGCCGACGAGGATGCCCGTCGAATACCCGCCGGCGTAACCAATCACCGCAAACGGGTTCGAGATGTACTTGAACGCCCATCCCGCCGCGACGAGCCAGATCACGACCTCAAAGAACCCGAGCGTCACGGCGAGCCACTTGTGGCCCGACACAACGATCATCGTCCGCACCGTTCCGACCGAGACATCCCCGATCCGGGCGAAAAAGATCAGTATCGGAATCCACCAGGCCATCTCTTCCATGAGCGTGGAGGGTAGATCGACTCGCCGCCCCACCGCTCGCCAGTGTGATCGGAAACGACGAGGTCGGCGTCAGACGTTCCATGAAGTCAGGACGCCGCACTCCGGACATGTTCCGTCCTGGCCATCCAGGTCATAGCCACAGCCCTGACACGCCCCCCGAGCCCGTCGCCTCCGCCGTCGCCAGACTCGGACCGCCGTCGGACCGAACCACGCCGTCATCGCGGCCGCGACGGCGCCCAGCATCCACACCCAAGCGTCCAAGACCCACGCGAACACGTCCACCCAGACCACCGCCGCCACCGCCTGCATTCGCGTGCCTGGAGAAGTTGCCGGCGGCGCTGCCCAGATCAGGTCCGCGAGCCACCCCGGCATCCGGATCGCGCGACCGTGGGTCCCCGAGAACTCGGTCGCTTCGAGCATCACATCCGCGAGCACGTCCGCCGACGCCCCCTGCGCCCCGTCACCGTCCAACCACATCACACAATGCTCCGCCCAAGGCCGAACGGGCATCGTCCGCGAATACGCGCCGACACCCAGGCTCACCTGGACGAGTTCCTCAGCGGACGACTCGTGACGCCTTCGGTCGGGAGCATCACCGCCCCGAATCGCGAACCCGTACGGCTCTATCCCAAACCGGATCGAGCTCAACGAGACCGCGTCGCCGTTCGACATCACCGCGACCGCTCCACCCGCGGTCCCACGCCCGATCAACCCGACATCGAAACCGGGTCTCCAGAGCGAGACCGCGAGCACGCCGATGAACACGAATACGCCAATAACGACGCGCACGATCCAGTAGACCGCACGCCAAGCGACTCGAGTGTTCGTGCCAGTCACGCCCCCAAGACTATCAGGTCTCCGCCCGAGCCAAGGCGCCAGCCAACAACTCCACCGGATGCAGCGCCCGCCGCCCGGCTCCGTCATGAATCTGGTGCCGACAACTCGTCCCCGGCGCGACGATCGCCGCATCCTCACGACGCGCGTGTGGCAACACCCCCAGCTCCCCGATCCGCATCGACAGATCAAACCGCTCCTTGGTGTAACCGAAGCTCCCCGCCATCCCGCAGCACGTCGTATCAAGCATCCGAACGCGCCCGGGGAACGCTCGTTCGAGCACGCCCGCCGAACTCCCCGGCCCCCACAACGCCTTCTGATGACAGTGACCGTGCAGGAGGATCTCAGCCTCGGGCGCGTCGAACGTCGGAACCCGCGGATGGCTCTCCCATCGTTCGTTTAGGAACTGCTCAACAAGCGAAGACCGCGACGCGACGCGACGCCGCGCCTCGTCCGCGGACTTCAATTTCAATGACAGCCAGTCATCCTGCACCGCGCTAAGCACGCTCGGCTCAAGGAACAGGATCGCTTCAACACTCTCGTCCTCGGCGATCGGCCCAAGCGATGCAAGCTCCCGATCCGCAGACCTGATCGCGTCCTCAAGCAGCCCGAGCGACATGCACGCCCGCCCCGCGTCCCGCCCCCGATGGAGCCGAACCCGGTAGCCGAACGCCTCAAGCACCTCCCGCGCCGCAAGCCCGATACGAGGCTCGTTGTACGTCGTAAACGTGTCCCCATAGAGCACGACGACCGGAGCGTCCACTACAAGCCCCCGGCGCAAGCCTGGGGTTCCTACCCCCCACACCCTGTGCAACGGCCGCTCAAACCTCGGAAGACTCCGCCTCGGATCGAGCCCAAGCACCGCGTTCGCAACCGCCCGTGTCGGTCCGAACGTCCCGAAGAAGTTCGCCATCCCGGGCGACAGCGCGGCGATCGCGCTCAATTCATGGATCTTCCCGAAGATCCGCGAACGCAGCGGCGCCCCCTTCGTCCGGTACCGCTGCGCCGTGTATTCCGCCTTGAGCCTCGCAACGTCAACGTTGCTCGGGCACTCGCTCTTGCACGCCTTGCACGACAAGCACAGATCGAGCGTTGCGATGGTCTCCGCGTCATCCCACGCCGGCGTGTCCGACCCGTCCGCGTTCAGCTGCCCGCTGATCGCAAGCCGCAACGCGTTGCCGCGCCCACGCGTTGCGTGCCGCTCGTCGAGCGTGCCCATATAGCTTGGGCACATGACCCCGCCCGCCTTCTTCCTGCACACTCCCGCGCCGTTGCACATCTCGACCGCGTGCGCAAAGTCCGTCTGATCGCCGTAGTCAAAATACGTGTTGACATCGGGAATGTGAATCTCGCGCCCGGGCGTCGGGTCGATCCGCGTCAACTCGTGGATCGTCTCGATCGGCCTCGGATCAACGATGTTCCCCGGATTGAGCAGGTTCTTCGGGTCGAACACCGCTTTGACACGCCGAAACGCGTCCATGATCTCAGGCCCGTAGAACGCGTCGAGCAGCGGCCCACGCACGCGACCGTCCCCGTGTTCACCGCTCATCACGCCGCCGAGTGACTTCGCCAGCGCCGCGACCTCGACCGCGATCCGCTCCATCGCGGCCGTGTCCGAATCACTCCGGAGGCTCAACAACGGTCGCACATGCAGCACTCCAACGCTCGCGTGCGCATAGAACGCGGCACGCGTCCCCTCCCGCTCGACGATCGCTCGGAACCCACGCACAAACTCCGCGAGCCGCTCGGGCGGCACCGCGTTGTCTTCAACGAATCCAAGCGGCTTCCGCTCGCCCGGGATCCCGTGCAGGAGTGGCTCGCCCGCCTTCCGAAGCGCCCACGCCCGCTTCATCGCCACCTGATCGGTGTGCGTCTCGACCTGTCCCGCCGGGAACATCGAGCGGATTCGATCGAGCTTCGCCGCGACCTCCTCCGCCGACGCTCCGAAGTACTCGACGTAGTGAACCGCGTTCACCAGCGACCCGCCCGCCGGCCTCGGCAGCAACTCCACCGCCCCACGGTGCTCAATATTGTGCCGCGCGAGATCGATCACCAGGTCGTCAAGCAACTCCACCGCCGCAGGTCCGGTCTCGAGGATCGAGAGCAACGCGTCCATGGAGTCATCAAGCTCCGCGAACGCCACGACCGCGAGCCCCTTCGCCTTTGGGACCGGCTGCAACGCAAGCTCCGCCCCGAGCGTCACCGCGAGCGTGCCCTCCGAGCCGCAGATCAGGTGCGCAAGATTGACCGCGTCGATCCCGCCCGCGTCGAGATCATCGAGAATCATGTCCAGCGCGTACCCCGCGTTGCGCCGACGCGTCTTCGGGAACCGCTCGCGGATCGGCCCTTCGACCGACCTCACAATCTCCGCCACCCGCTCCGTCAAATCGCGAACCACCGGATCTCGCGTCGCCGCTCCCTCGTCGAACGTCACCCTCCGCCCGTCGATGAGGCACACGTCGACCCCGAGCAGGCTCTCGGCCGTCCGCCCGTAGAGCAGCGAGTGAGCGCCCGCCGCGTTGTTCCCGATGCTCCCGCCGATCGTCGCATGCCGAGCCGTGCTCGGATCGGGGGCGAAGAACAGCCCCACCGACCGCAACTCGTCATTGAGGTCCTCGATCGTGACCCCCGCCTCGACCCTGCACGTCCGACGGTCCGCGTCAACGCCATGCAGCCTCAGACAGCCCGCCGACAGATCAACCACGACCGCCTGAGCCGTGCACTGACCCGCGAGGCTGGTCCCCCCGCCCCGCGGAAGGATCGGCAGACCGTTCTTATGGCAGAACCGCACCGCACGCGCCGCGTCTTCTGCGTCCGCCGGGATCACCACGCCGAGCGGCTCGACCTGGTAATGCGACGCGTCCGTCGCGTACAGCATCCGATCGTGCAAGCCGAAGCGCACCTCGCCCGCAACGGCGGCGGTCAGCCGGCGGGCGACGTCGGTCGGATCAAACGCAAGCGTGGCGGAGGAAGTCACGGCACACTGTAACGGTCTCGTCACGCGTCATATCGGCATGAAGCCGCGGACGTTCGGGGGCGGTATCGCTCTATAGCGATCAGTAAACGGAGGCATCGCCCATGACCAACCGACTCGCACAGCTCAGGCTCATCCTCGCCGCGGGCGCCGCGGCGTCCATCCTTGCGCCCCTCACACCAGCCGCCCTCGCTCAGGCCGCCGATATCGACCTTTCTCGCGTCACCCTCTACCGATCGGGCGTCGGCTTCTTCGAGATGCGCGGAAACGTACAGGACGACGCCGACGTCACCCTGACGTTCGACGCAGGCCAGATCAACGACATCCTGAAGAGCCTCGTCCTCCTCGACCTCTCCGGAGGCCAGATCGAGGCCGTCGGGTACGACTCCGACGAACCCCTCTCCAAGCGACTCGCGGGATTCGGGCTCGATATCTCCGACAACCCCTCCCTCCAGGACATCCTCGCCCGCCTCCGAGGCGAACGGGTCAGGATCGCCACACTCGATTCGACGCATACGGGGACCGTGCTCGGCACCGAGAAGCGGACGATCGCGGAGGACCAACAGTCGATCGAGCAGTGGTTCGTTACCCTCCTCACCGACCAGGGCGTCATCCCCCTCCGCGTCAGCGCCATCGATCGGCTCGAGATCCTCAACGACAAGCTCGCGAGCGAACTCAACCTCGCCCTCGCGGCGATGGCCAAGCAGCGCGGCGCCGACCGCCGTGGCGTCGACCTCCGCTTCCGAGGCGCCGGCGCCCGTCAGGTCGTCGTCGGCTACGTCCACGAGTCGCCCGTCTGGAAGACCAGCTACCGCCTCGTCCTCCCCGAGTCAGAAGGCTCCCCCGCACAGCTCCAGGGCTGGGCCATCGTCGAAAACACCACCAACGACGACTGGGAAGACGTCACCCTCAGCCTCGTCTCGGGCCGTCCCGTCAGCTTCACGATGGATCTCGCCGACCCGGTCTTCCTCGACCGCCCTTCGCTCCCGGTCCCCGTTGAAATCGCCGCGGCGCCTGAGGAATACGAGGCCGTCTCGTCCCCTGCCCGCAAGTCCGCGAGTTCACGAAGGCTGTCCGGGAGAATCTCCGCCGATCGGCCGCAGAGCGAGATGGCCAGCGGAGACTCCTATATGTCGTTCGACGGTATGGCCGATTATGCCCCCGCCCCCCAGGCTACGGCTCAGGAGATCGGTGAGGTCTTCCAATACACCCTCGACCTCCCGGTCACGATCGAACGCCAACGCTCGGCGATGCTCCCCATCCTCTCCGCGCCCGTCGAGGCACGTCGCGTGAGCATCTACCGCACCAACGACGGCAGCCCCCACCCGATGCGCGGGGCTGAGATCACCAACTCGAGTGGCCTCCGCCTCCTGCCCGGCCCGATCAGCGTCTTCGACTCGGGCGACGCCGCCTCCGCGTACACGGGCGACGCGACCATCACCCACATCGCCGAAGACGAGGATCGCCTCCTCAGCTACGCCGTCGATCTCGACGTCACCGTCTCGACCGAGCTCGACCAGACCCAGCGCATCGACCGTGTCTCCATCGTCCGAGGCACGCTGATCCGCCAGTTGAGCCGCGAGTGGACCCAGCGATACACGGTCTCAAACGTCGACCAGAAGCGCAATCGAACGATCATCCTCGAAACACCCAAGGCGCCCGGCTGGGATCTCCAGGCGCCGAGCAAGCCCACCGACACCACCAACAACACCGAACGCTTCGAGATCGAAGTCGCCCCGGGCGGATCGGAAGAACTCGAGATCGTGCGAACCCGCACCGACCGAACGAGCGTCGACATCACCAGCTTCGACCTCGGCGAACTCCAGAGCCTCTCCCGCCAGGGCAAGGTCTCCCGCGACGTCCTCAACGCCGCCCAGAAGGCCCGCGACCTCCAGGCCGCTGTCAACGCGGCGCAACAGCGCGTGAACGACCTCGAGCGGGAACGCAACGAGATCACCTCTGAACAGGATCGCATCCGTCAGGACATGGAAGCCGTGAGCGATTCGAGCAGCCTCTACAAGCGATACCTCGACAAGCTCAACGACCAGGAGGACCGCTTCGAGCAACTCGGCCGCGAGATCGACGATGCTCGCCGGGACTACGACCGCCGCCTCGAAGCGCTCCGTTCCTTCATAGCTGGCCTCGGCGACATCGCCTGACCAGCGCACGTCGTCCGGCTTCATGACACATCCTTGCGCACAAAAAACCCCGGCTCGCGAGAGCCGGGGTTTTCTTATCGATCAACCGAAACCGTGAACTCGGATCAGTCCTCGAAGTTCGCGATCTGCGGCGCGCCGGTGCTGAGGTTCGTGCCGACCACGCGGGCGTAGCTGACGAGCAGCGTGTTGCGCTGGTCCCAGCTCGTCTGCGAGTTGTTGCCCGTCCCGGTCAGGCCGCGGCGAAGCTCCATGCCGTCGAAGTTGCTCTCGTTCTCGAAGAGGTTGTCAGCAACCGTACGGTCCTGCGCCTGAAGGGCCGTGCTGGTCATGTTCATGATGACCGAGTCGGGGTTCGGCTGACGCTCGAAGTCGACGTGGTTGTCGTTGTAGCCGATCAGGCCTTCCCACGAGGTCCGGCTGCCGTGCAGACGCAGGCGGTTGCTCTCCAGCCCGGGAGGGGTCTGGATCATCTGCGTGCCGTTGAGCCCCCAACCCATCGTGTCCTGGCCGGGCATCTCGGTGGTGGTGAGCTGCCACGACGCGCTGGCGCCAGTGCCCGACTTGGTGTAGTCCGGACCACGGTTACCGAGAGCGGCCTCGGTCGCCGAGAACGTGTTCGCCCACTGGTTGCGGCGGGCGCCGAAGGTCGGGAGGTGGGCGTAGCTGAAGTTCGACAGGTTGAAATTCGGGTCCCAGAGCGCGAGCTGACGCTGCTGCTGGTTGGTGATCGCGCTGGGCTCGTCAAACTCGTAGTCGTCATCGACCGAGATCTGGGTGTTCGGCTCGGTCGGGCCGACGCAGATCTCGGGCGTGAAGAAGCCCTGGTGGATCAGGATCGCGAAGATGTTGTCCGTGGTGTCCTTCTGGAAACCCTGGGTCACGTTCGCGTCCGTCTGCGAGTTGATGGTGTTGCCAGCAGTGTCGAGGCGGCTCGGCAGCGGGTAACGGTCGTCGTTGTTGCCCGCGAAGATCACCATGCCCTGCATGATGCCACGGACCTGGGTCGAATCCTGGAGCTGCTGGGCGCTGCGACGGGCCTTGCCGAGCGCGGGCAGCAGGATACCGATGAGCAGCGCGATGATCGCGATGACCACCAGCAGCTCGATGAGGGTGAAGCCACCCTTGCGATGCGTGCGATTCATGGAAAACTCCTTCCGGGACGGGCACTCCTCCCGTCCACTCCGACATCTGGTGACACTGCGACCATCGCAGCGCCGGCGCGGCCCCGGAAAGCCGCAAGCCCGAGGCGAGCACACGCCCGCTCGAACGCCGGAAACAGGTTGTCGTGGCGGAGTTCAGGAGAAGGAACACCGGGGCATCGAAGCCCCGAATGAGTGCAGGTATCTGGTCATGCCTGAACTTCGCCGCTCGAATTGTCGTTGCGCGCAACAAACGATACACAGATCGATCCGTCGCCGCCAGTAAGCGGTTGCGTACAGATCCAGCTTTGCTAGCTTTCCAAACCCGATACCCCCATCCATTCCCCTGACGACCATACGTGAGACCCACCAAATGACGACCGACGCCAACGCCACCCCCGAGCAACGCCTCGACGCAGCAGGGTTCACCCTCCCGGAAGCCCCCGCGGCCGTCGCGATGTATGTCCCGGTCGTCGTCGATCGCGGCGCGGTCATTGTCAGCGGTCAGATCCCGCTCGCCGACGGCCGACTCTTTGCCCGCGGCGTCGTGGGAGACAGCATCACCCTCGAAACCGCCACCGACTGCGCCCGACGTTGCGCCCTCAACGCCCTCGCCGTCGCTCGATCCGCCGTCGGATCGCTCGACCGAATCGAGCGGGTCGTTCGGATCGGCGTCTTCGTCGCCGCGACCCCCGACTTCGCGGATCACCCAAAGGTCGCCAACGGCGCGAGCGAGGTCTTCTTCACCGCCTTCGGCGAAGCCGGCCGCCACGCACGGGCCGCCGTCGGCTGCTCAAGCCTCCCCCTCGGCGCCCCGGTTGAGGTCGAAGCGATGTTCCGCCTCCGGGACGATGACGCCTAACCGGCTGCCCGCTTCGACGGGCGCCGCAGGGCGCCCGGCTTTAACCGAACGCCTTCTTGTAGTCCGCGAGGAACTTCTCGAGCCCAACGTCCGTCAGCGGATGCTTCATGAACATCTTGATCACGTCAAACGGCACCGTCGCCACGTCCGCGCCGATCATCGCGCAGTCGACCATGTGCTTCGGGTGCCGGATCGACGCCGCGAGGATCTTCGTCGGCAGGCCGTAGTTGTCGTAGATCTGGCGGATCTGGGCGATCAGTTCCGTCCCGTCCCCGCTGATGTCGTCGACACGCCCGATGAACGGGCTCACAAGAAACGCTCCGGCTTTGGCCACCATCAACGCCTGGAGCGGCTGAAAGCACAGCGTCATGTTCGTCTTAATGCCGTCGTCACTCAGCGCCTTGCACGCCCGCAGCCCGTCCACAGTGCTCGGGAGCTTGACCACGATGTTCCCCGCGATCTTCGCCCGCTCCCGCCCCTCCGAGATCATCTTGTCCGATTCGGTCGCGATGACCTCCGCCGAAACCGGCCCCGGAACCAGCTCGCAGATCTCCGAGAGCCGCTTCCCGTAGTCCACGCCCTCCTTTGCGATCAGCGAAGGGTTCGTCGTCACGCCGTCCAGCACGCCCATGTCGGACGCCTGGCGGATCTCGTCGAGGTTCGCGGTATCGATGTACAGGTCCATGGCCCGGGTCTCTCCTGCGTCACACGCGGTGTTTCGAGGTCGTTCGGTCGCTCAAGCGATCCTATTCGCCGGACACGCTCGACGCGACGAAATGGACGATGTACACCGCCGCGAAAACGCTGAAGAACCCGATCGCCGCGTAGCTCAACCACGTCTCCCACCGCCTCGCCCGATGCCCCTCGGGCAGCAGATCGCCGTGCAGCACCCGATGGTGCACCAACGCCAGCACCGGCGTCGAGAGAAACGAGACCACCGTTGCGAAATCGACCACGTAGATGAAAGCGTCCCTCGCCACCACGAGAATCGTTGTCGCCCCGCCGATCACGCAGGCCGACGCGGTCAGCACCGCGAGCGCCCTCGGCGCCGCCTGCGTCGCCTGCTCGGGATCGGCCACGTCACTCCGAGCGGTCAGAAAGTCGACCGCGATCCGCGGCAGAGCGTCCGTGCACGAGAGCAGCGTCGAGAACATCACCGCCAGCGCGCACACCGCTATGAACGGCTCCAGCCTCGGCGACAACGCCTCGCCGTAGTTCGCGAGGAGTTGGTCGACGATCGCCGACCCCGACGCCGCCTCGATCCCCGGCGCGTGCAGCAACGCCGCCCCGAGCACGATGAACGCCGCCGCCAGCACGATGCACTTGGCGTACCCGAGCAGGAACTCGAGCTTGATCACCCGCTCCGACGGCCGCTTCGCGAACGCCCGCTGCTTCTCCACGCACCACAGCGCGTTCCACATCGCGACATCAAGCGGCGCCGGCATCCACCCCAGGAACGCCAGCAGGAACGTCAGCCCCGCCCCGACGTACAACTCCCGCCGGAACGGATCGATCGACCCCCACTCCACCCGCGGCGCCACGCTCACCGCAGCGGCCACCGTGATAATCGCGAGCAGCGTCATCAGGACCTTCATGACCCGGTCGAGCCACTTGAACCCCCCAAGGACGGCGATCGACGCCGCGACACCCTGAAGGCCGAACGCCCAAAGCCACATCGGCGCCACGCCGTCGATCGCCACCCCGTCAGGCGTGAACCGCCGCGCGCACGCCATCGCCACAGCCGCGGTCACCGTCGCAATCGCCGCCTGAAGTGGCAGCGCCGTCGCGAAGAACACCGTCCCCGCGGCCCCTGTCGACCACCGCCCCATCCGCTTGTAGCCCTGAGCCATCGTCAGCCCGGTCGCCCCAGCGAACCGAGCGCCCGCCGACATGCCCGGGTACTTGAGCAGATGCACCAGCAGCATCGCGGGAATCAGCGCGAGCCCATACAACGCCCCCGCCCGCGTCGACTGCACAAGATGGGACACCCCGATCGCCGCGCCCGCGAACAAAATCCCCGGACCGAGGATCCGCAGAATGGAAGGGCTTTCATCGCGATCCGCAGGCATTCCGCCAGTATGGCGACTGATGCCATCAGGCGCCGTAGCGGAGCCGTCCTTGCCTCCTCCATGTCCCACCGTCGCGGCTGCCGAGTGCGACGCCGATCAACCTGCCGCCGCCTCCGCCGGAAGCATCCCCTTCAGTTCCTTCCGCATGATCTTCCCCGTCGCGTTCCGCGGCAGCGCCTCAACGACATACACCGCCTTCGGAACCTTGCACCCCGCAAGATGCTCCCGGCAATACGCCTGCAACTCACGAGGCTCCGCGGTCTCGCCCTCCTCGAGCTCAACGAACGCGATCGGCGCCTCGCCACGGGTGTCGTCGCTCACCGACGTCACACCGCAGGCGCTCACCGACGGATGCTCATTCAGGACGCTCTCGATCTCCACCGGGAACACGTTCTCGCCCCCGATGATCATCATCTCCTTGATCCGCCCCGTGATCGAGAGATACCCCTCCGCGTCGATCCGACCCATGTCGCCCGTCCGGTAGTACCCCTCGCCGTCGAACACCTCGCGCGTCGCGTCGTCCAGCTTCCAGTACCCCGACATCGCGTTCGGCCCACGCAGCCTGATCTCCCCGTCCGTGTCCACCCCCAGCACGCCCTCGTTCGCCGGGTCAACGATCCGCTGCTCGACCCCGGGCAGCGGCCGCCCCACCGAGTGACGCCTGATGTTCTCCGGCAGGTTGCAGTGCGTCGCGGGCGCCATCTCGGTCATGCCGTACCCCTCGGTGATCGGCTTGCCGTACTTGGCGTGAAACTTCTCGAACACCGCGTCAGGCAGCGCCTCGCTCCCGCTGACGATCAGACGCAGGCTCTCGACGTCCTCCGGCCCCGCGCTCTTGAGCGAAGCGATCGCGTTGAACATCGACGGGATGCCCACAAGACACGTCGCCTGGTGCGTCTTCACAAGATCCATCAGCTTCTTCGGACTGAACCGAGCCGTGTAGACCACCGGCACCCCGTGCATCAGCGGCGTCAGCGTGAGCTGCGTCATCCCGTAGCAGTGGAACTGCGGCAGAACGCCAAGCATCTTGTCGCCCGCCGAGAGCCCGAGCCCCTGGCAGCCCTGCTCCGCGTTCTTCTTCAGGGCGCCGTGACTCAGCATCACCCCCTTGGGCTTCCCGCTCGTCCCGCTCGTGTAAACCAGCGCCGCGAGATCATCGCCCGCCGCCTTCTTCGGCAGGCTCACCGGCGGCAACCCCTTGAAGCTCAGCTCGTCGAGCTTGATGATCTTGACGCCCTTGGGCGTCTCGCCGATGAAGTCGAGCATCGGCTGCACCGTGACGATCGCGTCGATCTCCGAGTCATCGACGACGTACTGAAGCTCCGCCGGCTTGAGCAGGTAGTTCAGCGGCACGATCACCCGTCCGCTGCCCCACGCCGCGAGCGCCGCGATCGGAAACGCCCCGCTCGTCGGGAGCATCAGCCCGATGTGCCTCGCCCTCGATTCGCTCTTGATCGCCCTCGACACGTGCGCCGACGCTCCGAGCAGATCGATGCCACGGTACGAACGCTTGTCGTCGACGACCGCGACCCGGGTCGGGTGCGTCACGAGATGTCGAATGATGGGCCAGTGAACGGACATGCGGGCGCCTCCTGTCAGCCTGACGTCGGCGAGGATCCGCGCATCAGCCTACCGCTTCGTCCCGACTTCCGTCCCACCCCAGGCCGATCGCCGACGCCACCGCCATCCCTCCCGCGTGCGAGAGCGAAAGCGACCACCGCTCGATCCCACGCTCAATAGCGATAGCGGCCGCGCGACCCGTCAGTTGCACCCCGGGCGCCCCGGAGTTCGCCCTCGTCACCTCGACGTCCGTCCACGCGATCCCCTGCGACCACCCCGTGCCGATCGCCTTGAGCACCGCCTCTTTCGCCGCGAACCGCGCCGCCAGATGCTCGTCGCGTCGCTTCGCCGAGGCGTCGGCGTACGCCAACTCCGCCGCCGTGAAGCACCGCGTCAGGAACCGATCACCATGGCGCTCGATCATCCGCGCGATGCGCTCGACCTCGCACAGATCGATCCCATGCGCGACCACGCTCACGGCTTGCTCGACGCGGCCTTCTTGGAGCCCTTCGACAACTTGTCATCGCCCTTCTTCGCGGGCTTGTCCGGCTTGGTCTCTGACCCACCGCCGGACTTGCTCTCGGTCGCCTTGTCCGCCTTCTTGTCGGACGAGCCTTCCGAGTCGCCGCTCGAAGCCTTCTTGTCCGCCTCCGCGGCCTTCTTGTACTTCTCGCTGCGGTAGTCCGTCTCGTAGAACCCCGACCCCTTGAACAGGATCGCCCCGCCGCCGCTGATCAGCCGCTCCAACGCGTTCGCGCCGCACGCCGGGCACTTGCGCTTCGGCTTGTCCTTGATCGACTGGAAGATCTCGAGACCCTCGCCGCACTTCCCGCAGCGATACTCGTACGTGGGCATTCCCTTACCCCTCGCCTTCGCCATCGGCGCTCGCCGAGGCAACGACCACCTTCGCGGGCCGGATCATCCGATCCCCGAGCATGTAGCCCGGCGACCGGCACTCCGCGATCGTCCCGGGCTCCACGCCCTCCACCACCGAGTGCTCCAACGCCTCGTGACGGTTCGGATCGAACGCCGTTCCGCGCCCCGGCTCGACCGCCGTCACGCCGTGCGTCCCCAGCACCCGCAGCAGCTCCGCGCGGATCATCTGCACACCGCCGATGACCTGCTCGACCGTCGCCGTCTCAGGGTTCTGCTTCAGCGCCATGTCGAAGTAATCGACCACGGTCACCATCGACTGCGCCACGCCCGCCCGCGCCAGCTCCCGAGCCTCGCGCTCGTTCACGCTCGCCCGTCGCTGGAAGTTCTGGTAGTCCGCCGCCGTCCGCTGAAGCTTCGCGAACACCTCGTCGCGATCGTGCGCCACCAGGCGTAAAGCCTCCACGAACTCCTCGGCCCCGACCGGCGGCTCGTACGTCTCGTCGCGAGCGATCGCGATAAGCTCGTCCACCCGCTCCTTGGGCATCTGGTCCACTGTCTCTTCCGTCGCCGCGTTCCGACCCTCGTGCTCCGTCACCCGTTGATCCCGTTCTTCACTCATGAGCTCTTCTCGCTCTTGTGCTTCTTGTCGTGCTTACCGTCGCCCGCCGCTCCACCCGCGACACCCAGGTCCGCGAGCTTCTCGCTCATCTTCTTCCAGAACCCGTGGCTCTCGGGCGTCACGTGGTGGTCCTCGGTCTCCGCGAACTCACGCAGCAGCGCCTCCTGCTTCTTCGTGAGCTTCTTCGGGATCTCGATCTTCGTCACCAGCACCAGGTCACCCCGCGACCCCGAGCGGAGATTCGGCAGCCCCTCGCCCCGCACGCGGAACAGGTCCCCGTGCTGCGTCGCTCGCGGAATGTTCAGCTCGTGCCGCCCGTCCAGCGTCCGCGCCTCGACCGTCGCGCCGAGCGCCGCCTGGCTGAAGCTGATCGGCATCTCCATGAGCAGGTGATCGCCCTCGCGCTCGAACAGGTCGTGCGGCTCGACGCGCACGATCACGTGCAGGTCGCCACGCATCCCCTCCCCGTTCGGGCTCAACTCCCGAGCGGGCGGCTCGCCCTCCCCCTGGATCCGCACAGCCTGACCATCGCGGATGCCCGCCGGCACGCGCACGACCAGCGACCGCTTCGTCGGCTGCCGCCCCTTGCCCGAGCACGACGAGCACTTCTCGCGGACGATCTGCCCCGTCCCCCGGCACGTCGGGCACGCCGTGACCATACGGAACATCCCGCCCAGCCCCGCCTGCTGCACCTTCCCCTGCCCGCCGCACGTGTCGCACGTCTCGGGCGAGGTCCCGGGCTTGGCGCCAGAACCCGAGCAGTTCGAGCACACGTCAAGCCGCGTGAACTCCACGTCCCGCTCGGTCCCGGTCAGCACGTCATTGAGCGTCACCACGACCTCGGTCTCGAGGTCGTACCCCCGAGCCACCCGCCGCCCGCCACCGCGACCACCACCGCCGAACCCGCCGCCACCCCCGAAGATGTCGTTGAACATCGAGAAGATGTCGTCCGCGTTCATCCGGCTGAAGTCGTGCCCCGCCGCGCCGCGCCCGCGCAGACCATCATGGCCGTACTGGTCGTAGACCTTCCGCTTCTGCTCGTCGGCGAGCACCTCGTAGGCCTCCGCCGCCTCCTTGAACTTCGCCTCGGCCTCCGGATTGTCCGGGTTGCGGTCCGGGTGGTACTTCATCGCCATCCGCCGGTACGCGCGCTTGATCTCGTCCCCGTCGGCGGAGCGTTCGATGCTGAGAATCTCGTAGTAATCGCGGGTTGTTGGCATGAATCGAGCCGCGCCGGTCTCCCGCCGCGGCCCATCTTCCTTGGGTACGTCGGCTCTCCGAGCCGACACTTCCGGACTGCTGGGCATACATGTCGGCTCGGAGAGCCGACCTACCCGATCAAGCAACCGCCCCAGCCGTCGGCTCCGTCTCGTCCTTCAGCTCCGTCACCATCACGTCCGTCGTGAGCATCAGCCCCGCAACGCTCGCCGCGTTCGTGATCGCGCTCTTCACGACCAACGCCGGGTCGATGATGCCCGCCTTCACCAGGTCGACGTACTCACCCGTCGAAGCGTTCAGCCCGGTCGAGCCGTCCGATTCGAGGATGTTCTCGACCGCGAGGTCGCCGTCGAAGCCCGCGTTGACCGCGATCTGACGCGCCGGCGCCTCGAGCGCCTTGAGCACGATGTCGAAGCCCAGCGCGTCGTCGCCCTTGGCCTTCTTGCGGGCCGCCGAGACCGCGTCGATCGTGCGGAGCAGCGCGACGCCGCCGCCCGGGACGTACCCCTCCTTCGCCGCCGCGCGTGTCGCGTGCAGGGCGTCGTCGACGAGGTCCTTGGTCGCCTTCTGGACCTGCTCCGTCGCGCCGCCGACGCTGATGATCGCCACGCCGCCCGTGAGCTTGGCGTGCCGCTCCATCAGCTTCTCCTTGTCGTAGTCGCTGGTGGACTTGCCGTGCTGGGTCAGGATCTGATCCGCGCGTGCCTGGATGTCCTTCTTCTTGCCCGCGCCCTCGATGACGGTCGTGTCGTCCTTGGTGATGACGACCTTCTTCGCCCGCCCGAGTTCGCTCAGCTCGATCGACTCGAGGCTCCGGCCCAGGTCCTCGGCGAAGTACGTCCCGCCCGTGAGCGTCGCGATATCGCCGAGCATCGCCTTGCGACGGTCGCCGAACCCGGGCGCCTTCACCGCGCTGACGTTCAGCACACCGCGGAGACGGTTCACGACCAGAGCCGCGAGCGCCTCGTTCTCGACGTCCTCGGCGATGATCAGCAGCGGCTTCCCGCTCGTTGCGATCTTGTTGAGCAGAGGAAGCAGGTCGGGCAGGTTCGAGATCTTCTTCTCGTTGATGAGGATGTAGCAGTCCTCGAGCACCGCCTCGCCCGTCTTCGGATCGGTCATGAAGTACGGCGAGAGGTAGCCCTTGTCGAACTGCATGCCCTCGGTGTAGTCGAGCTCGGTCTCGGCCGTCTTGCCGTCCTCGATCTCGACCACGCCGTCCGGGCCGACCTTCGCGATCGCCTCGGCGATCAGCTCGCCGACGTTCTCGTCGTGGTTGCTCGAAACCGTCGCGATCTTCTTGTAGTCCGCCTTGCCCTTCGCAGGGATCGCGATCGAGTCGATCGCCTCCGAAGCGACCTCCGCCGCCTTGTTCACGCCCCGCTGGAGGTGAACGGGGTTCGCGCCCGCCGAGACGTGACGCAGCCCCTCGCTGAAGATCGCCTGCGCCAGGACGGTCGCCGTGGTCGTCCCGTCGCCCGCCTTGTCGGCGGTCTTCTTCGCGACCTGGTACACCATCTTCGCGCCCATCGACTGGAACCGCTCGGCCAGTTCGATCTCCTTAGCGACGCTCACACCGTCCTTCGTGACGCTCGGCCCACCGTACGACTTCTCGATGACCACGTGACGCCCAGCGGGCCCCATCGTGCATTTCACCGCGTCCGCCAAACGATCAACGCCCTTCTTCATCTCGACAAGGGCGTTGTCCTCGAACATGATCTGCTTCTGTGCCATGTGTGTGCTCCTTCGGAGCTGGGGATCGGGGACTGGCGATCAGCGATCGGGGTCTCGATCCAGCTTCCTCTCGATGCTTCGTACGAGCCCGGCCAGGACTCGCCCGGCGTGCTCGACCTCTTCAAGTGTTGCTCGCGTCTCGCCGGCCTCCGCGAGGCCGAGTTCGATCGCGATCAGTAACTGCGTCTCTACCTCATACAGCGAGCCACGAGCGACTCGAAGAAACCTCGCATACTCAGGCGTCGTCTGACGCCCCCACCCCTCGGCGATGTTGCTCGGGATGCTCACCGCTGCGCGCCGAAGCTGTGCCGTGAGTCCGAAGCGTTCGTCCGAGGGAAAACGTCCGGTCAACCGGTAGACCGCGCTCACGGCAGCCATCGAGAGCTTCCAGGCATCGAGATCGCGATACGACTCGACCCGCCCCGGCATGCCCCCCCCGATCGCCGATGGCCGATCCCCGATCCCCCGCCGCTTTAGCCCCCAATCACCCCCAACAACTCCGTCTCCCGCAGGATCAGATGCTTCTCACCCTTGATCTCCACTTCCGACCCGGCGTACTTCCCGTACACCACCGTGTCGCCCTTCGACACGCTCAGCTTCGCGCGCTGGCCGTTGTCGAGCAGACGACCCGGGCCCGTCGCGACGATCTTGCCCTGGATCGGCTTCTCCTTGCTCGCCTCGGGCAGGTACAGGCCCGACTCGGTCATGTTCTCTTTCTCGACGGGCTTCACGAGAACGCGATCCTCAAGAGGCTTCACCGCCATGACTGGCTCCCTTCTGCTTCCGCCCCGCCTTCGCTCGCGCGGGGTCGTCTGTGCGTCTGCTTCCGATTCCTACGCCGCGTCCGCGTCCGGCAGACCCGGCGGCTCGATCCAACCATGCACCTCGAACGAACGCCCAAGCGTCTCCGCGACCGCCCGCGCGAGGTCCCAGTTCGCGTGCCGCAGGTTCTCGACGAACGCGGGCCGCTCGAAGAACACCCGCATCCCGACCATCAAGTGGTCGGACGCCGGACCCGAGGCCTCGATCACCTCGCCGAAACACGGGATGGGATCGAACTCCCCCCGCCCCTCGACGAACTGATCGCCGGTCCAATACACGCGCAGCGACGAGGCCTCGGTGACGCCATCGTCGCGACGCGAAAACGAGATGTAGGACGTTCCGGAGATGGACATCGCTCGGCCTCGGGGGTCCACCCCGAAGATGCCAACCGACGCGAGCCGAGGCCATCGAGCCCCCGACCCCAAACCGGCGCAGCGACCCCCAGGCCCTCCAGCCTGAACCCGCCCCCCAGTTTGCCTCGTCAACGTCCGCATCAGTACTTCCGTCTCAAAGCTCGACTCGCCCAAACCCAACCATCAGCGTGCCACCGGCTGCTTGGATCCAGGCGATCTAGACCTCTGCACCCCCTCCAAAGAAAGGACCGCGGTCGAGCAAGCGTTCCGAACACGAAGCACGCGAAAGGTCTTGCAAACAAGACACCTAATGAACCTGCCTGCCCTGAGACCCATAAGCCGCACCGATGCAGTACCGGCTGCAACGACCGATCTGCACGAAGACGTCGCTCAGAAACTTGACAAGGAGCTCACTTGGTAATCTGGCTGACCCACCACAACACTGCGTTAGCGGACCGTCGTCATTCCAACGAAATCCATCCAAACTAGATCGCACGTACGCTCCGAGAACTCCGATTCCGACGCGTCGTAGATAGCCCCAGTCTCTGTGTAGTCGGCTGGCACAGGGGATTCAACCCCATTATTAATCACCCTTCGCAAAAAACCATTCCAACGCGTCTTGCCATCCTTAATCGTGTAACAGAGGACTACCTCGAGTTGCCAATCGCCGGCCACCAGGCTTCCACCCGAATCCGCGGCAACATCTGAAGGCACCTCTACGTTAACCGTCTGACGCCGACGCACCATAAGAAATCTCCTTAGTCAGCTAGTTCTGATTACCAGTTTACCACACACAAATGCTCACCCCGCCCAAGCTATCACACCGGCGACTGACACAGACTCTTAAGGTCGCCCACCGCCCGCCGAAACTCCCATCCGGGAAATGTCCCGACCAGGTGCTTCTCCCAATACTCCTCGACTATCTGGCGGGCGACTCCAGCAGCCTCAGTCGCCTCGGCAGGCGAGAAGATTGTTGTTGTGTTGATATCCATATCTACGTGGGAAACAAATTTATCTCTTGCTTCTTTCCCGATGGCAGCTATCGCAACAAAACGATCAAGACGCTCGCATCCACTGGCGGATAAAAACTCTCGCACCCGAAGCAATGAGGCGTTTGCATACCTACCCTGCTGCGGCGGATCCGCAAGTCTACATATTGCGATTACTATACTTTCAAGCAACGACGCCTGAATGGCTCCCGCGAGCCAGCTAACATTGTCACACAACCAATGGTACGATGGTTTTCCATCGTCGCTTCCTTCGCGAAAAACCTCAGCCCATGTAGATAGGCGGTCTACGTTGTCCCACAGACGACTTGCGAACTGATTCGCCAAGCCGTTTTCTATGGCCATTTCAGAACCCCATCCCACCCATACCCGGCATACCACCCATGCCGCCCATGCCCGGCATGCCACCGCCCATACCACCCATGCCGCCGCCGCCGCCCGCGTGCGCGTGGTCGTCCTTGGCCTCGGGCTTCTCGGTGATGATGCAGTCCGCCGCGAGCAGCACCGTCGCGACGCTCGAAGCGTTGTGCAGCGCCATGCGGTCGACCTTCGCGGGGGTGATCACGCCCGCCTTCACCAGGTCCTCAAAGGTGTCGGTGAGCGCGTTGTACCCGTTGTTGCCGGTCTGGTCGGCGACCTTCGCCACCACGACCGACCCCTTGGCGCCCGCGTTCTCCGCGATCGTCTTCAGCGGCACGCTCAGCGCCCGGAACACCACGTCCTGGCCCGCAGCGACGTCGTACCTGACGTGCCCGATCTCCTCCGACGTGACCTCCTTGGCCTTCCCGAACACCGCCTTGTGCTCCTTCAGACCCGAGATCGCCGAGCGGGCGCGGATGAAGCTCACGCCGCCGCCCGGGACGATGCCCTCGGCGATCGCCGCGCGCGTCGCGTGCAGGGCGTCCTCGATGCGGGCCTTCTTCTCCTTCAGCTCCGCCTCCGACGCCGCGCCGACCTTGATCTGCGCCACGCCGCCCGCGAGCTTCGCGAGCCGCTCCTGGAGCTTCTCACGGTCGTAGTCGCTCGACGCGTTCTCGATCTCGCGACGGATCTGGTCGATCCGCGACTGGATGTCCTTCGTCGCGCCCGCGCCCTCGATGATCGTCGTCGTGTCCGCGTCGATCTCGACCTTCTTCGCGAGCCCGAGGTCCGACAGTTCGATCTCGTCGAGCTGCGTGCCAAGATCCTTCATGACCGCCGTGCCGCCCGTCAGGACCGCGATGTCCTGGAGCATCGACTTGCGACGATCGCCGTAACCGGGCGCCTTGACCGCCGCGACCTGGAGCGTGCCGCGGAGCTTGTTGATGACGAGCGTGCTCAGCGCCTCGCCCGTCACGTCCTCCGCGATGATCAGCAGCGGCTTCTTCGCCGACATGACCTTCTCGAGCAGCGGCACGAGCTTGGTCACGTTCTCGATCTTGTCCTCGTGGACGAGAACGAGGCACTTCTCGATCTCGACCCGCATCTCGTCCGCGTCGGTCACGAAGTTCGGCGAGAGGTACCCGCGGTCGAACTGCATGCCCTCGACCACCGTGATCTCGGTCTCGAGGCTCTTGCCCTCCTCGACCGTGATCACCCCGTCCTTGCCGACCTTCTCGAAGGCGTCGGCCATCATCTTCCCGACCTCCTGGTCGTTGTTGGCCGAGATCGCCGCCACGTTCGCGATGTCCTTCTTCCCGTTCACAGGGGTCGCGAGCCCGTCGATCGCCTTCCCGGCGGCCTCGACGGCCTGCTTCATCCCGCGGACAAGCCCGTTCGCGTCCACGCCCGCCGCGATGTAGCGAAGACCCTCACGGAAGAGCGCCTCGGCGAGGACCGTGCTGGTCGTCGTCCCGTCGCCCGCGTCGTCGGAGGTCTTGCTCGCCGCTTCCTTCACCAGGAGGGCGCCCATGTTCTCAGCCTTGTCGCGGAGCTGGATCTCCTCGGCGACCGTCACCCCGTCCTTGGTGACCGTCGGCCCGCCCCAGCTCTTGTCGATCACCGCGTTCCGACCGCGAGGCCCGAGCGTGGCTTTCACGGCGGACGCGAGCTTCTCCACGCCGGCAAGAAGGGCCTGACGAGCCTCGATGTCGAAGGTCAGTTCTTTGGATGCCATCTGCTCCAACTCCCGCTGCTATCTGGCCGCCGGTCGGCCCGCCGGATCCAATCCAGCGACACCCGGGGCGCATGAGTCGTTCGCAGTCCACAGGCAAACCCCGTGCCAGCCGAACGGGCGCCGGCACGGGCTGCATCCCCGCCCCCGCCGAGACACAACATGTGCGATCCGCCCGCGAAGCGGCCCCACCACCCGCTCCAACCTGACAGCTTGGCAGACGCCGGCCTCAGCGTCGCGAGAACCGCGTTTCGGGGGGATCGACGCCGCGTTCGCCGCTCCACCTCGCGAGGTGAGCACCCGCTATCATCGCCCCATGATCCTCGCCGCGACCGAGCTGAGTTCGTACCTGCCCATCTTCCTGATGATCGGCGCCGCCCTGACCTTCGGGATCGGCAACGTCGTCCTCTCGCAGCTCATCGGCCCCAAGCGAGCCGGCGCGACCAAGGGCATCGCATACGAATCCGGCATGAACCCCATCACGAGCTCGCGCAAGCGGTTCAACGTGCGGTTCTACCTGATCGCGATGGTCTTCCTCGTCTTCGATGTCGAAGTCGTCTTCCTCTACCCCTGGGCCGCCACCTTCGGCAACCTCGAGCCCATGAGCAACGAATCGCTCCTGTGGCTCCTCCGCATCCTCTTCTTCCTCCTCACCACCGTCGTCGCCTACCTCTACGGGTTCCGCAAGGGCGTCTTCCGCTTCGACTGATCCCTCGCAGACGGCGACCCACCCGCTCATGAGCGTCCCGACCGTCATCCAGTACCGGATCGGCGCCGCGGTCCTGTCGCTCGCCTGCCTCGCGCTGCTCGGCGTCGCCGCCGTCCTGCCTCCCTCTTCCGAGGGACACGGCACCCACGAGAGCCTCGGACTCCCCCGCTGCGGCTGGGTCGCCATGTTCGACGCCCCCTGCCCGACCTGCGGCATGACCACCTCGTTCGCCCACGCCGCCGACGGATCGCTCCTGACCGCCATCAAGACGCAGCCCGCGGGCGGAACACTTGCCCTGATCGTCGCCGTGATCGCCATCGGAGCCGCTCACGCCGCGCTGACGGGCGTCGCGACGTTCCGCCTCCTCTCGCCGCTCCGCCGCCCCCTGACGCTTTGGCTCGCTTTGGCCTCGATCTTGGCCGCGTGGATCTATAAGATCGTGACGTGGTAGTCAGGCTGCGAGCCGCCCCACCGGCGGCCCGCGGCGGCTCTCCAGCCCCGGAGATGCCCTTGCCAGTCCGCCGAGTTCTCTAAGCCACGACGCCTCACGAGAGGATCGCCCTTGAGCAGGGTTCGGACGCACGCCATCGCCCTCGCCGCCATCGGCCTTCTCGCGCTCTCCCTCGCGCCCGGGTGCGTCGTCGGCGCCCTCGTCGGCGGCATGGCCGAGTCCGCCCACCAGGCCGGGTCGACC
Source organism: Phycisphaerae bacterium (assembly GCA_002706885.1). Lineage (GTDB taxonomy): Bacteria > Planctomycetota > Phycisphaerae > Phycisphaerales > UBA1924. Next base: position 39,989 of record PAKY01000118.1, read on the forward strand.
ATGATCCCAGCCGCATACGCGGGCGTCGAGGGCAAGAGCTACGCCGTCGTCGTCAGCGCCGATCGATCCATTCAGGCCGAGCACCCCGGTCTCGTCGAGCACCTCACGCAGCGCGTCGACCGCCTGATCAGCGAGAACGCGGGCGCCTCGGGCCACGTCCCCGCCCAGACCGTCCTCAGCAAGCTCTACAACAACGTCGGCTGGATCGCGCTCGGCCGCGGCGAGCTCGGCGAACGACTTGGCGTCGAGCGGCTCATCGTCCTCGAGCTCAACGAGTACCGCCTCCACGAGCCCGGCAACCGCTACACCTGGGAAGGCGTCGCCACCGGCATCGTCCAGGTCTACGAGATCGACTCGGGCCTCCCCGATGAGCCGCTCTACGAGCAGGCCATCCGCGTCGCCTTCCCCGACCAGATGGGCATCCTCCGCGAACAGCTCGGCCAGAGCGTCGTGACCTCCGCCCTCAGTCAGCGCCTCTCCAACCGCATGGCTTGGCTCTTCTTCGACCACGAAGAACCCAACGCGATCGAGTACTAGCGGCATGCCCAGGCCAATAGACAGACCGACAGCCAAACCGACAGCAAGTCCGACAGAGCGAAGAAGAAGAATGAGTCGAACCCGGACCACCCGCCGCATACTCGCGACCGCCGCGTCACTCCTGACGCTCGGCCTCCTTGCGTCCTGCAACATCTTCGGACCCGCGTTCTTCCTCGTGCACGGACCGGGCTCGGTCGAGGCCGAATACGAGCTCGACCCGACCCGCTCGACCGTCATCCTCATCGACGACCCGACCAACCGTGTCACCCGCCGCCGCTACCGAGGCATCATCGCCGAAACGGCCCAGAACGTGCTTCTTCAGAAGAAGGTCATCGACGACGGCAAGATGATCGACGGCCGCGCCGCCGTCACCATGGCCGCGACCGCCACCTCGCAGAACCCCCTCTCGATCCAGGACATCGGCGAGGCCGTCCGCGCCGACATCGTCATCTACGCCCTCGTCAGCGAGTTCCGCGGCAGCGACTTCGCCGACAAGCCCTCGCCAAGCGTCACGCTGCACGTGAAGGTCATCGACGTCGTCACGGGCGAACGCGTCTGGCCCGAGCAGCCCGAGGGCTACACCCTCTCGCTCAAGATGCCCACCGCCCCGGGCAACCTCGCCACCAGCCGCGCCGACATGGCCCGCATCGAGGAAGACCTCGCCGCGTTCACCGGCCTCGGCCTCTCCCAGCTCTTCTACAGCGTCGAACGCCCGCAGAGCGTCCGCCTCCCTTGAGCCGCGCCGCCACGAACGACTGCGACGTCCGATGGATCGCAAACGCGGTCGCCACGGACGCCGCGCCCGGCTCCCGCGACGACCTCCGCGCCAAGATCGGCGCCTCGCCCCGCGACCTTGTCGTCACCCCCATCGCGACAGGCCCGAACGCGATCAAGGGACGCGACGCGATCTTCAACGCCGGCATTCTCGAGATCCTCGGTCAGCCCGCGATGATCGTCCTCCACCGCGATACACCCAGGATCGATGCGGGCATCCGCCTCCGTGACGTCACGGGCGTCGGCCTCTCGATCCAGGTTGTCGATGAACCCGTCCCGAGCCTCTGGCCCGCCGTCGACGTTGTCTTCGAGATCGCGGGCGAACCCTCGCCCCTCGACGACGACCGCTACGCCGCCGACATCCGCGCTTGGGCCGACCGCTGCAACGTCAAGCTCCGTCGCGCGATCCACTCGGGACCGTCGCGCGACCCGATCCCCCCCATGCTCGATACCCTCTGGTGGGCCGCCGACATGCCCGGCGCCGTCCGGGAGGAGCCACATGCCTGACCAGCGCACACGCCTGCTCTTCGTCTGCCTCGGCAACATCTGCCGCAGCCCTCTCGCCGAGGGCATCTTCCTTCACCTCGCGCGACAGCGCGGGTTCGCCGACCGCTTCACGGTCGACTCCTGCGGCACGGGCGGATGGCA
>PAKY01000119.1 GCA_002706885.1 Phycisphaerae bacterium
CATGACCACGATCTGGTCCGTCATCCCCGCGGCCGTGATCACGCTGTCGAGGCTGAACACCAGATCGAGCATCAGGATCTGGAGAAGCACGCCGCCGAACGTCGCCGCGGCCTTCTTCGCCTTCGACGGCGTCCCGTGCTCCTCCGGGTGCATCTGGTGGCGGATCTCCCAAGTGCTTTTGGCGATCAGGAACAGACCGCCGAGCAGCAGGACAAGGTCCTTTCCGCTGATGCCCACCGCCTGCTCGATCGCCTCACCGGTATCGGGGTTCGTCGCATGTTCTTTGAGGAACGGAAGATCGAACAACGGCGTCTCGAGCTTCAGCACCCAGTAGATCCCCAGAAGCAGGAGGATCCGCATCCCCATCGCGAGGAGAAGGCCGACCTTCCTTGCCGCCGGCTGACGCTCGGGCGGCAGCTTCTGCGTGATGATCGCGATGAACACGATGTTGTCGATGCCGAGCACGATCTCGAGCGCCGTGAGGGTCAGGAGCGCGGCGAGGCTCGCGATGCTGAACAGCCCGGGCGCGGCTTCGGACGACGCGGCGGCGGTCTCGGCGAGCAGGAGCAGTTCGGGCGTCAACATGGAGGGCGAGCGTAACGGACGCCGCTTGGGTCGGCCTCAGCAACGCCCTGCACGCGGCCGGATTGCACGCCCGAGACGCCACGAACGGCGATTTTGGACGCGTCCGCCGGCCGTCAAAGCCAGCGCGCAAGGCGGTCACCCCCGCGCGCCGGAGCCCCATCAGTCCGATCGACCGCCCGCTTTCGCGAGCGACCCTTCCACGCCGGGCCGGGGTCGTTTGCCCATGAAGGACCTCAAAGAGGGTCCGTGAGGGATCCGAAAGGGCCTTTGGTCAGGATCGGAAACCGTTTCCTGACCCAAGGCCTCCGCCAGGAGCGGCGTGGAGCGCAGATCTGGAGGGAAGCCACGCCCCACGCCGCCGGAATTTGGCGGATGGTCTCTTCCCGAACCGGAGCCGAGGGTCCGGAGACTCCGTCGATTCCCGAGCCGAAGCTCATTCGGGAGCCACGATCCGAGGGGAGACCGTGGCTACAAAGAGGAACGGCAACGGGCGGGACGCGGTCACGGCCCCATGTGAAATTTTGTCGCGCTTTCTTTTTGCGCCCGTCCGGGCAACTCGCGCTCGAAAGCGCGAACGGATTGTGCGGCCTCTCGCGTTATCTGGACGATCGCTTTGCTCGCAAGGACATCACGGGCGCCAGGGTGGGCGACCGGAGCAAAGTCGGACTAGCGGAGCGTGGCGGACTCCCCGCCGCGGGGGCACGGAAGGAGCTGGTACCAGCATGGCCGAGAAGAACGGCGGAGACGTGACCGTCATCGGGTCGGATACGAAGATCAAGGGCGAGATGCACTTCGAGGGCGGCGCGAGGATCCTCGGCAGCGTCGAAGGCAAGATCTGCGCTGGGCTCCAGCTCGAGATCGGCGAATCGGCGGTCTGTGACGCGGAACTCGAGGGCGGACGCATCGTCATCGACGGTGAGGTCCGCGGCAACGTGAACGCCCGCGAACAGCTCACCCTCACCGAGCACGCCCGTGTGCAGGGCGACCTCTCGGCGGCGACGCTCGTCGTCACCGAGGGCGCGACGTTCATCGGCCACTGCCGCGTCGGCCCAGACGCCGCCAAGCTCGAGAGCCAGACACCCGCCAAGAAGGCCGAGCCGACCATCACGACCACCCGCGCCGCGACCACGTCGCCCGCGAGCAGCCCAGCGACCGCTCCGTCGGCCGCGGCGGTCGAGACCAAGCGTTCGAGCATCGACGCCTCGAAGGCGAGCGCTGATGACGACCTGACGCCCCCGTGGCGCACCGGCGAGTCCTCCAACGGCTCGACCATCGCCGAACGCGCCGCGAGCTGATCGCGACGAACATTCGGCCCGGCGCTTCCGCCGAAGCGCCTCGGGCGCGGGGTAACGGAAGTGTGGGGAAACGGGTCGCCGCGATGGAAGCATCGCGGCGGCGTCTTCTGCGCGAACGGGATGGGCTCGCACGGAAGCGGGCGGTGGGATCCGGACGATGACCCGGCAAGCGACGTCGAACATGGACGGCGAGGGCGATCAGGTCTCGGGCATCCTCGGACGCCTGAGCGGTCGCAGCGTCCGCTGCTACAACTGCGGCGAGTGGTTCCGCGTCGCCGTCCGCGCCGAGTCGGCCTCGTGCACGCACTGCTTCAAGCAGGTGCACATCCGTGACATCACGGTCAAGGAACAGTTCTGGGGCAGCTCGATCATGACCTGCGGGCGCATCGCGATCGGCCGCAAGGGGTTCGCTCGGGTCAAGCTGATCGTTGCCTGCCACGGCATCGACATCGAAGGCCACGCCGAGGGCCTCGTCGCGAGCGGCGGCCCCGTCCGCCTCGGGCGTGACGCGTTCTTCAAGGGCACGATCGAGGCGCCGTCGCTCATCGTCGATCCCGGGGCAATCATCGAGGTCGCTTCGATCAAGGTCCCGTCGAACCCGATCGGCCAGATCGAACTCCCCAAGCTCGGCGCGGGTCGGGTCATCGCTTCGACCCCCGCCGCGAGGGCTTGATTGTCGCCCCGATTGGGCGGACAGTCATCCGCCATGACCGGACCTGACACCGATACGGGACCCACCGCCGGGGCGGAAGCCGCAAGGGGGATCGACCTCCCGTCAGAGGCCATCCGAACGCTCGTCCGCTGGGCCGGCATGTTCTTCTTCGCTGGAATGGTCAGCCTCGGCGCCCATGTCGCGATCCCGATCGAGCCCTTCGGCGTCCCCTTCACGCTCCAGACCCTCGCGGTCGTGCTCGCGGCGCTCTGCCTCGGGCCCCGCTACGGCCTAGGGAGCATGGCCCTCTACATCGCCATGGGCATCGTCGGCGTCCCGCTCTTCGCCGAGGGCGAGGCGGGGCTCGGCGTGATCCTCGGACAGTCGGGCGGCTACGTCCTCGGGTTCGCCGCGTGCCAGCCCGTCATCACCTCGATCGTCAAACGTCGCGACGGGTCGATCCGTGGGTGGGGCGCGATGATCGCCGCGGTCGTCGTCGGCCACCTCGTCATCTTCGCGATCGGCGTGCCGTGGCTCTATTTCGTCCGCCTGAGCGACGATGCGGCCCGCGTGACGTTCGAGGAAGCCGTTCGAGGCGGGCTCGTGCCGTTCCTCCCGGGCATGGTCGTCAAGGCCGTGATCGCGGTCTGGATCGGGCGCGTCGCCGCCCCACTCGCCAGTCGCCAGATCTGGTAGTCCGAAGCGAGGCCGCTCACGCCCAACGAGCAGCGAGCGGCCCACCCGCCAGCGACCGGATCCCCGCGAGCCGGACGGCGCCGCGGTTCTGCACGGACAGCAGCGGACACAGGCCACGCTGAGCCAGCGCATCCGCCACGCGATCACTCAACCACGCCTCGGCGCACGGTTGCATCTCGCCATCCGTGCGCACGTGCACCGGCAGGTCGTCGATGTCCGCGGCGCCTGACGGATCGAGGCGCCACCCTATCTCGGTGAACGCCTGCCCCAGCGCGATGGCGACCAGGACGGACGACGACCCCCACAGGTACGCCCCGTGATCGCCGTTCACGTACGAGGCCTCATCGAACGCGAAACCACTCACGGGATCGGTCTTCGGTCCGTACGGCAGGCGCATGAGTGTCCTCGGGGCCGTCAGCGCCAACGCCGAAGCGCCCGGGAGCTTCACGATCTCGCCCCACAACTCCGCCATCGCCCCGCCCAGCGGCCCGATGACTGAAGCGTCCTTCAACGCACGCGCGTCGGCGACACCGAGCAGCGACGGCGCTGCGCCCGCGACGACCGGGCACCCGCCCTCCAGACCCAGCGCGCCGAGCATCGCCGCGAGCCGCGCGTCGGCCGCGGTTGCCTCGAACGAGCCGAGCCAGACGACCAAGGCCCACGGCTTGCCGCCCGCGGTCTTCGTCGGTCGTGTCACGACGAGATCGACCAACTCCGAGGTGTTCTCGCTCGCGAGGTCGGCCGCGATCTCGTCACGCGAGGCGTCGAGCACGCTGAGCGTCAACTCCTCCCCAAGCTCAAGCCGCTGGATCAGCATCTCGAGGCTCCGCCAGCACGCTTCGACACCCTGCCACGCCGGGTCGTGCAGCGCTCGCTGCATCTGCGCCGCGATCGCGCGATCCACGGTCTCGACCAACTCATCCCGACGCGGATCGGGCGCGGGCACGACGAACTCGCTCACGAGCGAGCGGACGAGCTCAGCGACGGTCGAAGCGCGACGGGATGGCGATGCGCCTTTCGACCCGCCGAGCAACGCTTCGAAGTCGGTCGCGGGCTGGTCCGTGCGTGCCGCCTCATCCGGCGCGGTCGACGCCACCTCACCCTTCCACGACAACACCTGGGCCGCGGCAGCGTCAAACGTCGACGGGTTGTCGAGCCGCCCGCGAAGGGCCCGCAGCGCCGCGAACACCTCGTGCCGACGGAACAGTTCGGTCGGATGCAGGTCGTCGAGCTCGAGGATGTCGAAGTCGGCGCCGCCCGCGTGGATGAGCGTGCCCAGACGCTTCGGAAGGTCATCGATCTCGTCAACGGTCACACCGATCGGCGCCCGCCCCTTGAGCAACTGGCACACCCCTCGCGAGGCTCGGCCCGAGAAATCCCCCAGAACCAGGATGCGGAACGGCTCGTCAGGCGAAGGCCGTTGCCCGCCCGACGTCGAGACGCGTCCGCCCTCGAAACTGAAGTTCATGGACACGTCGCCCCCCCGGGCGTCAGTCCGCCCACCGTTTCAGATCTCCCGCTGAGTATAACCGGCGCGTCGGGCGCTCCCGCCCCGCCGAACCGACTCCAGAGCGTGCGGAGCGACGAACAATCACGCATGACCACGGCGCCGTTCACGATCCTGATCGATGGCAAGTGCCCGCTGTGCCGCCACGAGGGAAGGCTGCTGGAACGCCTCGATGGCGGTCGCGGGCGCCTCGCGATCGTCGACATCACCGACCCTGCGTTCGACCCCGCCCCGATCGGCGTCACGCACGAGGACGTCATGGGACAGATCCACGGCGTCACCGACGATGGCGGTCTCGTCCGCGGCATGGAGGTCTTTCGACGCGCGTACGCGTCGGTCGGGTGGGGGTGGCTGTGGGCGCCGACCGGCTGGCCCGTGCTCAGACCGCTCTTCGATCGCCTCTACAAGTGGTTCGCGCGCAACCGCTACCGCCTGACGGGTCGGGCGGATCCTTCGAAGAGTGATCCGCGCTGTGAGGATGACCGCTGCCGCGTCTGAGCCGAACGTTCAGTTCGGCGTCAACGCCTCGACCGCGACGTCCGGGTTGTTGGTGAAGAACCCCTGGACATGGATGAACTCGCTGAACGACTTCATCGCCTCGGGCTCGTCGCCGAACGTCCAGGGGTAAAGCTCGAAGCCCATCTGCGTCGCGGTCATCGTGAACGCGCTCGGGATCCACACCGTCGCCATCTGCATCGCGACGAGCGAACGCTTCGGCCCGAGCCCCACACACATCGCCTTTGCACGCTCGAGGCTCGAGCGGTCGGGCACGTTCGAGACGAGCCAGACCATCCGGAGCGAACACCCGTGCCCGTTGACCATCGTGTCGATGGCGTCGAGATCAAAGCACTGGACGATGCACGGATCGCTCTTGCTCTCGTACCCAAGCTCCGCGAGCGCTCGCACGAGGATCGGCTCGATCGGCCGCCCGTTCTCGCGGTGGAACGCAGGCTGCTTGGCCTCGGGAATGATGCCGACCGTCCGTCCGGTCTTCGCGTTCAGGCGCTGGATCATTCGCGCCATGTCGACGAGCGTGGTGACGCGATGGCGGCCGCTGATGTCGCCCGGTTCGTCTCCATCGGACCGCGCGACCCGGTCGATCGTCCGGAGTTCGTCGAGCGTGAAGTCGATGACGTAGTGCTTGCCGTCGCCGCGAGCGCGGCCCGGGAAGCGATCGGCGATGTCGGTCGTCTCGTCGAGCGTGACGTCGTGTGAACAGACGAGCACGCCGTCCTTCGTCAGCACGACGTCCGGCTCGATGTAGTCGGCGCCCATGACGTACGCCGCGGCGTACGCGGCGAGCGTGTGCTCGGGGAGGAGGTCGCTTGCGCCGCGGTGGGCGATCACGAGCGCCCGGTCGGGCATGACGCTCAACTGTCTCTGAACGTCGCTCTCGGCGTCAGTGGCCTGAAAATGGGACTCGGCCGCCCACGAGATCGACCGAGCCCCTGAGAGCCATGCGAGACACGCGATGATGAAACCGGAGCCCCGCATGCGTCAAGATTCTAAGCGCGTCGTTCAGGGGTTCGATGGGGCGAGGAACCGGGATTCGACCGAAGGACCCGCCGCGACGATCTTCTGAACGTGGCACCGCTCCATGATGGCGAGGAGGCGTTCACGCTGGTCGTCGTCCAGATCGCCACCGAGTTCGACGGTCGCGTCGATCCGCGGCGTCTCCCCGGACTCATCGATCGTCGCGTGGACACGGACGTCCTCGAGCGGGAAACCCTTCCGCTTGGCGTAGGAACGCGCCGTCATCGCCTTGCAGGCCGCGATCGACGCCAGGAGCAGTTCGGTCGGCGTCGGGCCCTCGCCCGCCCCACCCGTGGCCTCAGGCGCGTCGCTGACGGCGGTGGGTCGTGATCCCCCGTCGGCGTCGTGCGTCAATATGACGGTTCGAAACCCGCCTGCCGCGGTGGAGACGGTAACGCCCCCGCTCCGCTCCCCGCTCGTCTCGGTGGACGTCGGCGTGGTCATGGTGGCTCCTGCCTGGCCTGTCCGTGTTCGGACGCTGCATGTGAATCGGTTCGTCACGCATGGTCTACGGATGCGAAACTCGGCCCGAGGACCGTTCATTCCCGCCGAAGCGGCGTCGCTCGGACGGGGGCGATATGGTGGTGGGCCCTACACCGAAGGAGAATGACCCATGGCGATGCGATGGAACATGTCGAACGTGGCGAAGATGGCGGCCGCGGGCCTGATCGCGGGCCTCATGACGGCCGGCTGCGCCTCGGATGGTGAGAACGCCGACGCGATGGCCAAGGACGACATGGCCGCCGACAAGATGATGGAAACCGAGGAGATGGCCGCCGATCAGGCGACCGGGAACTTCGTTCCCGCCGACGCCGACTGGGAACTCTCCGACGAGGCCCGCAGCGAGCGTGATCGCCAGCTCAAGTTGGTCGGCGCCGAGCGGGCGGAGATGGCCAAGAAGAACGAAATGGATCGCGAGGCCGCCGCCGCGAGGCGCGCCGCCGAGGCCGAGCAGCGCGACGCCGAGGCCCGCCGCCGAACCGAGGAGGCGAAGGAGCGCGCCATGGCGGCCCAGGAGCGTGCCGAAGAGGAACGCCAGCGCCGCGTCGCCGAGGCCGAGGCCCGCGCCGAGCAGGAGCGGATGGAAACCGAAAAGCAGCGGGCGATGGAAGAGGCCGACCGGAAGGCCGAGATGGCCCGCAAGGAGGCCGAGGAAGCGGCGATGGAAGAGGCTCGCCTCGCAGAGGCCGAGCGTGAGATGCAGCAGGAAACGTCGGCTGAGGAGGAACGCTACGTGAATGTCGTCATGGAAACAACGTACGGCTCGATCACCATCGCCCTCGACAAGGAGAAGGCGCCGGTCTCGGTCGAGAACTTCCTGAGCTACGTCGAAGACGGCGGTTACGACGGAACCATCTTCCACCGCGTCATCGACGGCTTCATGATCCAGGGCGGCGGCTTCACCCCCGATATGGATCGCAAGCCGACCGAGGCCCCCATCGAGAACGAGTGGCGCAACGGCCTCTCCAACGACCGCGGCACGATCGCAATGGCCCGCACCAACGACCCGAACTCAGCCACCAACCAGTTCTTCATCAACGTCGTGGACAACGGGCGCCTGAGCCAGCCCATCTCGGGCGGAGCGGGCTACGCGGTCTTCGGCAAGGTCGTTGAGGGCATGGACGTCGTGGACGCGATCAAGAACGTCGCCACGGGCGTCCGCGGCGGCATGGGCGACGTCCCGCTCGAACCGGTGGTCATCACCAGCGTCAAGACCGCCGAGTAAGGACCCGGTCCGGGTGACCGCCGGGCCGGCTTAGAAAAACTTCCGAGTCGATCGGGTTCGACACTTGCATGAGAGCCGTGGACCGTACACTGTGCGTCCAGCGGAGGGTATACCTGCGTCTATCCCCCGCCCTGTGTCGGTCTCGATCAGGCCCGAGTCGATCTCGATGCAGCGAGTGAATCAAGTATGTGTCGGGCAGGATCGGATGCGAGCACACGATGAAGATGTACGTGGGGAACCTCCCCTACAACACGACCGAAGCTGAACTCCGCGAACTGTTCGAACCGTACGGGACCGTCGAATCGGCGGACATCGTCATGGACCGCGAAACCGGCCGCCCCCGCGGCTTCGGCTTCGTCACCATGTCGACCGATGAGGAAGCCCAGCAGGCCATCGAGAACCTGCACGGTAAGCCCTACGGCGGTCGTGACCTGACCGTCAATGAGGCCCGCCCGCGGGCGCCCCGCCCCGGCGGCGGCGGCGGTGGTGGCTACGGAGGCGGTGGTGGCGGCTACGGTGGCGGCGGCGGCGGAGGCCGTGGCGGCTACGGCGGCGGCGGTGGCGGTGGAGGCGGCTACGGCGGCGGTGGTGGCGGTGGCCGTGGCGGCTACGGCGACCGCGGCGGCGGCGGTGGTGGTCGTGGTGGCTACGGCGGCGGTGGTGGCGGTGGCCGTGGCGGCTACGGCGACCGCGGCGGTCGTGGTGGCGGCGGCGACTGGTAACCAAGCCCGGCCCGCGACCGGTGGCGTCAGCCCGTGCCGGAACCGCCTTCCAGGCGATCATCCTCTGGCCGCTGGCCTCAGTGGGATCCGACAGCCCGACGGACCACCGGATTCGACGGTGCTCCCCCACGCTTCGGATCGATAACACGATGATTCAAAACGCCCGGCCAACGCCGGGCGTTTTCTTTTTCCGCCCGCAAGCCTTGTCGCGACCACGCGTTCGTGACTTGGCGCCGCTTTCGAGCCAAATCAGAGCGAAAGACGCCATCGCTTTTTCCGATTGTGGACTACGCCCGGCGGTCGGCCCTACGCCCTCCGCCGCGACACATCGGAGACTCGGGGGGACAGGGCGTCCCGAAGGGAACGGGAGTGATGTGCACGCGATGCGTGTCGTCCGGATCGGAGCAGGGTGAGCGGATGAACGGGGTACTTCGAAAAATCCACAAGGGCCGTGCCCGCCCCCGAACGCCGGGCCAGTGCCCGCACTGCGGGGGCGCCTCGCCCCAGATGCACCGCGTCCGCGCCGCCGAGGGCGGCCCCTGGCTGCTTCGCTGCTTCGCGTGCAGTTGCCGCCTCGCGGTCGGCAACCCCGGCTACATGTACGGCGGCAAGGTCGTCTTCGGACCCCGCGCCAAGCTCCGTCGGTCGGCGTGACGCCGCCGGGCCGGATCGCGAGGCTCTCGCCCACGGCCCGACCCGTGCCGCCACGTCCTTCCCCCGATCAGTTGCAGGTCGAGAACGTCTGGAGATACGTCACGACGTCCGCGATATCGAACTGCCCGAACGGGGCGGCGAAATCGACGAGCGGATCCTGCGCCTCGAAGAGCTGCAGGAACCGCACGACGTCCGCGATATCGAGCGAGGTCAGCGGCACCGCGAGGTCGGCGATGCACGTGAACCCGATCTCGACCACGCTCGCCGTCCGTGCGACACGGAGGATCAGCGGAGCGAACGGGGCGTCGCCCGTCGCCATCTCGAAGTCGCCGGTCAGTCCGCCGACAGACGAGTTGATCACGGTGATCACGCCGGGCTGCGTCGGGATAAACCCGTCCACGAAGTCCACCTCGATCGTGCCGTCGAGGGCGATCGAGGAGCTGGTGTTCAGGCGATCGAACTCGCTCGCGCCGAGTCCCGCGATCTCGACCTTGAAGGTCGAGGAATCCGAGAAGATGAGCGGGGCCGAGGCCGTCATGATCCCGGGCCCGTCCCGACCCGGATCGAGGATGCCGTCGTTCGTGAGCGGCGTTGCGATGTTCCCGATACCGGAGATCGTGTGACCGGCGCCGTTCGTCACGTCGACGTCGGAACCCAAGCGGGTCAACTGCGCCCGGTTACTGTTCGAGTTCAGATCGATCCGCCCGGTCCCCTCGAACGTCGTGTCCGAATCGACGCGCAGCGACGTTACGATCGCCGCGCCGGTGTCATTGATCGTCAGGACGCCGTTGTTCGTCATGCCGTCGGAAACGCGGAGGAGCGAACCCGGGCTCGTCTCAACGGACCCCGAGAGCGATACCCCGACCATGGCGCCGTTGCCGGTGACATCGGCGTCACCCGACGGCGACACGTTGATCGATCCACCGACGATCGTGGCGCTGCTGAGCGTGACGCCGCCGTCCTCAGCGTTGATGGCGCCGCCACCGGTCTGGTCGACCGTGATGTTGTCGATCCGTACGCCGCCCCCGCTCGACGCGCGGATCTCGGCGTTGTTCACCATGTTCGCCGCGAACATGTTCACGACGCCTCGGTCGTCGTTGCCGTGTACAAGCCCGTTGTTGACCAGCCCGGCGCTGATCTCGCCGAACCCGTCGATGACGTGGTCCGCGCCGTTGATGACCTCGACATCCGTTGTCAGTCGCGATATCGCGGCGCGGTTCCCCAACCCCACGAGCCGCACGATCCCGCCCGACATGGTGGAGTCGTTGTCAAACCGGAGTGATGTCGCGATGGCGATGTTTCGGTTCACCTCCAGCACGCCCGTGTGAGCAAGGTCGTCCTCGATGAGCAGCAGGCTGCCCGGCTCGACGATCGCGTCCGAATCCAACATGACCCCCTCGAGACGGGAGATGCCGGTGAACTCGGCCACCTCGCCGTTCTCGCTCGCAATCGAGCCGCCGCTGACCGTTGCGCCCGAGAAATCGAGCTGGCCGCCGTCGGCGCGGATGACGCCCGTCGGGGTCTGGTTGATCGCGATGCTGCTCACGTTCAGCGTGCCATCGTTCGAGGCGCGGATCTCGCCCTCGTTCGCGATGTTCGCCGCCGCGAGGTGGAGCGTCTGACCCGCGACGTTCGCGTCGATCAGACCGAGGTTCGTGAGCCCGGCCGAGATCTGGCCGTATCCGTCGATCACGCTGTCTCCAGCGTTCGTGACGTTCACTCCGCTGGTGAGCCGCGTCAGTTGAGCCCGCGTTGTGAGCGCCCCCAAGCGCAACGTGCCACCCGTGAGCTGACCCGACGTATCGAATCGGACCGTCGTGTTCGACGCGATCCCGTCGGGGTTGACGCTCAGCACGCCCGACTGCTCCAGGTCACCGCGGATGAGGAGCAGCGAGCCGTTCGGGACCGTCGCGTCACCGTTCAGGAACACTTCGGTCAGTGTGTTCGTTCCCGGGAACAAGATCGTTCCGCTCGACTCGGCGACCTCGCCATTCTCAACCGTCGCGCCGTTGAACGTCAGCTCGCCACCGTCCGCGAGAATGAACCCGCCGCCAGTCTGGCTAATCGTGATGCTCGAGACGGAAAGTGTGCCGCCGTTCTCGGAGCCGAGCGAGCCGGAGTTGGTGACGTTCCCGCTGGTCAGCAGAAGGGTCTGACCCGGAACATCCGCCGCCACGGTTCCCAGGTTGATGAGCCCGCTCGAGATCTGGCCGAAGCCGCTGATCGTGTGGCTCGAGGTGTTGGTCACATCGACCGAAGCGGTCGCGCGTGAAAGCTGCGCCCGCGAGGTGATCGCGTTGAGCCGGAGTTCGCCGCTCCCGCTCAGCGACCCGGTCGTATCGAAGCGGACCGAGGTATTCGACGCCGACCCGGTCGGGTTGACCAGGAGCTGTCCGTTGTTCGTGATCCCCTCCCGCACCAGCAGCAGCGACCCGGGATTCACGTCCACTCCGCCGAGGATCGTCACGCCCGTGAATGTCGTTGTCCCGCTCTGATCGATCGCGCCGCCGACCTGCCGCTCGATCAGTCCGCCCGTCACACCGCCACCGGAGAACTGCACGAGCCCGCTCTCCGAGGTGATCGCGCCTCCGCCGGTCTGATCGACGGTCACGTTGTCAACGCGGAGCACGCCGCCGTCAACG
>PAKY01000120.1 GCA_002706885.1 Phycisphaerae bacterium
CGGGCAGTCGAGCAGAATGTGGGGAAACCGATCCCCCAGACTGGCCAGCGCGTCGCGCAGCGCCGTCTGGGCCCCCGTCCGCTCACCCCAGTTCCCCTCGATCGCCGCGAGATCGGTTTCGCTTGGAAGGACGAAGAGGTTCTCGCCAACCTCGCGGCACGCCGACCAGACGTCGGTCTGAGGATCATCGAACAGGTCCAGCGCGGTGGGTGGCTCACCCTCATCGCCGCTGGGCGGATCGATCCCCAGATGCAGCGAGGCGTGGGCCTGCGGATCGAGATCGACAACCAACACGCGGGCCCCGACGCGGGCCATCCCCGCGGCGAGGTTCACGGTGGTCGTGGTCTTCCCAACGCCACCCTTTTGATTCATCAGCGCGATGCGTCGCGGGGCCTCCGTGCCAAAGCTCGTCATGGCTTCAGCCTACACGCCCACAGGCCGCCCGTCACGCCCGCGGTTCGTCTCCGCCCCCGCGTCGCTCTCCGATGAACCGGGCGTTGGCGGGACCGGGGCCGCCGGGGCGCTTGCCGTGGCTCCGCGCATGGCCAGGGACTGTTCCTCGAGCTGCTTCTTTCTTGCAATCTTCGTCGCGTAGACCGCGATGAACGAACTGAAGAGCAGCGCAGCGGTGTACACAATCCTGGCGTTGCTCGCGGCCATGAGCACACCGAGGACCGCGAACCCCGCCCCGATGCCGTACAGCGAGAAGGCGGCGCCCTTCACACCGAACGCCCTGGTCAGCATGTGATGGAGATGGTTCTTGTCCGCGTCCGACATCCGCTGCTTCGCGAGCTTCCGTCGGATGATCGCGAGCGCGGTATCGATGATCGGGATCGAGTAGATGATCAAACCCGCGACCACGAGATCCGTACGGCCCGTGTCGCCGAGCGTCAGGATGATCACCACGCTCACGAAGCCGAGCAGGAGCGACCCGCAGTCGCCCAGGAAGATCGTCGCTGGATTGAAATTGTGCGGCAGAAATCCGAGACAGGCCCCGAGGACCGACATGCACAAGACGATCCGCGCGCTGTCGAGCCACCCCGACGCGTTCGGATCCTCGACCATCATCATCGCGATCGCCAGGAATCCAACCGTCGCGATCGCCGTCACGCCGCTGCACAGTCCGTCAAGCCCATCGATGAGGTTGCTCGCATTGCATCCGCCGAGGACAAACGCCGCGATGACCGCGGTGCCCGTCCAGTAGATGAAGTCGATCTCGATGTACTGCCCGAAGAGCTCGCCCACGATCGGCACGCCCTCGGGAAGCGGGATGTGGTAGGTGAGCTCGGAGTTCTGGAGCAGCGCGCCGAGTGTCGGGCTCAACAACCCTTTGGCGACGTTCACACCCACCTGTCCGTACGCGAGCGCCGCCGCGGCGAAGAGCTGTCCGCCGACCTTCAGCCGTGGGCTGATCCCCGCGACGTCGTCGATCAGGCCGATGAGCATGATCACAAAGATTCCGAGCACGATCCACGGCGGAACGAGGTGAGGATGTCCCCAGATCGTCAGGTGCTCGGTCGCGTGAAAGCGGATCACGCCTTCCATCCGCGCGCCGACATAGCTCACCAGGATCCCGGCCATGATCCCGAGGAACACAGCCACCCCGCCCAGGTAGGCGACCGGCATTCGATGGATCTTCCGAGCGTCGTTCGGGTGATCGACGATGCCGTTCGAGATCGCGAGTCGGCGCATCAGCGGTGTGGCCAGCAGCGTCGTCAGGAACGCCACCACCACCACCGACGCATACCCGTTGAACACGTCCGTCCAGGTCAGGTTCGTCGCGTCGCCGATGCCCACCATCCCGGCGAGCTCTTCCTGGCGATCCGACAACTCCGCGATCCGATCGCCGAGGCGCGCAATCCGATCCCTGACGCCCTCATGGACGCCCACGTCGTAGGCCATCTCAGGATTGATGCCCAGCGGCGTGTCGATCATGCTCCCGCCCCGCTCCGCCGTCCGCTCGATCTCCCGCCCCGCTCCACCCACGCGGCGATGTCCCGCACGGTATCACGCAGCGGGATCTTCGGTTCATACCCGACCGCGCTCCGGATCCGAGCGAGATCCGGACGGCGCTTCGGCAGGTCCTCGAACCCCTCGGGGTACGCTTCCTCGTACGGGATGGCCCTGATCTCGGACGACGAGCCGAGCTCATCGCGGACGAGTTCGGCCAGTGCACCGATCGTAATCGGCTCGTCTCCGCCGACGTTGAAAACCCCGCCCGTCTCCGGCAAGCCCCGCATCAGCCCGACAAGCGCCCCGCAGACGTCACGAACATCGCAGAAGCATCGTGACTGGGAGCCGTCGCCGTACACCGTGATCGGTTCGCCACGAAGGGCCGCCTCGACGAAGCGCGGCAGCACCATCCCGTACGCCCCGACCTGCCTCGGCCCGACCGTGTTGAACAGCCGCGCACACACCACGGGCAAGCCCTCGGACCGCATGAACGCCAGCGCCAGGAACTCGTCGATCGCCTTTGCGTACGCGTAGCTCCAGCGGGTCACGGACGTCGAGCCGTAGACGACGTCGTCGTCTTCGCTGAACGACTCGCGCGACGACTTTCCGTACACCTCGCTGCTCGACGTGATCAGCACACGATCCGCCCGAGCAGGACTCGACGCGCCACGACCCTCGAGCGGCCTCCCGCTCGCGAACCGAAGCACGAGCGCCGTGAGATCGACGTTCGACTCCATCGCGCCGATCGGATCGCGAAGAACGAGCTCAACGCCGACGGCCGCGGCGAGGTGGTAGACCTCGTCGATAGGGTCCTCGTCTACAAGCCGCTCGAGCGTGTCGCGCGCATCGCCCTCGATGAACCGGACCGCCCCGCCCGGATCGACGTGATCGAGATTCTCACGCCGCCCCGTGGAGAGATCGTCCAGAACGGTGACCGCGCACCCGTCCGCGAGAAGGCGTTCGACGAGGTGGGAACCGACGAACCCCGCCCCGCCCGTGACGAGGACGCGTCGTCGCTCTCCCGCCTGTCCGCCGCCCGTCGGCATCACGCCGCCTTCGGCTCGTCGGAGCTCTTCTTGCCCTTGTCGCCGTCGGCGCCCTTCGGGCCGTCCTTCTGGTACTCGAACGACGCCCGGATGTTGCCCCGCATGTACCCGCCGGCGGCGGCCCGAACCGCGTTGACGATCACACCCAGGAACTCGGCGTGGCTCTCGCTCAGCTCGTTCTTGACTCGGGCGACCATGCCCCGCTTCTCGACCATCGCCCGCACAACCAGGATCGACGCGTCGCACAGCGTCGCGAGGGCCGACGAATCACCCGCGACGACAGCCGGCGCGGTATCGACGAGAATCAGGTCGTACTTCGCGCCCGCCTCATTCAGAAGCCGCGCCATGCCTTCGGCGCCGAGATGCTCGAAGACACGCTTGTCCTTCGAGCCCGCGGTCAGCACATCCACGCTCTCGGTGTCGGTTGAGACGACCGCGTCCGAGAGGCTCCTCGCGCCGCTGAGCACGTCTGCGAGGCCCGGCCCCGCCTCGCGCCCGAACACCTTGTGCACGCTCGGACGACGATAGTTCGCGTCCACAATCAGCACGCGTCGATCGGCGGCCGCGCACGCGAACGCCAGGTTCACAGCGATCGTGGTCGCGCCGGAACCCGGCATCCCGGGGACGATCATCACCGACTTGTGACCGCCGCGCGAAGCGCGCTTAATCAGCGTTGTACGGAGCTGCCTGAAGCTCTCCGCCATCACGCCCTGCGACGCGTCGCGGAAGATCGTCTCGACCCGCTTCGGCGCGTCCGGATCCTCCGTCGAGATCGGCACGATGCCGAAGACGCGGGTCCGCGGGATCATCGCCACATCGCTCGGCCCCTTGATCCTCTGGTCCAGCATCTCACGCGCGATGATCGACAGGCCCGTCAGCCCGCAGATCAGGAACACGCCGATCGCGACCATCGGGATGAGCTTCGGAAACGCCCGCTCGTCGGGCTTCGTCGCGGCCTGGAACACGTCCACTCGGCTCGCGGCCCCGACCAGCACCAAGTCCTCGAGCCGCTCGAGGTCAGACTGCTTGACGTTCCGCTCTTCCTCATAGCGAAAGATCTGGCCGTCGATCTCCTGGACCTGCACCAGCAGTTCCTGGAAGTCCGTTGCCTCTCCCTCGAGTTCCTTCGAACGCTCAACGAGCGCGAGCTCCTGATTCCGTAGCTGACCCACCAGCAGCCTGGTCTGATCGAGCTGAGCGTCGAACAGCGAACGAAGCTCGCGCTGAACGATCGCGTTCTTCTCCGCCTCGCCCGCCCTGATATCCGCGACAAGCCGCTTGTACTCGCGGTGCTGCGGCTTGATCCCCTGCTCGCGGAGCGACTGGAGCCGCGTCCGCAGCGCGTTGATCGCCGCCTTCTGCTGGAGCACCGCGGGGAGCTGCTCGACCTGCTGGCGCTGCGTGTCCGAGTACTGAATCGTCGCCGCGGGATCGAGCATCGCGGTCATCCGATCCAGCGACGTCTGCGCCGCGATCGTGTTGTTGCGAATCTCATTCAACTGGTTGTTGACGTTGTTGAGCTGGATGATCGACTGGTTCGTCCGCTGGTCGATCGTTTCCAGGCTCTGGTCGCGGATGAGCCGCTGCTTGCGGCCGCGGAGCTCTTCGAGGGTGTCGTCGAGCAGGTCGAGACGCGCCCGGAGCTGGTCGGTCCGCTTACGGATGTCGCTCGTGCTCTGCTGACTGACCTGCGACATGTAGGTGTCCTGGAGCACCTTCGCGATCGCGAACGGCGTGTCCGCGTTGTTGCCGGTGACACGGACCAGCACGATCGAGGTGCCGGGAACGACCGACGCCGTGACGATCTGCTCAAGCTCCAACCGAGCCTGGATGTAGTCGAACGTCCCACCCTCGCGGAACTGCCTCGCCCACTCCGGTGCTTCGGACTCGAGACGCGGATCGGTCGCGACGCGCTCAAGCAGGCCGCGCGACATGATCGTGTTCACCTGCGTGTTCATCACGCGGACCAGTTCGTCCTCTGACACCGCGGGACGGAGGATCTCCGTCGCTTCCTCCTGCGCCGTCACCTCGAACTGAATCGTCGAGATGTACCGCGGAGCGATCCTCCCGAGCACGACGTTCAGGCCCACACCGAACGTGATGCCCACGAAGAACGACGCGAGAAGCAGCCACTTGTACCGCAGCAGCAGCTTGACCGGGTCGATCGACCCGGCGGCAGAAGCCGGCGCGGCCGCCCCGCCCGGTCTCCCACCCGGGGCGCCTCCGACCGAACCCTGTCCTCCGCTTGGCATCGAAGTCATCACGATCCTCCGCCCCGAGGGTGCTCCTCGAGGTTCAACCCGCCCGGCCGCACGCCGTCTCGATCCGCTGCTTCACCCTGTCGATCTCGTCGCCGAACCGCTCGAGAAGCTGCGGCAACGCCGAAAGCTGGTTCTCGACCGTCAACAATCGCCGCCGCGCCCGATCGCACTCGTCCCGCGCAACGTCCACCTCACAACGCTTCAATTCGATCGGCACTCGCGCCGCGCTCGTCAACAGCCTCTTTTCGGCCTGCCAGAGATCATCCTCCGCCTCGTCCACCTGACCCAACTCCAGTCGAACGGCCGCACGAGTGTCGTAGACCTCAGAAACCGAAGGCGCAAGCTCGACGGCCCGGTTCGCGAGCGGCAACGCGTCGTTCGCCCGACCGAGCTCCCGACAGAGGACGTACGCGAGGTTGTTGTGAACCTCCCAGTCATCGGGGTATACCTCGATCGCCCGCCGCCAGATCGTCTCGGCCTCGCCGAACTCGTCGGCGACGTACAGCGCCGAACCGATCGTTTGATAACTCAGGCGACGGAGCGTCGCGTCGGTCCCCGGGTTCTCCGCGAGCGATCGAAGCGTCACGATGCCTTCGTCTCGCGTCCCCTCGTCACCGACGAGCGTCTGCCCGATCGCGAACGTCAGCCACGCGTTCTGAAGCGTGCCGTCCTCGTAACCCTGACGGAGGCCGCGAACGAACTCGACCACCTCCGCGGTCTCTTCCTCGCCGATGACGCGTTCAACGTTCCTCGTCCAGTTCAGATACTCCGACGGATCCGCGTCGATCACCGCGAACGCCCGCTCCAGCGCCGCGGTCGCGCGCGTCATCCGATTCCGCGACGACTCGATCAGCGCCCGCGCGATGAGCATCTTCGGCTCGGTGTTCAGATCCTGGCCGATCTGCTGCAGTCGGAGCAGCACACGCTCGCCCTCGTCCGCCCGCGGCGGGTTCGAGTTGACGAGCGCGTCGATGTACAGAAGCGCCAGCTCTGGCGTCTGGAGCAGCGACCACGCCCGCTCGAGCAGGATGGCCGAACGGTTCCAGAGCTCACGCTCCGCGAACACGCGGGCCGCCGTGATCATGAGCGTCGAGTCGGCCTCCCGCTGGTCGATCACCTCGGTCGCCACGTCGAGCGCCTCGCCGTCGCGCCCCGCCGCAATGAGCTCGATCATGAGCCCGAGAAGCACATCGTCGAGCGACGGGTTGATCCGGACCACCTCTCGGAGGTCCTGGATCGCCGCGTTCGGCATCCGGAAAGCGCCGTCGCCGCCCGCCCGCTCGTGCGCGATCTGCGCCTTTCGAACGGTCAACGCCGCTCGCAGACGAAGCGCCCGCCACGACCGCGGATTCAGCCGCAGCGCTTCGGCGAGATCCGCCATCGCGTCGTCGATCAGGTCGTTATCCGCCGAGAGCACCTGCGCCCGCTTGGACCACGCCACCGAGTTGTCGCTGAACGTGTCGACCGCGTCGTTCGCGAGCTCGACCGCGCGGTCACGATCGCCCAGACCGAGGGCGATGTCCGCCGCCTGCAGCATGACCGTCAGGTCGCCCTTCTCGCTCTTGGGGAGCGAGTCCATCGTCCGCTTCGCTTCCTGATAGTCGCCCATCCGGAGCAACATCTCGATCAGACGCTTGGTGTACTCGAACGCCTCGTTGTCAGCGCCCGCGTCGATCACCTCGCGGAACGCCTTCGCGGCCTCCTCGCGCCGATCGAGCGTCATCATGAGCTCACCGCGCAGCCTGTCCGCCTGTCGAACCTCGGGATCTTGGAACGGCTCCGCGTCCTCGATCGCGCGCAAAGCCACCGTGTACTGGCCCCGCTGGATCATGAACAGCGCCAGCGACAGGTAGACGTCGACTCCGACCTCCTCGACGCCGCGATCGACGATGAAGTTCACGTACGTCCGCCGCGCAAGCTCCAGGCCCTCGATGAACTCACCGCTCGAGGTCCGAACCTTGCCCTGGTCCGCGTACCAGGCCGCCTGCAACTCAAGAAGCTTGATGTCGTCCGCCGCAATCGACTTCAGCCTGTCGATGATCTCCTGCGCCGCCGACCAGTTCCGCTGCTCGAGATACAACCGCCCGAGCGCGAACAGGTTCTGCTCATCGTTCGGCGACTGACGCCGGAACTTCTCGCGCTGCTCGACCGCGAACTGAACGCCCTGCTCGCCACCGATCGCCGACTCGAGGCCGAGATAGAGCTCCAGGAACGTCGAATCGTACTGACCGATGTTCTGCAGCCGCTTCGCCTCCGCGAGAGCACGGCTCCGCTCGCCGAGCCGCGTCAACGCCGCGATGTACTGCCCGACCACCGCCGGCTGGTTCGCCTGGATCGACAGCGATCGGCCAAGCGCCTCCGCTGCTCGCTCATTCCGCCCGAGACGCGCCGCCTGCAGGCCGACGAGCCGCCAAAGCACCGGGTTGCTCGGCGCTCCCTCGGCCGCTTCCACGAACAGCTCGAACGCGCCCTCGCCGTCGCCCTGGGCCATCAGCAGACGCGCCTCAAAGGTCTTGCCGTCCGCGTCGTCGAGGTCGAGATTCGCCGCCTTCTCCGCGAGCGCCTTCGCCCGCGCCATGTCGTTATCACGCGCAGCCTCCGAGAACGCGAGATCGATGACCTCGGCGTTATCCGGGGCGAGCTGCTCCGCCTCACGCAGCGCCATCGACGCCTCCTCGGCGCGACCCGCGTCGCGGAGGATGCGATAACGCTGGAGCGCCTTGGCGAACGCCGGACGGTCCGATCCATCGTTCGCCTTGAGCAACGCCTCGGTCAGGTCGCCCGCGTCGAGCATCCCCGAGCCCTCGACGAGCCGCTCATCGCCCGGGTTCGCCTCGAGACCGAGCCGGACCGCCTCACGCGCGCCCTCGAAGTCGCCCGTGTTCAACCGGCGCGCCGCGAGCTCCTGATACAGCCTCGGATCGTTGCCGAACGTCGCCTTATCCGCGATCGCCGCTTCGAGGATTTCCTCACCGCCCGCCGGGTCCGCGACCTCCGTCGCGTCGCCCTGCGCCACGCGCTGCGCCTCGAGAATCTTGTCGATCACCGGATCGCCCGAGCTCGTCACGCCGAGTCGCAACTCCAGGCGCCGGAGACGATCCGCCATCGCGGGCTCATTGGGCGAGATCGCCGCCGCGTCACGCATGAGCTTCGCGGCCGTATCGAGACGCCCGTACTGCTCCTCGACCTCCGAAAGGATGTACATTGCCGACGCGTTCGTCGGCTGCCGCGCGAGCAGCTCGCGTGCGTGCTTCTCGGCCGTTCCCCACTCCGGCTGCGGCGTCATGCGACGCGCGACCCGCGCCGCGAGAAAGAGCCCCCGCTCGACGTTCGTTGTCGCGAGCCCGATGAACCGCTCGTAGCTCTCGAGCGCCTCGCGCTTGAGCGATCGCGAGCGGGTCTGATCTCCCTCCGCCTCCGCGAACACGCTCCGTGCCTCCGCGAGCATCCCGCTCAAAAGCGGCAGCCACGGATCGCTGTCAGGCACACGCTGCGCGTAGCGATCCCGTGCCGCCTGCGCCCGCTCCAGCGTCGATCGATCGAGCTCGACCGCGTCAACGCCCACCGACGACATCGCGTCACGGAGCAGGAAGTCCGCGATCACCCGCGGCGCCTGACGCTGACGCTCGAGCCGGATCACGCCGTCGAGGCTCACCGGCAGCCACGGCATCGCCTCAACGCCCTCGAGCATCGAAATGCCCTCGGCAAGCTGGCCCGACTCGCCCAGCGCGACGCCGAGAAGGAACTGCGCCGTCGCGTCGTCCGGATCCTTCTCCGCGAGCGTCCGAAGCACACGCACGTACCGGTTCGAGTCCTGATCCCGATCCGTCAGCCTGTCATACACCTGGAGCAACGCGACCAGGTGGACGGACACCTCGTCCGTCGAAATCGACTCGAGCAGCTTCGCCGCGTCCTCGACGTCCGACTCGAACGGCGGGTAGATCTCGTTCGCCAGACGGACCTTCTGCCCGTCCGACAACCGCGCCCAGCCGACCTCCGCCTGCGCCTCGGAGAGGTCGAAGCCAATCTTCGAGATCCGCGCCCACGGGTCCATCGGATCCACCGAAAGGAAGCTCTCATAGGCCTGCGAGATCTCGTTCGAGAGCTCCGCCGCCGTCGTCCGACGATCCCGATCGCGAGCCTGCGTCAGATCGATCACCCTGAACGCCATCAGCGATACGAAAGACTCGCCGTCCGCCGGATCCGCCGCCAACGCCGCCTCGAGGTCGGCCTCCGCCTGCTCGCGTTCCTCCCGCGTCAGCGACGAGACCCGCTGCGCCAGCCCGGCGATCGCGATGCCTCGGTACCGCCGGAGAGTGTTCCACTCGCCGCCCTCGTCCGTCGAACGCTCGAACGGCGCGATCGCGGCCGCGACCTCCCGGCTCGCGTTGTCCACGACGTCGCGCCGCCAGGTGCCCTGAAACTGCTGGTGCCTCGCCTCGAGATACCTCCGATGCGCCGCGACATCGGTCCGCTTCACCTGCGCGATCTGCCTGAGGGCCGCCATGTACCGCTGCGAGAACCGCTCCAGATAGCGCGTGCGCGTCTCGGGCGTCGTACGACCGATCGCGTCGACCCACTTCTCCATCCATTCGATGTTCGAGCGGTCGTGCGAAACCGCGCGCCCGTACATCGACTGCGCCTCTTCCCAGTTCCCCGCCGCGGCCTCGCGATCGCCCATCGCCGCGTACTCGGGCCCCGACGTCTGGACCGCGAACCACAGCGCGATCACGCCCGCCGCGACAACGGCAAGCCCCGTCGAGAGGAGCACCACGAACTTCACGTTCACCCGACCAGCCATCGTCGCTTACCCCCTCGCCCCGGGCGCCGCCGCCCCGGACGTCCAACCGCTCTTCCGCTCCGCCGCAATCCCCGATCCGCCGACGGGCGCCCGCGATGCGCCCCAAGCGTGCCGATCATTGCCACCCTCGTCAGCCGACGCCGGGTAGTTCCCGAGTTCGACCTCAACCCAATCCGGAACACAGCGCATCAGCTCCGCGATCAACTCGTCGAGCAGGTCACCCGAGATCTCCACGAATTCCTCCGCCGACGCCGCGTCCGCCGTCGTGACCTGCACCTTCATGTAATACGCGTAGTCGCTCCGCAGATCGAACGCCAGAAGCCGGACGCCCTCCGCCCGCGCCACCGTGCCACCGTTCGCAACGAAGAAATACCCCGCGTACAGCCGACGGTCGTCCGGCAGCAAGAACTCGCTCACCGCCATCTCGAACGGCTCATCCGGCCCGATCCCGCGCGGCAGCCGCACGCGACGTCCACGGGCGTCCGAGTGCCGCCTCGACGTCGCCACCTCGTACAGCTCACCCGACGAACCCGCGAGCGCCGCCGGAACGCTTTCGTCCACCCGCCAGTCCGACGTGTCCATCGGCACGCCGAGCACGACCATCGCCCCGCCCTTCTGCATGCCCCCGCCCACGAAGCACCGCTCCGGCACGTGCGGCACCGTCTCGATCATGCCCGTGTAGTACGCCACATGAAGCTGGACCTGGGGCGTCCGACCCCTGTCATCGGGCGTCTTGCGAACGTAGTTCCGGGACAGATAGTTCTCTGTCCCGAGCGCCTCGACGACCTCCTTCGACGCCAGCAGGTCGGGGCCGATCTGCGTCCAGCTCTCGGTCTCCGTCGGGATCGACCGGACCTGGCTTTCATCCTCCGCGTAGATCTCGCTCTTCGTCAGATGCACCCCGCGGAGACTCACCGTGATCCACGCCGCGCCGACCAGCAGCACGACCAGCGTCACCCCGACCGAGACAAACCCGGGCGCCGCCCGCCACGACCGACCCGATACCGCGACCGCT
Organism: Phycisphaerae bacterium; assembly: GCA_002706885.1. Classification (GTDB taxonomy): domain Bacteria; phylum Planctomycetota; class Phycisphaerae; order Phycisphaerales; family UBA1924. The sequence goes on from PAKY01000120.1 coordinate 11,077, forward strand.
CCCGTCGCCTTCGCCGCCGCGTCGCCCTCGGCAAGCGGCTCGTCACGCACGATCCGGTTCAACGCCCACACCACCGCCAGGAACAGCAGCAACGACGGCACGAGCAGCACCGTACCGATGAGCGTGTGCGCATCGCCCGCCGCGAGCTCCGGATCGATCAGCGTCATCACGCCGAGCACCGTTACCCGCACCATGTTCATCAGGATCGCCACCGGACCCGCCAGCAACACCGTCGCGATCCGCTGCCACCAAGCCCTGCACGCCACCAGCGCGACCGCGCACGCGAGCGCGTAGAACGCGACGACCATCCGCATCCCGCTGCACGCCTCGGCGACGTTCAGCGGGTGCTCGACGAGCCCCGTCGCCGTCTGCTGCAGGATCGTCAGGTTGTTGCCGTCAACCTCAACACCGAAGTCAAAGAGCGCCCCAAGGGCCGAAAGCATCACCCAGCTCCCCTGGCTCGCGATGAGCTGGAGGCTGAAGGTGATCTCCGTCATGATCTGCGTCGAAATCGTCACGCCCAGCGCGAGGTACGCGATCGGCAGGAAAGCCGCACGCGCGATCGCCGGCCCGTAGAGCGTCAGCACGATCCCGTAGACCGCGATCACGCCGCAGAACCCCTGAGCCATGTGGTTCACGACGCCAAGCACAAAGAACGCGTACCCAGCCATCCCGAACATCACCGGGACCAGCCCGAGCCAGAACGCCTTCGCCGACGCCGCCGACAACGCCTCACGACGACGCCAGAGCAACCAGCAGCTGATCAGCGGGATCAGGTACGCGTGCCCCCAATCCTCCTTCGCCGACCAGCTCAGCTTGTGCTGCACCTCGAACCATCGCCAGAACACGGCGACGAACGCGACGAGCAGGGCCACTCCCGAACCGATCGCCCACGCCCGTGAGGCGTCCAGACCGGAAGCGCGGTGAACGGTCTCCGACTGAAAAGTTGTGACCGCCTCGCCGCCTGGCATCGCAAGTCGAACTCCGTCCGGGTGATACGCGTGTCCGGGCGTGTACGCGTTCCATCGAACCCGTGTTCGCCCTGACCCGCGACGCCGCCGCTACTGCCCGCCGAATCCGTTCCGGTTCACGGGCGGGGCGCCGAATACGTCGTTTCCGAAGTTCCTGTCCAACAGGAAACCGAACCCGTACGACGCCCGGAACCCGCCACGAATCACCGCGAGCGGCAACGCCCAGAAGTTCGTTCCCACGTTGATCATGTCGTCCGGCTTGATGAACACGTCCGGCTGCGTGCCCTCCGCGATCGCGCGGAGGTTCAGCATGATGGTTGCCTGACGGTCCGGGCCCACCATACGAGTCAGATCGACCCGCTCCGGAATGCCGATCACGCTCAGGCCGCCCGCCGCCGCGATCAAACGCTGCAGCGTGAGGCCCCGCCCGACCAGCGGAAGCTGATACACGCCGGGCCGTGCGATCTGCCCCGCGACATACACGTTGCCCACGTCGGGCGGAGGAACGCGGATCACGTCACCCGCGCGAACCACGATGTTGTACCGAGCGTCGCCCGTCATCAGCGGCTTCACCGGCACCCGCACCACGCGCTGCGTCACGACCGGATCACCCGTCGACGAACCATCGTCGTCGCCCGCGGGAGCCATCCGCCCTGGCGTCTGCGTCCACTCGCCGTTGAGGAACACCCAACGCCCCGCGCCCGCGTTCGTCCGCCCCGTGGCGCCGCCCGCGTTCGGCTCGTCCGTCGGATCGTCGATCAGATCGACCGCCGGCTCCGGCGCCTCCTCTTCCATGGTGTCCATGTCATCCATCGGCGATCCGCCGACGTCCGGCATGTTGTCGCGGCTCGACCCGCTACCACCGGTCAGGTCGTCGATGACGTCGATCAGGTCCTCGCCCGCGACCGACCCATCGGGCGTCTGGCCGCCGCTCCCGACGCGGCCGCCCGTGCCCTCGCCCTGGTTCGGGTCGAGGCGATCATCAAGCGCCACCTGCCGGATCACGTAGACGTAATCACTCGAAGCCTCGTTCACGCCGCCCGCGATGATCAACGCCTCGAGCAAACGGAAGTCGGCCGACGGGATCGGGTACGCCCCGGGCGCCTGCACGTTGCCCTGGAGGTGATACCGCGACGCTCGACGCTGCGTCAGCAGCACCGAGACCAGCGGACTCTGAAGGATCGGCGCGAGCGCCTCGCTCACGGTCTCGTTCGCCCCCGCCTCCGACTGGCCCGCGATGAACACGCGACCGATCTGCGGCACCTCGACGTAACCGTTCGGGTCCACGACGCGCGGCAGCACCGACGGTTGCCCCGGCACCTCGAGATCCCAGATCGTGAGCTGGAGCTGGTCGCCCGGCCCGATCACATACTCATCGACCTGCGGCGCGAGATCCGCACTCGAGACCTCCGTGTAGTCGATCAGATCGCCCTCGCCGTCCTCGATCGCGGCGATCCGCTCGAGAACGGGGACCTCCGTCGGCGTCTGCTCCCAGCGCCCCACGATCGACGGGTTGAAGAACGAGTCCCAGTGCGTGCACCCGCTCAGGCAGACCGCCATCAGCCCCAGGACCGCGGCGCGAGCCGAGACACCCATCCCGCGCAGGCGACCTGCGCCCTCTCGTGTATGCGTATGCCAGCGCACCATTCCGCTCCTTCGACGCCCCACCAATGAAGGACGCCACGGGGATTCGACTCCCACCGACGCCCGAATCGGACGCCTCAACCATCGCCCCCGCAAGCCTATCCGATCATGAACGGGGGACGCCACAATAGACGACTCACGCCCCGAGGCGGTTCGCGCCATCGAGAACACGAGTTTTATTGGCTCTCGATCGGTCCGAGCCCCCCACAACCTGAACCGATCTTCCCCAATCCCACGCGGACATCGATTCATCCAATCCGGCGCGTAGCATCCATGCGATGACCACCGCGCCGACACCCGCGGGCCAGAACCCGCCGCGCATGACCAGCGCAGCCATCAACCGCACCCTCGAACGCCATCCAAAGCCGCTCGGCGGCGATCCGATGCGCAATTTTCGCCCGACCGTCAGCCTCACGCCGATGGTCCTCAACAACCGCGACGAGCCCGCACACCACCTCGCCCAGAAGAAGAAGCCCAAGTGGCTCAAGGCCAAGGTCCCGGGCGGACCCGCCTTCAACGCGCTCAAAGCCAACATCGACAAGCACAAGCTCTTCACCGTCTGCGAAGAGGCAGCCTGCCCCAACATGGGCGAATGCTGGGCCAGAGGCGTCGCCACAATCATGATCCTCGGCGACACCTGCACCCGCTCCTGCGGCTTCTGCAACGTCAAGAGCGGTCGCCCACCCGTCTACGACCGCGACGAACCCCGACGCGTCGCCGAGAGCCTCGCCCTCATGGGCCTCAAGCACGTCGTCATCACCTCCGTCGACCGCGACGAACTCTCCGACGGCGGCGCCGGGATCTGGGCCGAAACCATCATGCGCGCCCGCGACGCCTGCCCCGACATGAAGATCGAGGTCCTCATCCCCGACTTCATGGGCAACTGGGCCGCCCTCCAGATGGTCATCGACGCGCAGCCCGACATCATCGCCCACAACCTCGAGACCGTCCGGCGCATGTACCCCGCCGTCCGCCCCAGCGCCAAGTACGACCGGAGCCTCGAAGTCCTCCGACGCGTGAAGGAACAGGGCGTCATCGCCAAGACCAGCTTCATGGTCGGCATCGGTGAACGCGACGAGGAAATCGACCGCGCCATGCACGAGCTCGTCGAGCAGACGGCCGTCAACGGCGATGCCTGCGACATCCTCACCATCGGCCAGTACCTCCAGCCGACCCGCAACCACCTCCCCATCCACCGCTGGGTCACGCCAGAACGCTTCAAGGACTACGAAACCGAAGGACTCCGAGCGGGCCTCAAGAGCGTCTTCAGCGGCCCGATGGTCCGCTCGAGCTACCTCGCCGACGAAGCCGCCGCCGCCGTCCCAGGCTTCAACAACGCCTGACCGACGGCACACCCCCGACGCGCGGATGCCGCCTTCTGCCTTCTCCCCCGTGGCTGGAGCCCGGTGCCCGGCGCCCGGCGCCCGGCGCCTTCTCCCCCCCCCACCTAATCCCACTTTCACCCGTCCGAAAACGACCACCACGCGGATCTTGAAACGATCCCCCCGGTATCGCCAACACCAGACGAGTACGCTCTCCAAGCACATGACCCCGGACAAACTCGAAGAACTCGTTCGCGCCATCGAGGTGAAGGACCGCTCTACGGCGGCCCACACCTACAGGGTCGTCCTCTACCTCCGCGCGCTCCTCGAAGAATCCGGCGCCGACCAGGAAACCATCCGCCTCGCCACCCAAGGCGCCGCGCTGCATGACATCGGCAAGCTCGACATCCCCGACGGCATCCTCCAGAAGCCCGACCGCCTCACCGCCGACGAGTTCGAGGTCATCCAGCAGCACGCCGTCACCGGCTACGCCCGCATGATCGACATGGACGTCGAGGAAGAAATCATCCTCGACCTCGTCCGCTACCACCACGAACGCTGGGACGGCGAGGGCTATCCCTTCCGCGTCAAGGCCGACGAGATCCCCGTGATCGCGCGGCAGTTCGCCGTCATCGACACCTTCGACGCCCTCACCAGCTTCCGCCCCTACCGCGAACAGGTCGGACCCGAAGCCGCCGAGCAGGCCATCATCGAGATCAAGAACGGCAGCGGCACGCACTTCTGGCCCGAAGCCGCCGAAGCGTTCATCGACCTCTACCGCCGAGGCAACCTCGACTACATCCTCGAACACTTCAACGACGCCAAAGCCCCCGACCGCTTCAGCCTCAACCACGACTAACGACACCCCGATCACCCCTTGGGCGCAAACCCGAGCCGGACTGTCCCCAGTCCGGCCCGCCACAAACCACACCCCCACCAACCCAACTTAAACACCGCTACCCAACCACCCGGCCCCCAATTCCTCGCGCCAATTGCCGAGTGCCGAGTGCCGAGTCCCGGATGCCGAGTGCCGAATTCCGAGTACTTGGCGCCTTTGGCCTTGTCCCCGATGCCCGGTCCCCGGTCCCCGGCGCCTTCCTCCCCCCCTACACCCCCGCCTTCGCCCGAATCACCTTCGCAAGCGCCGCCGGCACCGCCATCACGCTCAACCGCGACTGTCGCACCAATGCAAACTCCCTGAACCGCTCGTCCGCCTTCACGTCCGCAAGCGTGTAGGTCGTCGTCGCCTCGCGCAGGGGAGCCACGTCCACCAGCACGCGCTTCGGATCACCCTTCGACGTCAGCCCCGGGAAGTCCGGATCGGGATACGCGCCGCGCACGACCTTCGCAAGCCCCGCGATCCGACGCTCGTTCCCCGTGTGATAGATGAACGCCTCGTCCCCCTCGCGCATCGCCCGCATGTGCGATTGCGCCGCCGGGTTCGCCACCCCGTCCCACGGCTCCCGCTTCGCCGAGACGAGATCGCCATAGCTGAACACGTCCGGCTCGGTCTTCAACAGGAACGTCGCCATCGAACCCCCTTCAACGTCACCGCTCGCCCGCGGCGTCCACGCGAATCGTCAACCCCACCGACTCGGAACGACCACCCGCCGCGGACCGCGCCGTCAACACCCACGCGCCGCGATCGTCCCGCGCGACATCCACCGCGACGCCTTCATCGAAGGCGACAACCACGCCGAGGCCGCCCGCCGCCGAGAACCGAACACCCTCTCCCTCGACCGATCGCTCGATCACGGCGCCGCTGACCGGATCCCACCCCGCGACACACGCCGCCAGCGAGAGCTCACCAACACTCGCCGAGCCGACCGCCGTCAACTCGTACCGCAGCGTCCCCGCCGTCACCTCGCTCCGCGCCAGGAACGACACGCCCGCCTCCTGATCGCGCCCCACGAGCCGGCACGACACAGGCGATCGCTCCACAACGCGAAGCCGACCGAGCGGACGACCGCCAAACGCGCCGCGCACCGCAATCGCGCCGTCATCCACGTCCGGATCGTGCCCCGCGCGAACGAGCGCCGGAACGCCGCCGACCGTCAGATCCAGCACACATCCCGATCGATCCGGATCGATCACCACGCCCATCTGACCTGCACGAAGCGAGAATGGCGGCATGCCCAACAACATACCCCCGGACTTCGGATGGTGAACGTCTCCCCGACCGCAACCCCGAAGCATCGACCGCAAAAACAAAGACCCCGCCGGCAAGCGACGGGGTCTCGTTGATTCGATTCGCTGGTCGCTGAGCGATCAGCCGCCGGTCGTCACGACCTCGGCGTCGTCCGCCATCGCAACCTTCTCGGGGCACTCGTCGCCGCACTCGCTCTCGTCGCAGCCTTCCTTGCCCTCGCAGGCGGTCTCGGCGTCGCACTCGGCCTTGCCGCTGCACGCCTCGGTGGTCTCGCTGACCGTCTGAAGCGCCGCCTTCGCGAGCGGGCACTCGCCCTCGCACGAAGCCTCGGTCGTGTCAGCAACCTTGACGATCGCGGCCTCGGCCGACTCCGAGCAGCAACCCGAAGCCTTCTCAGCAACGTTCACGAACGCGGCCTCGGCGGCCTCCGAGCAGCAGCCCGAAGACTTCTCAGCAACGTTCACCAGCGCAGCGCCCGCGTCCTTGCAGCAACCCGAGGCCTTGTCGGCGACGTTCACCATCGCCGCGGCGCCCGAGTCCTTGCAGCAGCTCGACTCGGTCTCATGAGCGACCAGCTCCGTCGTCGCCGACGCGCCGCTCAACGGGCAGCAGCCCGAGGCGGCGGTCTCGTCCGAAACGGTCGAAACCGCCGCGGCCTCGTCGCCACCACAGCCCGTGCCGAGCGGACAGCCCGTCGTCACGAGGTTATATGACACGAAGCTTCCCGCCGCGAGTCCAACGAGCGCGACAGCGGCCTTGCCGATAAGTGATCCTTCGAGCAGCGCCATATGCATGCCTTTCTCAGTCTTCAGTAGGTTGACCGTCAGCACGCCTCAACTTCGGGGCGCGGACACAACCGGACCAATCGTCCTCTGTTCACAGCATATCGGCGACCCGCCGAACAGGTTTCCCGAACAAACGTATTTTTCCTGTTACGACAGACGACCCGGACTGACAACGCCCGATTAGGCGAGCGACGCGGTCATAATGACCGTTTCAACACCGTTCGCGATCTGAACGACCGCGATCGAGCCCGTCGCGGGGAGCGAACCGCTCGGGAGCGAAATCCTGCTGATCACCCCCGAGGTCTCGAAATTCGCGAGCGAAGCCTTCGCGGGACGGGCGTTCGCGTCGAGCATCGCGACCCGATAACGAACGTTCGGCTCATCGGGCAGACGCGACGTAAACAGCAGCGCCGACCCGTTCATCTCCGAAATCCACAGCGAGCCCCTGCAAGCTTCGGTCGCGCCATCGGTCGAAACGAACGTCACACGACGGACACCGTCTTCGAACAGCATCGACTCGACGTGCGTGCTGCCAAACGCGTCGATCAACTCAGAAAGCGAGGCCGAATTCTCGATCCCCGCGACGTACCGCTGTGTCTGCGCGAGCAGGACGCCCGCGCCGACCAACGCCACGCACAGACCGAGCGTCGCCGCCCGCCACATCGGATGCACCCGACGACCGCGCACGCTCCGCGAAGGCGACGCCGACGCGACATGACGACGCTTCCGCGGCGTCGCCGCCGGTCGCGCAAGATCCGCTTCCTCGGCCTCAGCCGCGATCGCGTCCAGAACGGCCCGAACCACCAGATTCCGGAGTTTCTCGCTGGGCTCGACGCGTTCGAGCGACGGCGCCGGCGCGGCAA
>PAKY01000121.1 GCA_002706885.1 Phycisphaerae bacterium
CAGCAACTCACCGCGGCGTCGACGCCCGTGGAGCAACACGCCCAAGCCGAGCGACGCGGCGTCGTGAGCTACTGGTGCCTTGTCTGCAACGAGCCCGTCGCCGCGGTCGCAGACGCTCACTCGGACTGAACAGCCGAGGCGCCAGCCCGGGTCTCGGCCCAGAACCGAGACCAGTTTCCGTTGGCGAATCCCGCGACGTCCTGATCGGCCCAGCCAGCCTCGCCGAGCGCCTCGGCCAGGCGCGTGAGCCGATCAGGGCGATCCAAGCCCTCGGGCAGCTTGTCGGCGCTGAATCCGCCATCCATATCGCTGCCAAGACCGATGTGGCGACGGTCGCCCACGACATCGCAGATGTGCACGATCTGGCGCACGACGTCGTCGATCGTCGCCCGCCGGTCCTCGGTCGTCAGGAACCCCCCATAGAGGTTCACGCCGATGACGCCCCCGCGACGCGCGATCTCCGCGATCGTCGTGTCGGTCAGGTGCCGCTGGTTCTCGCCTCCGAGCAGCGCCCGTGCGTTCGAGTGGCTCGCGATCACGCGTCCCTGTGCGCACGAGAGCACGTCTTCGAGCGATCGATCGTTGAGGTGGCTCAGGTCGTGGACCACGCCCGCCTCGTCGAGCGCCCGGACCAGATCGCGCCCCGCTTCGGTCAGCCCCGAATCGGGGTCGGTCGACGGCACGCCGTTCCCGCTCGCGTACCGCCCGCGGCGGACCCAAGTGAGACCGACCGCGACCACGCCACCCTCGACCCACTCATCGAGGTACTCAGGGCTCTCGATCGGATCGGCGTTCTCGACCAGAACGCCCAGCCGGAGCGGTCCCGCGCCCTCGTCGCCGAGTGAACGAACGGCTCCCGCGCCACGCCACGCCTGATAGAGCTTGAGTTGTCGCAAACCGGCCCGACGGGCCGCGAGAGCGTCGCCCGCGGGATACGCGGCCGCTTCGGCGCCGGCCGTCGAGCCGGACGGATCGCCGCCTGCCTCGAGCGGCTCGGTGAAGACGGTGGCGAGGCAATCCGTCACGGCGCCCTTCGCCATCGCGGGGAGCGTGACGGCCGCCGGCAGGAGCTTGCCGCGACAATCGTCGAGCTCGGCGTGCATGTCGCGCCCCATCTCGGCGAGGTACGCGAGGTCGAGGTGGGCGTCGAACCACGTCAGATCGGTTCCGTTCGGCATCGCGGGGACGGTATGCTTGGCTCTCATGGCCGAACAGACCGACATCCAGACCGTGGAGGCGACCGACGACGATCCGATCATCATGAGCCCGCTCACGGGCGAGCCGATGGAGAAGCTCCAGGTCGGCAACGTGAAGATCGATCGTTGTCCGAAGAGCGGCGCCATCTGGCTCGACCGCGGCGAGCTCGCCCAGCTCGCCCTCCTCGACGCCAAGAACAAGGGATTGCTCCGTCAGCTCGACAAGCGCGGCGGCGATCCGTCCTACCGCCGCAACCAACGCGGCACGCTCAAGAGTCCGCGAACAGGCGTTGAGATGATGGTCGTCAACGACCCCGAGCAGAAGCACGTCGAGTTCGAGGTCGATCCCGATTCGGGGGGCTGCTTCTTCGACGCGGGCGAGCTCAGCGACCTGACCGAGTACACGTTCCGCGAGCGGATCCGCTCGTTCCTTGGCTGATCGAGTGGCCGAGACGCCGACCGCCCTCGAGGCGACGGGTCCAGCGGCGGAACGGCGCGTGTTCGGCTGGACCGCGGCGCCGTGGGTGCTCTATGCCGTGACGTTCGGCCTCGCTCTGCTCCGCCTGCTCTACCTCGCGCAGCTCAGCCCCTTCACGCTCACCGAGGACGAGGCCCATTACTGGGACTGGTCGCGTTCGCTCGACTGGTCGTATTACAGCAAGGGCCCGGGCGTCGCCTGGACGATCGCCGCGTCAACGTCGCTGTTCGGCGATACCGAATTCGGCGTCCGCGCCCCGGCGACTGTGTTCTGCGCGATCGGCGCGTTCGCGGTCGGGCTGCTCGCGCAGAATATCTTCCGTGACCGTCGCATGGCCGTGCTCGCGGCGCTCGCGTATCAGTCGATGCCCGGCACCATCGTCACCGCGCTGCTCATGACGATCGATGGGCCGTACCTCGCATGCTGGGCGATCGCGTGTCTCGCGGGGTGGCTCGCGCTCGGACGAGGCTCCCGGCTCGCCTGGCCTGCCCTCGGTCTCGCGCTCTCGGCTGGATTCCTCTTCAAGTACACGATGGCCCTGCTCATCCCGGGGCTGATCCTCTTCGTGATCATCCGCCGCCGGAGCCTCCGCGTCGCGGGACCGCTCTGGGTGGTCCTCGGTGTGGTGTTCGCCCTTCTTGGATTCGTACCGATCGTGCTCTGGAACGCTGACCACGACTGGGCGACCGCCCGCCACCTGCTCGGGCACCTCGGCGTCGCTGGCGGGGATGTGGCGCGCAACCGCAAGCCCGGGTGGGACTACGAGCCGATGTGGACGCTCGAATACCTCCTCCTCTGCTTCGCGGTCGCGGGCGGTGTGTTCCTGCTCGCGATGCAGGCGCTCCGAAACTTCCGCATCGCGTCCCGCGAACGCCCCGGGCAGTGGGCGCAGGCAGGGCCCGTCTTTCTCTATTGCTGCGCCGCCCCCGTCGCGATCCTCTATTTCCTCGTAACGTTCTTCACCCGCGTTGAAGCGAACTGGGCGCTCGCGTCGTTCATCTCGCTCGCCCCGGTTTGTGCCTGGGCGGCGGTCGACGGCTTCAGCCGCAACGACGGCGGCGTGAAGTTCGTATGGAACCTCGCGATGTACACGCTGGTCCTCCTGACAGCCGCGCCGGTGATCGTCGGCTTCGGTGGACGCGTGTTCGAGGGGGTGGGCATCCCAACCATGCGCGTCTCGGGCGCCCGTGACCTCGCGACCCAGGCCGCGGCCGAGGCCGAGGTCCTGCGCGAACAGACCGGGCTCGAACCCTTCTACATGACGGTGCACTACGGGCGGGCGAGCCTGCTCTCGTTCTACCTCCCGGGTCATCCGCGGGTCTACGCCGTGAGCAGCCACATGGGCGACGGGCGTCGCTCGCAGTTTGACGTGTGGGAGGACACCGACGTGACACGCGCCGAAGTGAACGAACGGCTCCGGGGTCGCCCCGCCGTGCTGTTCGGCGGCTGGAACGCCGACTGGCGGATCGCTTTCGACGAGGTCGAGGACATCGGCGCCCTCCCCGCGGAACCGAAGGAAGACCGCTCGACCTGGCACGGCTCCGGCTATCACGGCTTTCCGGGGCATTCGCCATGAACGAACGTGTCGGCGTCACCCATCCCCCGCGGCTCCTGACCACCCGCCCGCCCCGCGTGGCGGGGCTGACCGCGATCGCCGTGCTTGCAATGGTGTTCGACCTCGCCGTCTGGCGGATCGGACGAGCGCCCGGGGCGGAGGAGGCCGAGTGGTATCAGGCTCTCCGTCAAATCGGATACCTGCCGACCTGGATCACGGTCGGGATTGTCGTCTGGCTGCTCGACCGACGCGCGGGGCGGACTCCTGCCCATCATCGCGCAGGGCTGATCGCCCTGAGCCCCGCCCTCGCGGGCCTGCTCGCAGCGATGCTCAAACCGCTCTGTCGCCGCCTCCGCCCCGAGGCCGCGGACGGGCTGTACGCGTTCCGCCCGATCTGGGAGGACACGCTGAGCGGATCGGGCATCGGCCTGCCGAGCGGCCACACGGCGACCGCGTTCGGCGGCGCGGTCATGGTCGGGCTGCTCTGGCCTGCTGTCAGGTGGCCGATGTGGCTCCTTGCCGCGGGGTGCGGCGGGGCGCGCCGCCTTGCGGGGGCCCACTTCCTCAGCGACGTCGTGGTCGCGGCCATGCTGGGGTCGGCGATGGCGATCGCCCTTTTCCGAACGGGCGAGGGCCCACGGACCGGCCCGGCGGGCGGGCTGCGTCTGAGGCCGTAAACTGCAGGTTGAGATGAGTTTGCTCGACCGATACATCGCGAGGCAGTTCATCGTGAACGTCGCCGCGCTGACGCTGATGCTCTCCGGCTTCGTGGTCGCGATCGATGTGTCGATCAATCTGGACCGCTTCCAACGCAGCGCCGATCAGCTTCTCGAGTCGGCCGACGGCGAGGGCGGTGGGATCCGCGGCACGGTCGTGCTGGTCCTGATCGTCGCCGACCTCTGGTGGCCGCGGCTCCTGCAGCTTGTGAACTTCATGCTTGGCATGATCATGGTCGGCGCGATGGGGTTCACTTGCGTGCAACTCGTCCGCCATCGCGAGCTTCTCGCCATGCTCGCGGCGGGCCAAAGCGTCTTCCGGGCTGCGAGACCGATCCTCATCGTCGCGCTGGGTCTGACGACCTTGCAGGCGGTGAATCAGGAGTTGGTGATCCCGCGGATCGCTCCGCTCTTGGTGCGTGACCATGGCGCCGCGGGCAGGCCCGCACATCGAGAGATTCCGGTCTCCCTGACCGCGGACGGGCAGGGGCTGGTGATGCGGGCCGAGTCCTTCGACGCGGCCGAGCAGCGGCTCCGCGGGCTGTTTGTGTTCGATCGCGGCCCGGACGGGCGGGCGGAGCGGGTTGTCCGCGCCACCACCGCTACGTGGAACGACGGCGGCTGGGATCTCGAAGGCGGTTACGCCGAACCGCGGTACGTCGCCGAGGGAACGAGCGGGCGGGTCGCGCCGGAGCCGGTCCGTCGCGTCGAGACCTCGATCGACCCCGCGCGGATCACCATGAATCAATATCGGGCGTTCGAGCAGGCCCTCGGATTCGGCCAGGTCACCGCGATGCTCGGGCGACCCGAGATGATGGACCCACAGGTCCGGGCGCGACTCGAACGGATCCGCTGGGGGCGCTTCAGCGTCATGCTCTGCAACCTGCTCGCGATCGGGCTCGCGGTCCCGTTCTTCCTCTCGCGCACGCCCACGGGCATCCTGCCGCGGATCCTCAAGGCGTTGCCCGTTGTGACGACGGCCCTCATCGGCGGCGTGGTCGGTTCGTCGGCCTCGTTCCCGGGCATGCCGGCGGGCGTCGGCGTTTTCATTCCGGCGATGGTGCTCGCGCCGATCGCTGTCGGCGCACTCACTTCCGTGAGGACTTAAACTCATCCTCACTGGACCCATCGGACCGATTCTGGCACAATGAGTGGGGCCTGTTCTTCGGGCTACGCTCGTGGCCGGAAAGGAGAAACGATGGCCTCCGTCGTGTTTTACTTCCAGGTGCATCAGCCCCACCGGCTGCGGCGCTACAGCGTCTTCGACACCGATCCGTTCTACTTCGAGGACGAGAAGAACGGCGCCATCTGCCGCAAGGTCGCGGAGAAGTGCTACCGCCCCGCGACCTCCCTGATCCTCGATCTCGTCCGCCGACACGGCGGCAACTTCCGCGTCAGCTACGCGATCACCGGCACGGTGCTCGACCAGTTCGAGAAGTACTGCCCCGACGTGATCGACCTGTTCGTGCAGCTCGCTGAGACAGGATGCTGCGAGTTCGTCGGCGAGACCTACTTTCACTCCCTGAGCTTCCTCTACTCCCGCGAGGAGTTCGAGGAACAGGTCGAGATGCACACGAAGAAGATCCAGCACCTCTTCGGCCAGACGCCGCGCGTCTTCCGCAACACCGAGCTCATCTATTCCAACGAGCTCGCCCACAAGCTCGCCGCGATGCGGTCCGCCGACGGCGCCCCGCGTTTCCTCGGCGCGTTGTGCGAGGGCGTCGACCGCCACCTCGGTTATCGGAGCCCCAACTACGTCTACACGCCGCCGGCCTATGACCCGGTCTTCCGCGAGGGACGCGAGAAGCCGTTCGGGCTGCTGCTCAAGAACTACCAGCTCAGCGACGACATCGCGTTCCGCTTCAGCAACCGCGGCTGGAACGAGTGGCCGCTCAGCGCCGAGAAGTTCGCCGAGTGGGTCCACCAGATCAACGGCAACGGCTACATCTGCAACCTGTTCATGGACTACGAGACCTTCGGCGAGCACCAGTGGGCGGACACCGGGATCTTCCAGTTCCTCGACAAGCTCCCCGAGGCGGTCTTCGACGTCGCCAAGAAGTCAGACGGCACCACCGAGAACCACTTCATCACGCCGACCGAGGCGTTCACACACTTCGACTCCGTCGGCGAGTACGACGTCCCCGAGTACATCTCCTGGGCCGACACCGAGCGTGACCTGACGGCCTGGCGCGGCAACGCAATGCAGTGGAACGCGCTCGAGGAAATCTTCCGTCTCGAGAAGACCGTCAAGGACCGGTTCATCGAGGCCAAGGGCTCGGGCGACCAGAAGCGCGTCGAGGCCGCGACCTACCTCCTCGAGGACTGGCGCAAGCTCACCACGAGCGATCACTTCTACTACATGTGCACGAAGTTCTGGGCCGACGGCGACGTCCACAAGTACTTCAGTCCGTACGACTCGCCCTACGACGGGTACATCAACTTCATGAACGTGCTCGACAACGTCCGCACGAGGGCGACGACGGTATGAGTTCGTGCTGGCTCGCGGGCGCGGTGTGCGCGATGACGTCGTGCATCGCGGGCTGTCTCGCGCCCGTTTCGACCGGGCCGTCGTACGCGCCGACCGCCGACGCCCCAACCACCTCAACGACACAGCGAGCATCGACGCCGAACCGCTCCGACCCCTCGAATCCAACACGCGACTGGATCAACGCGATCGCACATCGCCCCGCCATCGTTCTCAACATGCAGAACGGTCCGCGATGGAAGACACGCTACTACCTCAACACGGTGGCCGACGAAGACGGCAACGGCGTAGCTGACGGCTTCGACCGCTTCGAACGCGAGAAGCTCGACCACTGGTACGAGCGGGGCGTACGACGGATCGTCCTCAATCGCGCGACTGGCGATCTGACGATCGAATGGACCGAGATGACGGCGGAGCAGCAGGAGGGCTATCGCCGCGGCGTCGGCGACTGGGCGACCAGACACCCCGATCTCTCGCTTGAGGTATACATCCGTCTCGACGGAACGCCGCGGGAGCCCGACCCTGCGAACCCGAACCATCGCGAGGCGGTTCTCAGGCACATCCGCCCGTGGCTCGACGTCGGGGTGAGCGTGGTCTGGATCGACATCGGCCAGCGCGGACACCCGATGTGGGCGTGGCTCAACGAGAGCGACGACCTGCTACGCCCCAACGGGGAGCGGATGTACGTCGGCGCTGAGGTCGGCGGCGTGCTCCTCTCCGCGGACGGCTCATGGCCATCCGCCTCGGTCCCCTGGATCGGCGCGAGCCGGAACCCGATGTATCGCGCCGGTCGCGTCGGCCTCTACGAGCCGATCGACGCTTCAGACACGAGCGTCGGCGTTTGGATCTTCAACGACAACATCGACTCGATCGAGCAGGTCGCGAGTATCGTCCGAAACGGTAAGTGGGTCGCGGGCCACGAGGGCGGCTATCGCTATTTCAACCGCGTCTGCGGATTCGGCGAGGTGACCATGCCCGCCGACTTCAACGCCGACGGCAAGCTGACCGAGGCCGACCGGGCCCTCTTCCTGACCGAATACGGCCGCGGCGCTCGCTATGGCCCCGTCACGTTCTACACGGGCGACTACAACCTCGACGGCCGAATCGACCAGGACGACATCCGCGCGTTCGAACGTGATTTTGCCGCGGGCGGCGGTCAGCCGAAGTGGCTCGGCGTGAGCGGGCGGCCGGTGTTGCTGGGGGCGGGGGAGTAGCCCGCGATCAGAACTCACACTGGCGCGGCGCCCGCGGGAAAGGGATCACGTCGCGGATGTTCTGCATCCCCGTGCAGAACTGGATGAGCCGCTCGAACCCGAGCCCGAAGCCCGCGTGGGGGACCGTGCCGTAGCGCCGCAGGTCGCGGTACCACCAATAGTCGTCCTTGTTCAGCCCCATCTCGCCGAGACGCATATCGAGGACGTCGAGCCGCTCCTCGCGCTGCGAGCCGCCGATGATCTCGCCTATGCCCGGCGCCAGCACGTCCATCGCCGCGACCGTCGGCTCGGGCGCCCCGTCCGTCCCCTCGTCGTTCAGGCGCATGTAGAACGCCTTGATCTTCTTCGGGTAGTTGATGACGACGAGCGGCTGCTTGAAGTACTCCTCGGTCAGGTACCGCTCGTGCTCGGACTGCATGTCGAGCCCCCACTCCACCGGGTACTCGAAGCTCTTTTTCGCGTTCTTGAGGATGCTGATGGCTTCCGTGTAAGGAAGCACGCGGAACGGGCTGTCGATCACATGTCGGAGCTTGTCGATCAGCCCGTTCTCGATCCGCTGATCGAAGAACGCCATGTCGTCCGCGCGTCGCGTCAGCACGTCGTCGAAAAGGAACTTGAGCATCTCCTCCGCGAGCCTCGCGTCATCGGCGAGGTCCGCGAACGCGATCTCCGGCTCGATCATCCAGAACTCGGCGAGGTGACGGCTCGTGTTCGAGTTCTCCGCGCGGAAGGTCGGCCCGAACGTGTAGACCCGTGACAGCGCCGAGCAGTAGGTCTCGACGTTGAGCTGCCCGGAGACGGTCAGGTTGGCGTCGCGCCCGAAGAAGTCCTGCCCGTAGTCGATCCCGCCCTCGGGCGTCTTCGGCGGGTTCACGGCGTCAAGCGTCGACACCCGGAACATCTCACCCGCGCCTTCGCAGTCCGATCCGGTGATGATCGGCGTGTGGACGTAGTAGAAGTCCCGCTCGTCGAAGAACCGGTGCACGCCCATGGCCAGCGCGTGGCGAACCCGGGCGACGGCGCCGAGCGTGTTCGTCCGCACGCGGAGGTGGGCCTGCTCGCGCAGGTACTCCATGGTGTGACGCTTCATCGGCACGGGGTACGTATCCGGGTCCTCGACCCAACCGACGACGCGCACGTCGCTCGCCTGCATCTCGAGCCCCTGGCCCTTGCCCTGACTCTCGACGAGCTCGCCCTCGGCCTCGATCGCGCAGCCCGTGGTCAGGTGGGCGATCTCCGCCTCGTAGTTCGGCAGGTCGTTCTTCGCGACGATCTGGATCGCGTCGTGGCACGTCCCGTCGTGCAGCGCGATGAAGCTCAGACCCGCCTTCGAGTCACGCCGTGTGCGGACCCAGCCCTTGAGCGTGGCGGTCGTCCCGGGCGAGGCCCCGAGGGCGTCTTTGACCTTCAGCCAGGCGGATGTTGCGGTCGTCGTCATGGGATAGCTCTCTCGTGATCGGTGGTTCGTTCGATGGTAGAGAGGGAGAGCGCCCCGCGGGCGTGGTAGGCTTCGATCCGACGCCGACGCGAGAGGAAGCCCCGCCGCCGTGTTCGCCAATCCCTCCATCCTCGCCCCGATCGGCTTCATCCTCGCGATCCTGATGGCCCTCGCGCTGCTCCGCTGGCGCCGCCCCACGCTCCCACTCGCGACGCCCGCCGGCGAGATCGCCCCCGACGAGTGGTACCGCGTCCGCCGGACGAGAGAGCACACGACCCGGGCCGCCCGCGCCCTCGGCGCCGTCGAGATCTTCTCGGGGGTCGTGATCGGCGCCGTCGGCTTCTACGAGGCGTCCTTCCGCGGCGACCTCGCCTGGATGGTCCTCTTCGGCCCGCTGATGATCGGCTTCGGCATGGAGATCGGCGGGCTCATGCCGAGCTGGATCACCGACTGCCTCGCCACCACCGCCGAGATCCGCTTCTTCGACCCGCGCGGCGAGATCATCTTCGAGCGACCGACCACGACCGCGCGCATCCGCACGCTCCGCAACCGCATCAGGCCCTACCGCCTCGAACTCACGGCCACCGACGGCACGACCCGCCGCCTGGCGCTCGATGATCACGGGGTTTCGACGCTGCGGGCGCTGGGGTGGATCGACGAGAACGAATCTCGCGCATGACGCTTTCCGACCTCGCCTTCCCACTCGCCGCCGCTGGCGTCGCCGGCGTCGTGCTCATCCTCGCATACCCCATCGCCGAACGAGTCTTCGCCCGCCCGAAGCAACCGCCCCCGGATATCGCGCCGGGCGAGATCTACCGCATCCGCCGAACGTGGAAGACAACACCGTCCTGGGCCCGGCTCTACGGTGTCTTCGTCGGTCTCCTTGCGCTTCCGTTGCTCCTGTATTCCGACCTGACCGCATGGAACCCGCTGTTCCCTCTAACTACGACCACAGCCATCATGGGCGTATTCGTTTCCGGTCTCACGCCGCCCTTCCTCACCGACTGCCTCGCCACACGTGAAGAGATCGTGCATTCTTGGTTCTGGCACGAAACACGATTCCGGCGCGATTCTGCCTCCGTCGAACTCAAGCCACAGAAGAACATTCTCTACCCGTACAAGCTCATCCTGAGACAGGGCCGCAAACGGCGAACCCTTTACCCCCAGCCCGAGGCCATCCGAGTCCTCCTTGCCCTCGGCTGGCCCATCGATCCCCCCTGACCGCCCGACCGACCGCCCCAAGCGGTCAGTTTTCGCTAACTTACTGCACACACTATCTTTATACAGGTTGCCCCGAGCCGACCGGCGTGGTCCAATCGACCCATGCCCGCCAGCCCACACGAGATCGCGCGACGCGCCATGCGGATGAACCTTGCCGACCGCGAGGCCTTCCTCCGCTCCTCCTGCAACGGCGACACCTCCCTCCGCCAGAGCGTCGAATCGCTCCTCTCGTGCGACGCCACGGCCACGCAGGCCGGCCAGACCCCCGTCGCCCCAATCGCCCCGGGCGCCGTCGGACCCATGCCCGAATCGATCGGCGACTACCGCGTCCTCGAACGCCTCGGCGCGGGCGCCATGGGCGTCGTTTACCTCGCCGAACAGCCCAGCCCCAAACGACGCATCGCCCTCAAGGTCATCAACCCCGCGCGGATGAGCGCTGCCGCTCGCGACCGCTTCGAGCACGAGACCGCCGTCCTCGCCAAGCTCAAGCACCCCGGCATCGCCGCCATCCATCACGCGGGCTCGGCCGAGATCGACGGCGCCACCTGCCCATTCTTCGCGATGGAACTCGTGCAGGGCCGCGCGCTCGACGAGGCCGCGGAGGACCGCTCCCTTCGCGAGAACGTCGCCCTCGTCATCGACGCGGCGCAGGCCGTCGAGCACGCCCACCAGCGAGGCGTTATCCACCGCGACCTCAAGCCCTCCAACATCCTCGTTGAGGACAGCGGGCGCGTGAAGGTCCTCGACTTCGGCGTCGCCCGCGCCATCGACGCCGAAGGACCCGCCGACCGCGCCGGCACGCTCCCCTACATGAGCCCCGAGCAGCTCGCCGCGAGCCCCGACGCCGACACGCGATCCGACGTCTACGCACTCGGCGTCATTCTTCACCAACTCGCCACGGGCAAACTCCCCCACGACCTCCGCGGCGTCACGATGGAAGAGGCCACCGCCGTCGTCTCAGCGGGCCTCGCCAGAGCGCCGCGCGCCATCACCCGCGGCCTCCCCCGCGACCTCGACGCGATCATCCGCAAGGCCCTCGCGCCCGTCGCCGACGACCGCTACCCCTCTGCCGCCTCGCTCGCCGATGACCTCCGCCGCTTCCTCGAGACCCGACCCGTCGGCGCGGTCGGAAAGACGCCGGGCTACGTCACCCTGCGCTTCGCCCAGCGGAACAAGGGCCTCGTCGCCGCGATGGGCGCCGCCGTCGTGCTCGCTGTCGGCGGCGTCGTGGGCGTCGCGTGGCAGGCCGCCGAAGCCACCGCGGGATGGGCACGCGCCCGCGAAGAAGCCGAGCGTGCCACCGCCGTCAACGGCTTCCTCACCTCCATGCTCGCCTCCGCCGACCCTGAGCAGGCGATGGGCGAAACCGTCACCGTCCGCGAAGTCCTCGATCAGGCCGCTCGCGACGTCGGCGCAGGCCTCGCCGACCGCCCGGGTGTCCGCGCCGCCGTCGAACTCACCCTCGCCAACACCTACCGCGGCCTCGGCCTCCTCGACGATTCCGAAACCCACGCCCGCGCCTCCGTCGAAGCGCACGAAGCCGCCTTCGGCGTCGCCGACCCCTCGACCGCCGACGCCGACCGCTCGCTCGCGTGGACGCTCATCGAACTCGGGCGCCACGACGAGGCCGAGGAGATCCTGCTCTCCGTCATCGACCGCCTCGAGCGCACTGAAGGCGTCGACTCCGTCGAGGCCGCGATCGCGCGGGGAGACATCGCGCGCATCTACCACGAGCGAGGTGAACCGACCCGCGCCCTCGAAGCGTGGGAGCAGGCGCTCGCCGACCTCCGTCGCGAGGGCGGCGCCGACAGCCCCGAGGCGCTCGTGCTCATGCACAACTACGCCGGCGCCCTCACCGCCATGGGCAACTACGACGAAGCCAAGCAGCGATTCGAGGAGGTCGCCGAACGTCGCGAGACGATCTTCGGCGCCGATCATCCGCAAACCCTTGTCGCCCGTTCCATGCTCGCGGGGGTCGTCCAGAAGATGGGCAACGACGCCGAAGCCGCCGAGCAACTCCGCCTCGTCCTCGAAGGCCGCCGGCGCGTCCTGGGCGACGAACACCCCGGCACGCTCACCTCGATGGGCAACCTCGCCGTCGCGCTGATCCGCCTCGGCGAACTCGACGAGGCCGAACGACTCACCCGCGCCGCCCTCGCCGGCTACCGCGAGACGCTCGGCCCCGAGCACGCCAAGTCCCTCGTCATGATGGGCAACCTCGCCTACCTCCTGGAGGACCGCGGACGCATCGACGAGGCCGCCGCGATGTACCGCGAGGTCATCGCCCTCCGCGAAAGCGTCTCGGGCGGCCGCGATCCCGAGACCTGGAGCATCTACAACAACCTCGGCATGCTCCTCATGACCCAGGGCCAGCCTGAGGAAGCCGAACAGCTCTTCGACCGCCTCCTCGAGCTCTGCCGCGAGCAGCTCCCCGACGACCACGTCTACACCGCCCTCTTCCGCAACAACTACGGCGCCTGCCTCACCGAACTTGGTCGCTATGACCAGGCCAGACGCGAACTCGAAGAAAGCCACGCCGTGCTCGTCGGCGTCTTCGGCGAGGGCCACGAACGCGTGACAAAGAGCGAGGGACGGCTCGCCGACCTGACCCGCCGCGTGGCGAGCGACCGCTGACCCGCGGCCACTTCCATCGCCCTCTACCATCCCGCGTGCCCGAGTCCGCTGCGCCAACCCCCCTCGACCCCCTCGGCATGACGCTCGAAGCGTTCACCGCCGCCGCCCGCGAACGCGGCTTCGGTCCGGGTCAGGCCGAACGCGCTTACCGGGAGATCTTCCGAGACGGCAAGCTCGAAGCCTTCGCCGACCGCGGCCGCATCATCGCCCGCGTCAGCATTGCCCCCATCGTCCGCGAACTCTCCGAAGAAGTCGCCGAGGGCGTCACGACGAAGTTCCTGCAGGAACTGAAGGGACCGGGGATCGGCGACCGGCGACCGGGGACGCCCGATGCCCAACACCACGATGGCCGATCGCCGATCCCCAGTCCCCCGCTCACAACCGAATCCGTCATCATCCCCATGCGCGGCCGCACCGGCACGCACACCCACACGCTCTGCGTCTCCAGTCAGGTTGGCTGCGCGATGGGCTGCCGCTTCTGCGAGACCGCCCAGATGGGCCTCGTGCGATCCCTCACCGCCGAGGAGATCGTCGGCCAATGGTGGGCCGCGACGCACCTCAAGAACGCCCGCATCGACAACATCGTCTTCATGGGTATGGGTGAGCCCCTCGACAACATCGACGAGGTCATCCGCGCCATCGCCGCCCTCACCGACCACAACGGCGCGGGCGTCGCCATGAGCCGCATCACGATCTCCACCGTCGGGCGCGTCGACGGCCTCCGCAAGCTCGACGAGGTCGTCAAACGCGAGGGCTGGCGGCGCCTCGGCCTCGCCGTCTCCGTCAACGCCCCCAACGACGACGTCCGCGACGACCTCATGCCCATCAACCGCAAGTGGGACATGGCCGAACTCCGCGACGCCCTGCTCAACTTTCGACGCGGCAGCCACCGCAAGATCTGCTTCGAGTACGTCGTCATCCCGGGCGTCAACGACGACCGCGAACACGCCCGCCAGCTCGCCGCCTACCTCGAGCCCTTCACCAAGCCGACCGCGGGCCGCACGGGCAAGAGCCCCGTCGGCCTCGTCAACGTCATCCCCTACAACCCTCGCCGCGACTCCCCCTGGCCCGCTCCGACCGAAGAGAGCGTCGACCAGTTCATGTCCTGGCTCACCGACGACGGCCTCTTCGTCAAACGCCGGCGCACCAAGGGCCGCGCGATGATGGGCGCCTGCGGCCAACTCGGCGCCGCCGAGATCAGGCGTAGGAAGTACGTGGGAATCACCGTCGGTGACGGCTGACCTCGCGACCGCGTGTGCCGCTCGACTCACTCCTCTGCTCACGAGGCACGGCTGGCGCAATGAACTCGCGACCGCCTCGATCGTCAGCTTTGCCAAAGCAGGCGTGATGCTCGCCCTCGCCGAGGACCCAATTTCGGGCGAACTATCGGTGAGATTCACCCGATCTCAAGACGGACGTGCGATCGCTTGGCAAGACCTGATACGAGACATGTCGGGCGCCTTCGGCGTCCCGCCCGCCCTATTCGCGCGTCCGCCTGAAACCTGCCGCGCCGCGCTGGAGTCGATCTGCGACGCTCTCGAGGGCAAGCTGCTTAGTGTCCTGACGGAACCCCGGTCGCCCGCTCTCGCGAAAGCGTTCGACGACGCGGATCGAACATGCGATGATCTGACGTGGTGGGCCCAATATCACAACCACGTGAACAAAGCGCGCGTCGCCTGGGAGCGAAAGGACTTCGCAGCCGTCATCGAGCACTACGAAGCAATCGCCGCCGGCCTTCCGGAGCACGACGCCCGCCGCCTCGCCTACGCCCGCAAGCGGATCGACGCGGATCGACAGACCTGACGCTGATCGGAGCCGCCCTCGCCTCCCCCGCCGCACGCGCGTAACAATGAATGACCGGAGCGGCGCGGTGGCGCAGGGGGCTCCGCGGAGGACCAGCCATGACCGAGACGACCACGCCTTCCGCGAACGGCGGCAACCTCGACCCCACGGGCGACAACTGGAACTGGAAGCCCCAGCCCGACGCCGAAGCCTTCGTCGACGACCTCCTCACCACCTTCATGAGCCGCTGCCCGCAGGCCGCCACCCTCGCCGCGCGCATGCACAAGGAAACCGCCACCCGCTTCAAGGACTGGGTCGGCGTCATCCTCACCCCCGACACGCCCGAGACCCGCGAACGCCTCGAGAAGGCCGGCTTCACACCCAAGACCACCGAGTTCGTCGACAGCGACATCCACGTCGCCTTCGAGCAGCGCCTCGGCCTCTTCCCCGACGTCCTGCTCACCGAGAGCGACCGCATGAGCGTCGGCGTCAAGGTCGAATCGATCGCCGACTTCTTCGCCGCCCAGCAGATCCCCGGCATGGAGCACGCACAGGGCGAGCCGGGCGAGCGAGCCCGCTGGGCGAAGGTCTACGACGGCGACAAGGCCGCCCTCTGGGTCATGGCACGCCACGGCTACGACGGCTTCGGCCTCACCCACGACGCCGAGTACGACCGCATCGCGGCGATGCACCACCTCGAGCGTTTCCGCAGCCGCCCCCGCTGGTTCGCGACCGACGCCGAAGGCCTCGAAGACCTCCGCCGCATGGTCGACGCCGCCGTCGGCGAACTCGGCCAGGCGTGGGCCTGCGACCTGTTCTTCCGCGCCGAACGCGACTACTGGATGCGCCGCAACCGCGCGGGCCAGGTGCAGTTCGCCCGCCAGTCCGCCCTCGGCCTCGGATGGGCCAACCACGACCACCACACCTACCGCAACGGTCGCGAGCACTACCCCAAGGTCATCGCCATCTTCGAGAAGCTCGGCTTCTACTGCCGCGAACGCTTCTACGCGGGCGGCGAAGCCGGCTGGGGCGCCCAGGTCCTCGAACACCCCGTCACCAAGATCGTCATCTTCGCGGACGTCGACATGACCCCCGAAGAGGTCCAGGGCGACTTCGCCCATGACGGCTTCTCTGTCAAGGACGATGTCGGCACCATCGGCCTCTGGTGCGCCCTCCACGGCGAGAGCATCCTCGGCGCCGGCATGCACCACCTCGAGTGCCAGTTCGACCACCACGCCCTCGTCGAACAGCTCAAGTCCGACGCGAACATCGCCACCATGGCCCCCTTCACCAACTTCCCCTACCTCCGCCAGGCCTTCACCGAAGGCGAACGCTGGAAGGTCTGCGACACGCGCCTCGCCCACTGCCTCGACAAGGGCTGGATCTCCACCGAACAGGCCGAGGCCTTCAAGACCACCGGCGCCCTCGGCAGCCACCTCGAGAACCTCGAACGAAACAACGGCTTCAAGGGCTTCAACCAGCAGGGCGTCAGCGACATCATCGACCGCACCGACGCCCGCAAGCACGCCCGCGCCAGCTCCGACTGACCGCCGCTTCGGCCGAACAACGAGCGCCACCCGCATCGGAACGGCCCCGTCCGCCGAAGCGACCGCGCCATGACGTCACAAACCGACCCAACCGTCACCATCCGCCGCAACCCCCAAGCGAGCGGTTGGATCGTCGAAGCCTCGCAGTGGCTCCCCGCCACCATCAATGACGTCTGGCCCTTCTTCACCGACGCGCGAAACCTCGAGGCCATCACCCCCGACACCCTCAGCTTCAACGTCATCACCCCGGGAACGATCGAGATGCGCCGCGGCGCCCTCATCGACTACAAGCTCCGCATCCGAGGCGTCCCCGTCTACTGGCGCACCGAGATCGCCGCCTGGGAGCCCGGCGTTCGCTTCGTCGACCGCCAGATCCGCGGCCCCTACAAGCGATGGGAACACGAGCACACCTTCGAGCCCGAAGGCGCCGGCACGCGCTGCCGCGACCGCGTGCTCTACGACGTCCCTGGCGGCCCGCTCGCCCCGATCGTGAACGCCCTCATCGTCCAGCGAGACGTCGATCGCATCTTCCGCTTCCGCTGCGAGAAGCTCGCCGCACGCTTCGACGGTCGAGTCGCCTGACGAGCCCGAGCCGCCTCAGGTCTCGAACTGGCCCGCGAGCGCGAGCAGACGTTCCGACTGCCTCGACAGCGCGCTGGTCGCGGACGCCGCGTCGCTCGCGCCCTTCGCCGACTCGCTGCACACCGTCGCGATCACTTCCATCGAACGCGAGATCTCCCCGATCCCCCGCTGCTGCTCGTCGAGCGACGACACCGTCTCCTCGACCATCGCCTTTAGCACGCCCGACGCGTCAACGATCCGGTTGAGCGAAGTGCCCGCGCGCCCCGCCACCTCCACCGTCGAGTTCACGCGACGCGACCCGTCCTCGATGCTCGAGACGGCCGCCCGCGTGTGCGTCTGGATGTCCGCGATCGTCCGCGACACCTCGTCCGTCGCCCCCGTCGTCCGCTCCGCGAGCTTCCGAACCTCGTCAGCGACCACCGCGAACCCCCGCCCGTGCTCGCCCGCCCGCGCCGCCTCGATCGCCGCGTTCAGCGCGAGCAGGTTCGTCTGCTCCGCGATCTCGTTGATCACCGCGATGATCTCGTCGATCTCCTCCGACCGCTTACCGAGCTGCGTCACCGACTCGACCGCGTGCGAGATCTGGTCCGCGATCGACGTGATCTCCTCGACCGTCGAGCTCACCACGCCGCGCCCCTCCTCGGCCTCGTTCCGAGCCCCAGCGGACGACCCAGCCGCGTCCTGCGCCTTCGACCGGCACCGTGTGATCGATTCGCTGAGCGTGCTCACCGCGTCCCCGATCGTCCCCGCCTGCTCGTCCTGCCGCGCCAAACCAGCCGCGATCTGCTCCGAGCTCGCCGCAAGTTCCGTCGCCGCGCCCGCCACCTCGTGCGCCGCCGCCTTGACCGACGAGATCATCTCCCCGACGCTCGTCGCCATCGCATCCATCGCCTCGGCGAGGCTGCCAAACTCATCGCCACGCTTCATCGCCAGACGATCCTTGAAATTCCCGCCGGCCAGCTTCTGCGTGTGCGCCAGAATCGCGAAGATCGGACCGCCGATCGAGTTCGCGAAGTAGAACACCAGGACGACCGAGAGCAGGAGCGCCACACCGGCGATCGAAGCGAAGATCACGGGCGGCAGCTTCGCCGCCTGCGCCACGCTCGACGCGTCCGACGAGAGGTTCGAAGCCAGCTTGTCCTCGACCTCCTTCAGTCGATTGATCTTCGTCGTGATCGTCCCGAACCACGCCGCCGGGTCCGTCTCGAACCCCCCCTCGGCCGCCCGCTCGACGGCGACCTCCCGAAACCGCTCGACCTCGTCGAAAGAAGCGTCCCCCATCGCCGCGTCCAGCGCCGCGAGCCCACGCTCATCCGCGAGCGCCGAGAACTCGCGCATGTACGCGTCCTGCTCCGTCGTCAACCGAATGAACTTGACGAAGAACCCGGGCGCGAACCCGTCCCGAGCGAACGTGTTCGAGAGCACCGCCCGCTCGATCCCCGCTCGCTCCTTCCCCTTGAGGAACAACGTATACGCCAGGATCGACCGCGCGAGATCCGCCGACCGGCTCGTCGTCGCCACCTCACCGATCGAATCGATGAACGCCGCGTTCGCCGTGGTGTAGAAGCCGATCGCCTCGGGGGCGGGAATCGAGAACGAGTCCACCGACCCCCGGATCGATCCGAGCCGATCCAGCGTCGCCACCGCGCGATCGATCGCCCGCATCGCGTTCGGGTCGAACGACGCCCGATCGATCATCGCGAGCTCCGCCTCAAGCTCGGCGCGACGCGCATCGGTCGCCCTGCGCTGCTGCGGCAGCTCCGACGAGAAGCTCTCGCCCTTGCTCCCGAGGAAGCCCGCGGTGTAGCCGCGCTCCTTCTGCGTCTCGTGCACGAGGTTACCGATCAGGACGCCAACGCTCGCGAGATCCGAGATCCGCGACGCGTCCTCCGCCTCTTGCAGCGACGACGCGGTTACCGTGTACCCGAAGTACGCCAGCGTGCACGCCGGAAGCGCGACGATCAACGCGAGCTTCGCCGCGAGCTTGTATGCCATCTGCACGACACGACCTCCACGCGACAGCCGTCGCTAGAAAACGAACTGCAACTGTGCGTACGCGAACGTGATGTCCTCGTCCGGACCCGATCGCTCGATGAAATCGCCGCTGAACACGTGCGACACCCCGACCTGAGCGTTCAGGTAGTCGTTGAACGTGTACTTCACCGTTAGGTCGATCTCCTGGCCGACCTCCGAACCCGAAGCCGTCCCCGGACGAACCACCCCGCCGCCCGCGTTGTACAACGCGTCGTCCTCCGAGGCACGCCAGAACGCGTGAAAATCCAGCGCCACCTTCAGCCGCTCCACCGGCGTCACCGACACCCCCGCGCTCGCGTCGATGATGTTCTGACGACCGATCACGTCCGCGTACCCGAAGAACGCGTGCCCGAGCGGGACGAGCTGGTTGAACGTCTCCACGTCACCGCCCGCGTCATCGTCGCCCGACGCATAGTCGAACCCAGCGCGGAGCGTCGGCCGCCAACCGTCCGGAACGACGACCCAGTCCGCCTCCGCCGCGAAGAAATACGCCGAGATGTCCCGGTCATCGAGCTCGCCCGTCTGGTACGCCCCCTCGATGTCGAGACCGAACCGCCCATCGAAGAACCGCGGGGCGATCCGGGCGCCGAACGTGTGGCGGTCCTCCTCGCCCGCGGTCCCGTTGAACGCGGCACGATCGCGATCGATCCCGATCCAGTACAGATCGAGCGCCGACTTGTCGCCCTCTCCGAACCGCCGCGTCGCGTACACGCCGAACAGGTCGAAACCGCGCGACCAATCGTTGAACTCGTACTGCTTCGACGTCACCAACCGCGTGTAGAACCCGTCGACCGTCCAGCCCGAGAACTTCAGCGTCACACGACCGCCGTCAAACGAGCGAAGGTTATTCGCCCACGGCAGCGGGCTGATGAGACGCTGCTTGCCGAACTTCAGCGGCTGACGGCCGATGCGGATCGACGCATCGAGATCGTCGCCGTCGAAGTCGAGCTGGTAGTACGCGTTCTGAATATCGAACGTGTCGACGTCGAGCGTCCGCTGCCCGCCCGGCAGATCACGATCCGTCGCCACGACACTCTTGAGCTCGACGAACGCCCGATGCGCCTCGTTGAACCGAAGATCAGCGTTCAGGAGCACCCGCGTCAGCAGGAAGCCGTCGTCGTTCTGCTCCGCGAACCCGAAGTTCGACCAGTACTCATAGCGTGACTGCACCGCCCCGCCGAACGAGAGCTTCCCCTCCTCGCCCACAGGGATGTCCTTGAGGGGAGCGTTCCATGCGACATCGCCGCCATCCGCAGCCGAGCCGCCATCGGACTGAGCAACCGCCACCGAGCCACCCAAAGCGGCGATCAGCGCGAACGAGGTCAAACGAGCGCATGCGTCATGTATCATGTGGGCCTCCCCGGATCGAACCGGCCCGAGGTATCGACGCCGCCAACCTTGCACGCCAACAGCAGCGAGACACACAAGCGAAAATCCGCCGAAGCCGTTCGATGGCGCTGCTTCGCCATCTGTTTCGGAGCGAGCCGCCCCACCCCATCAAGGCAGCGCACACCGTCGCGCAAACGCCGGGTCGCGCTGACCGATCGATCAACACGCCGGATCCCGAAGCTCCCCCGCGTCGATGCAAGAGCCCTCGATGTGGCGTGACGAACGCCGCGCAACCTGCGCTGACTCTGTAGGCAGGCACGAACGCCCTGCCCGACCCCGACCCCCTCGGGGCCTTGAACGTCCGCAATGCCGGCCGACGCCCGCGCTGCCCGGCGCGACAAGAACAACCCAGGCCCTGACCGAAGGGCGCCACAACCGGTCCTGTCCAGAAAGGGACACACCATGTCCGTCAAGCCCACGACCTGCGCTGTCGCTGCGCTCACCCTCCTCGCCGGCTCCGCCGCCACCGTCAACGCGCAGGTCTTCCAGCGCGCCATCGGAATCCCGAGCCCCGAACGTCACTTCTCCATCGCCAACACCCGCGACGGCGGATCCATCACCGTCGGCGTCCGAGCGACCGACTTCGAGGGCGAGCAGTTCCACATCGTCAAGTACGACGCCTTCGGCGTCATCGACTGGGAACGAACCTTTGGCGGCGAAGGCCCCGACATCGCCTACTCCGTCCAGCAGACCGAGGACGGCGGCTACATCATCGCGGGCGAGTCGAAGAGCTTCTCGCCCGCCGCCGCCCCGGTCCCCTTCGAGATCGTCCTCCTCCGCCTCGACGCCGCGGGCGGCTTCGTCTGGGCCAACGCCTACCCCGGCACGTTCATGACCGATCCCATCCACACCCCCGCGCCGGGCGTCGCGCTCGATCAGGCCCCCGACGGCCGAATCTTCGTCGTCGGCAACAACGCAGGCCTCGCGACCCTTCTTAGCGTCGACCCCGCGGGCGCCCTCGTCCTCGCGACCACCTACGCCGACCCGTTCGGCCCGCAGGAAGGCTCGCAGTTCGCCTTCACCGATGTCGAGTTCGACCCATCCGACGAGTTCGGCGTCGACGACGGCTCCGTCGTCATCTCGGGCACGACCCGCTACGTCGACTTCGACAACCCCAACCCCCACGGCGCCGACAACCGCCGCCAGGACGCCTTCCTCTTCCGCGCCGCCTCCCGCGGCGCCCCGCTCAGCCCGCTCCACCTCTTCGACTGGCCCGATGACTTCTCGAACCCCGACCTCCCCAACGTCTGGGAAACGGGCGACGGCCTCGACCGACTCCCCGAAGGCACGATCGTGCTCGCGGGCCGCACCGACTTCGGCCTCCGAGGCGGCCCCTCCGGCACGCACCTCGTCCACGTCGACCCGACCTTCACGCCCTTCTGGGGCCGCGACTTCGCGACCATGACGCCGAACGGCGAACGCGCGAGCGTCCAGACCGCCTACGCCGCCGTCGAGTACGACCCCTTCCGCGACCTGTTCATCCAGGCCGGGCGCGTCGACAACGCCGACAGCTTCAACGCCCAGATGCAGGCCACCGACCTCTCGGGCGCGCCCCTCTGGGCCTTCGCCTACGGCGCCAACCTCTTCGCTCGCGGCGAATCCATCCAGCCGAAGGAGACCTGCGGCTACGCGATGACCGGCACGGTCCGCTCCACCGCCGCCGCGGGCGACGTCTACCTCGTTAAGACCGCCGACGACGGCAAGTCCGGCTACCTCGAACGCGAGCTCGCCCCGGAGCCGATCGCCGACCCGTTCTGCCTCGAGCGCAACGTGGTCTCGCAGCGGCGCCGGGAGTTCATCCAGCTCCCCGACGTCCTCCGCGTGAGCGACTCGAACAACACCGCGTTCTGCTTCGACGACGCCTGCCCGGGCGAGCCCATGGGCTGCAACGACGCCGACCTCGCCGCGCCCTTCGGCGTCCTCGACATCGCCGACGTCGTGGCCTTCCTCGGCGCCTTCGGAGCCATGGACCCCGCCGCCGACCTCGCGGCCCCCTTCGGAACCTGGGACATCGCCGACGTCGTCGCCTTCCTCGGCCTCTTCGGCCGCGGCTGCCCCTAAACGGCCAAACCGCCCACCCCCAACACCATCACCATCACCATCACCCCCCGGCCGGGCTGTCCCAGCCCGGCCTTCTCAAGCGCCCAAAGACCGCGCGCCACACGAGCCGAGGAGCCAGCCCTCGGACCGTCTTCCTCAACCAACCCCAATCCGCCGCGCGACCCTCTCCAACTTCGAATCGAGCGTCCACAACCTCGCCTCGAAGAGCAGGCACGACGCGATCAGATGCGCATCAACCCATCCGATCCCCGAGCCGCGAAGCTTCTGACGCCCCGCGAGAGCCATCACCTCATCGTGCTCCGCCATCGGCGCCGACAGCAGATCGCCGAGCCATCCGATCACCGGGCTCCGCGGCTTCAGATGACCGAGCGAAAGCTCGCCAAGGACGAACGGATGCGTCACCACGACACCCGACGTCAACCCCTGCACCAACGCCGCGCTCTCGCGACGAAGGTGATCCACCCACACCGAAGTGTCAACAAGCAGAGCGGTCACGCCGGCCGCCGACGCGCCGCCACCTTTGCGTCGGGATCGCTCCCCCCGAGCTTCGCGAGGCGCATCGCCGCCTCGCGCGCAATCAACGCCTGCAACGCGTCTCGAACAACGTCCGACGTCCGCGACAAGCCCGTCAACCGCTTCGCCCGCTCGAGCAACTCGTCATCGAGATGGATCGTCGTCTTCATCCATACAAGTATGGCGATTTCGACGGCTCAAACAAGAGCCCCCGACCACCCCGCCAGCCCCCGGACCCCGCTTTTGGCCCGATGAGAACCCTCCACCGGCTACCATCGACCGTCCCGCGATCCAGACCTTCAACACACCTCCGCCGGGGAGAACGCATGCGAGCCATCGTCACAGGCCAGGTCGGCATGGACAAGAAGCGCTATCTCAAGTCCGTCGCCGACTTCGCGGGCGAGCAGGGCGAGAGCGTCGATCTCTTCACCGTCGGCGACATCATGTACAAGGAAGCCCCGGACGTGAAGCCCGGGACCATCCTCAACCTCCCCCTCTCACGCCTCGACGCCCTCCGCCGCGCCGCCTTCAAGGACGTCATCGCCGAAGCCAAGGGCCTCGAGCACGTCCTCGTCAACACCCACGCCACCTTCCGCTGGCGCCACGGCCTCTTCCGCGCCTTCGACTTCGACCAGATCAAGGCCCTCGAGCCCGACATCTTCGTCTGCCTCGTCGACAACATCGAGATCGCCCACCAGCGCCTCCACGCCGAGCACGACATCGACGCCACCCTCAAGGACATGATGGTCTGGCGCGAAGAAGAACTCCTCGCCACCGAGCTCATGAGCCTCGCGCTGCCCGGCACCCAGTTCTACATCGTCAGCCGCGGACGACACGCCCAGACCACCCGCACCATGTTCCGCCTCCTGTGCAGGCCCGAGATGCGCAAGGTCTACCCCAGCTTCCCCATGAGCCACGTCGTCGACATGCCCGACGTCCAGGCCGAGATCGACGCCTTCCGCGACGCCCTCGCCGAGCACTTCATCACCTTCGACCCGGGCGACGTCGACGAGAAGCTCCTCCTCGACCGCGCCGCCGAAGCCGTCAAGAACGGCGAGGACTTCTTCGACCACAAGCCCTTCCAGCTCGGCGGCGACAAGACCGGCAAGCCCGTCGAAGCCATCCGCATGAAGACACGCGAAGTCCTCGACATCGCGGGCGACATCGACGGCCAGATCTACATGCGCGACTTCAAGCTCATCGATCAGTCAGACATGATCGTCAGCTACGTCCCCGAACTCCCGGGCCGCGAAGAAGGCAAGGCCATCCCGGGCCTCTCCTCGGGCGTCGAACGCGAACTCCAGCACGCCTACGAGCACGCCAAAGAGGTCTACGTCGTCTGGAAGCCCGCCAAGCCCCCGAGCCCCTTCATCACCGAAACCAGCACCAAGATCTTCACCAGCGTCGAAGACGCCCTCGCCCACTTCGAAGCCAAGGGCATGTTCGCCCAGACCAACCTCTTCGGCCAGTAGGACCGATCGCCGGGCGCCGAATGCAATACGCCGGGCGCCATACGCCGGGCGCCATACGCCGGGCGCCATACGCCGGGCGCCATGGTGGAGCCGTCCCGGCTCCACCATGATCGCCACGCGCCCGAATACACCCCCCACCGTTACACTGACCAAATGCCGACGCCCCCCGTCGTCACCTACGTCCGCTGGGTCCGCGCCACCACCGTGATCATCCTCCGCGTGCTCGCGGTCGTTGCGATCGTCCTCGCGGTCCTCAGCCTCGGCCGTCGTTTCGGCCAGAATCTTCCAATGGCGCGTTTGGGCGCCTCGCCAAACAACATGGGACTGATGTCCTCGCAGAATCCGCCGACCGTGTCATTCCTCACCGCCACCATCAACGCCTTCCGCCTCGCCGATCACTGGTGGCACTGGGTCTATCTGACGCTCGGCGCCGCCACCCTCCTCGTCACCCGCCGCATCGCCCGCTTCCTCACCCCCGCCCCCGACATCGACCGCTGCCTCCGCTGCGCCTACTCCCTCGACGACCACGCCGCCAAGTGCCCCGAATGCGGCTACCCCGCCCCAAGCACATAACGCAAAGCCCCCGCGAACCGGCCGGACCCCCGATCCCTAGTGCCCGATCCCTGATCCCTGATGCCGTATCCCCGGTGCCTCGTCCCCCGGTCCCCGGCGCCTGCTCCCCCCCGCAATCCCCACCCCAAAAACCCAATAGCCTCCCACCATGATCCCCAACGCCTCCGACCTCGCGCGCAGACGTCAGGTCATCATCACCGTCTTCCGGATGATCGCCGTCGCGCCCGTCCTCCTGATGCTCTTCATCACCGCGATGATCGTCGGCCAGTCCCTCCAGTGGGGCGGGATGGACAAGGAGGCATGGATCGGCGTGGGCGTCGTCAACGGCCTCGGCCTCACCGCCTTTTCGATCCTCTTCTTCTTTCTCCCCGCCATCGCGGGCGTCTTCCTCCCGAGACGCCGCACACCCTCCTGCCCCTTCTGCGACTACCAGCTCGAAGGCCTCGCCGAACCACGCTGCCCCGAGTGCGGCAACCCCCTCACACCCGAGTTCATGGGCCTCCCTCCAGCCCACGACTCACCAGCCCTCGAGCCCCTCGCCGTCACCATCGAACGACGCCGCTCGCTCTTCACGAGCGTCATCCGACTCATCGGCTGGCTCGCCCTCCTCCTCGCGTTCCCCCTCTTCCTCTGGGGCCTCACCGCCACCTCCATGGAGTTCTTCAACGACTTCTCCCGCCGCAGCATCATCCCCTGGGCCTCGTTCCTCATCGGGTTCGCGACGCCCTTCCTCGTCTTGGCGATCGTCCTCGCGTTCTTCGGCGCAAAGGTCGCCCGCCTCGTCGTCCCCCGCATCAAGCGCCCGCCTGAAACCACGCCGCGACCAATCCCAACAACGGCGCCGCCCCCCGAACCGACCGCCGAGGCCTGAGCGATGAACCACACCACCTTCCAACCGACCGACGACCAGCTCGTCGACCCCCACGCCACCGCCGACCACCGCTCCTACGCGATGCTCATGCACCTCACCGCCCTCGCGCACCTCTTCATCCCAGGCTTCGCCATCGCCATCCCGATCATCATGTGGCAGGTCAAGAAGAACGATTCACCCTTCATCGATGACCACGGCCGCGAAGTCACCAACTTCCAGATCACCCTCCTGATCTACTCCTTCCTGCTTCCCGCCCTCGCCGCGATCGTCGGCGTCATCACCTGCGGCGTCGGCTTCCTCCTCCTCCCCATCGTCGGGTTCATCCCCTACATCCTCGGTCTCATCGGCATGGTCTACGCCGCCATGGCCGCCAACCGAGGCGCCTACTACCGCTACCCCATGACCATCCGCTTCATCCCCTCCCCCGCCTGACACACCCATCAGCGCTCCATGTTCTGGCGCCACGCCAAAGCCGGGTGCCACGGAGGAGCCGCCCCGGCTCCTCCGTGATCGACCGCTCCCTCAGCAGACCAACACACCCACTTCACCACCACCACCAACCCGCTCGCAACCCTGAAATCACCCTCCGCTTACAGCCGCCCCCACCCCCGACGCCGCGGGTAAACTTCACGTCGATGCCCCTGCTCGAAGCCGAAGAACTCCGCAAGGCATACCAGGGCCGCACCGTCGTCAACGGCGTCTCCCTCACCGTCGAACACCGGGAGATCGTCGGCCTCCTCGGTCGCAACGGCGCCGGCAAGACCACCAGCTTCCGCATGACCATCGGGATGATCGAGCCCGACGACGGACGTGTCTATTTCGACGGCGAAGAGGTCTCCACCCTCCCCATGTACCGACGCGCCCGCCTCGGCATGGGCTACCTCTCCCAGGAACCCAGCGCCTTCATGCGCATGACCTGCGAGCAGAACCTCCTCGCCATCCTCGAGACCGTCCCCGGACTCTCCCGCCGCGACCGAAAGAAACGAGCCCGCGACCTCCTCGCCCAATTCAGCCTCACCCACAAGGCCAAGGACCGCGCCATCACCTGCTCGGGCGGCGAACGACGCAAGCTCGAGATCGCACGCTCACTCGTCACCGAGCCCAAGCTCATCCTTCTCGACGAGCCCTTCAGCGGCGTCGATCCCATCGCCGTCGAAGACCTCCAGGAAGAGATCCGCCGCCTCACCGACCGCGGCATCGCCATCCTCATCACCGACCACAACGTCCAGCAGACCCTCCGCGTCTGCGACCGCGCCTACATCATCGATTCGGGCAAGGTCCTCCAGCAGGGCACCCCCCACCAACTCATCAACAACGACCTCGTCCGCCGCGTCTATCTCGGCTCGCTCTTTCGTGGAGACGAGTTCGCCCCAGAGGCCGAAACGCCGAAACGATCGACCTACGCGAACGGGCATCGCCCCTCCGAGGTCGTCCGCTCCGCCACCGTTTCCATCGACGACGAGGACCGCCTGTGAACCGCCGTGCCGCCGCGACCCTGCTCGCCCTCAGCATCGCCGTCGCCGCGCCGGGCTGCCTCCACCGACGCATCCGCATCACGTCCGAACCCCCGGGCGCGCGTGCGTTCCTCAACGACGTCGAGATCGGCCGCACGCCCGTCGAAGCCTCGTTCAAGTTCTACGGTGTCTACGACGTCCGCCTCGAGCTCGACGGCTACGAGCCCTTGCACGAAGGACGCGAAGCCGGAGCCCCGGTCTGGGAGTGGCCAGGCGTGGATCTCGCCGCAACGGTCATCCCCGCCGACTTCGACCACGTCGTCAAGTGGCACTTCAACCTCGAACCCGCGCTGGAAACCCAGCTCACCGAGGAAGAACTCACCACCGACCTCACAACAAGAGCCCAGGCCCTCCAGGCCCAACTCCAATCATCCAACCCGTCCTGAAGCTCCAACGACCCGACCGAGCGCAGACCCCGGCGTCCCGATCGCCAACCGTCGGATGCCGGATGCCGAGTGACGGATGCCGGATGCCGGCCCGCTCCCCCCGATCGCCAGTCGCCGATCCCCAGTCCCCTCCCCACCCCAAAAACAAAGCGACGCCGGGCCGCGTACGGCCCGACGCCAAGTGGGTAGGTGGTCCTGTCCGGGGCTCGCTCGCCCCGCCGCCCCCCTTCTATGCCGTGGGGCACACCGCGTTTGCATCACGGCGTGGTCATCGAAACATGACACGAGACTCGGACTTCAGCCACCGAAATGCGGAGAAACGCACCCGATTGAGCGCCCCGCCCGAACCGGCAAGGGCGAACAATGCCCGGGACGAGTCAGACGGAGCCCATCGTGCAGAAAACCCGAATTGCCGCCGTTCGCTACTTTAACACCCTACCCCTTATTGAGGGTCTGGAGACGGTCTCCCAGCTCGCCCTCGATCTCTGCCCCCCCTCCGAGATCGCTTCCCGCCTCCGCTCGACCGACGAACACGAGCGCGCGGATATCGGACTCGTCTCCTTCATCGATACCGTCCGCGAGGAAGGCCTCGCCGTCCTCCCCGCGGGCGCCATCGGCTGCTTCGGCCCCACCATGACCGTCCGGATCTTCGCGCGGAACCCCGACGGCCCCATCGAGACCCTTCACGCCGACGTCGAAAGCCACACCTCCGTCGTCCTCGCGCAGGTCGTCCTCGCCGAGACCACGGGCGTCCGACCGACCATCGTCCCCTTCGCCGCCCCCGAAGACCCGACCGACGCCGACTGGCCCGACGCCGTCCTGCTCATCGGCGACAAGGTCGCCCGCAAGGCGCCGCCCGCCAACGACTTCCCGAGGCAGATCGACCTCGGTGAGGCGTGGAAGGCGATGACCGGTCTCCCGTTCGTCTACGCCGCGTGGGCCTGCGACGCGAGCCGCGCCGACGACCCGCTTATCGCCACCGCCTGCGCCCTCCTCGACCGCCAGCGACGCCGCAACGCCGCTCGCCTCGACCACATCGCCTCCACCCACGCCGAACGCATGCGCTGGGACGACGCCGAGGCTCGCCACTACATCGGCTCGCTTCTCCGTTACGAACTCACCCCAGAGGACATCGAGGGCGCCGAACGCTTCGTCCAGATGGCCGCCGCCCTCGACCTCTGCCCCGATCGACCCATCAACTGGATCGATCCCGCGGCCCGACCGGTGGAGGCGTAGCGTCACCCATGGCCCCGCTCCCGAGGTTCCGTGTCCCGGCGATGCAGGAGCTGCACAGGCAGGTTCGTTTTGCGAACCGCCAGACGCTGCTCCGCCTCATCGAGAGCGCCGAGCGTGCCGCCTCGGAGATCGACGCCGACGGTGTCTACACCGAGAAGCAGCTCTCCAGGCTCCTCACGGGCTTCACCGGCGCGGGCTCCGACGACGAACTCACTCCGGGCGCCGCCGTCATCCGTGATCTATCCACGCTCGTCGAGCGACTCTGCCACGACACGGGCTACGCGCTCGACGAAGCCCCGGACGGCGCGCTCACCACGACCGACCTCATGGAACGCTGGTCCGTCAGCCGCAAGACCGTCGAGCGCTACCGCACGCAGGGCCTCATCGCGAGGCGCGTCGCCAGCGGCGCCGGCCGCGCCGAGCTCCGCTTCACCGTCTCCGTCGTCTCCCGCTTCGAAGAAGCGCGCGCCGCGAGCGTCGAACGCGCCGCGAAGTTCGAGCGCATCGGCGACGACGAGCGCGCGCGCATGATCCACCGCGCCCGCCGCTACAAACGCCTCCTCCGCTGCTCGCTCAACCAGTCCGCCGAACGCCTCGCCAAACGGTTCGGCCGCAGCCACGAGGGCGTCCGCCAGGTCCTCCGCCGACACGACGAGGAGCAACGCGCGCAAGCCCACGGCGCCCCGATCTTCGCCGAAGTCATCAGGCGAGACGTCCGCATGCGCTTCGACGTCCTCGAAGGCGCCCGACGAGGCGAAGAGCCCGCCAAGCTCTCCAAGCTCCTCGGCCCCACCAACGCGACGCGCCGCCAGGTCACGCACATGATCAACACGACGCGGGCGCGACTCCTCCGACGCCTCGCGCTCGACGCCCCCACCGTCCCCCTCTTCGGACACGCAGACGCCCGCTCCGTCATCCTCGCGCCGCCCGCGGTCCGCGAACGACTCTTCGACCCCAACGCAACGATCGACCTCGCCGCCGCAAGGGCGACCAAGCCGCTCACCGCCGAGCAGGAACGCACCGCCTCCAACGCGATGCTCTACCTCCTCCACTGCGCCCGCGCCGAGATCGAGGAACTCGCAACCTCCACCCCGAGCGCCACAGCCCTCGATCGCATCGAGACCGACCTGCGCTGGGCCCGCATGCTCCGCGCGCAGCTCATCGTGAGCCAGCTCGGCGTCGCGCTGAAGTCGCTCGAGGCGACAACCCCTCTGACCACGATCCCCGCCGACCTGATCGTCGCCATCGGGCGCGTCGTCGACCGCCACGCGCCCTTCCACGGCGGCCGACTCGCCGCCGCGACCGCCGTCGCCATCAACCGCTACACCGCCGGCCACCGACGAGCCGCGTCGTCCCGCGCCGTTGCGACAGTGCGCGACATCCCCGTCGAACGCCTCGCCCCCTCCACGACCTGGGCCATCTGGCTCCTCCCCCCGCCGTGGCTCACGCGCTTCCTCGACGCCGCGGGCGACGCCGAGGCCCACATCATCACCCGCCGCTACGGCCTCGACGGCGCCGCCCCCGCCACCCGCGAAGAACTCGCCACCGAGTTCGGCGGCACCTCACAACAAATGGCCCGCCTCGAACGCGCCGCCAGCCGAGCCGCCCACGCCGCCGCCCAAGCCGCCGAATCCCGCTCCCTCTAGCTCCACCGCGCCGCCGCTCCGGCGGGCCATGCAAACTCCGGTGTGCCATGCCCACGCGAAGCGCGGGCATGCTCTTCAACACCCCCGCCACGAAAAAAGAACCCCGCTCCCCCCGATACCCACCGGAAGAAACGGGATCCCGAATCGAAGTCATTCGCGGTTTCAACAAGCGCCGACGAGGGCGCCCGTCGACAAGCTCACTACCGCCGACGACGAACCACCAGCGCCGAACCGCCGAGCCCGAGCATCGCAACCGACGACGGAGCCGGCGCCGGCGCGAGCGTCAATCGGAAGAAGCTGTTGTCCGTCACGACCGCGAACTCCCCGGGCTCTTCGAAGGTGCCGAACGTGCCGGTGATGCTGCTCCCGTAGATCAGCTCCGACTGGAACTGCCCGCCGATGAACCCCGACGCGTCGAACGTGTACGACACGATGCCCGTTCCCGACCACCCGAGCTGCGAGCCAAACCCGCCCATGTAGTACCCGTCGATCACCTCCGTGGACGGATCGGTATCGACCGCCGCCGTCATCTCGACGAGGATGTTCGCCGCGTTCCCGGTGACGACGTCCAGCTCCAGGAAGAACTCCGCGTCCGTGACGATGTACCCGTCAACCTCCGGGTACCCACCGATGAGCGCCGTCGCGAAGCCAAAGTTCGGAATCGCCACATCGATCGTCGTCTGACCAAACGCCGCGCCGCAGCAGGCCACAACCGAAACCGCCGCGAACATCACTCGTCTACCAGTCATCACACACTCTCCTTGGCATGGCCCATCGAGGCCTGACTTCCAACCCGACCACGCGACGCCACACAAGCCGCCGCGCGACACCCGACGAGCACGCGCCACCAAGATAGGGTTTTCTCCACAGACCCGAAGATTCTTCCGGGAAATCTCCAGAGAACATCAAGACCCCGCAATCCGCCCCCCTACAAGCCCGTGGCGCGAGCCTGGGGCACATGCAACGAAAGCCTTCAAACCACCACGCGCCCGCGTCGGCGCCACCAACGCCAACTAGAACCGCTTATGCGTCGGCCGCTCCTTCGCCATCGCGAACCCGCCGATGGCCCGCCGAGTA
>PAKY01000122.1 GCA_002706885.1 Phycisphaerae bacterium
CCCCTCGCCCCCCCCCTCCCCCGCCGCGAGCTGCAGCTCTCGCAGCCGCCACCAGTAGTTCAGCGTCTTGTGACCCGCGGTCGGGTCGAGCGGGTTCGACCGCGCCTCGGCCACCGTCGCCATCACGCCGCGCTCGAGCATCTCCGCCGGGTACGCCGTTGCCTGCTGCGCCGTGATCAGAACGGTGGGGCGGTGGTTCGTCTTCGCCTCGCGCTGCAGCAGGTTCAGATCCCCGCCCGTGATCGTCAGCCGTATGCGCGCCCGCGCAAGCCCACTCTTCTCGAACGTCTCGACGCACGCCTCCGCCAGCGCGTCCTCGTACAACGTGTCCGCAAGCCCGAGCTCGCTCGCCGAACGCTTGAGCCGTTGCACGTGGTCGCCGAGCGAAACGATCTCGCGCCCCTCCGCCCCCGTCACGCCCAGCATCGTTTCGAACACGCCAACCGCGTGCAGAAGCCCCGCGTCGAACGCGGAGACCGTGGCCGAATCGGGATCGAGGAAAGCGCCGTTCAGACAGACAGTGGTCATGATCCGCGAGGATAGGGGGGTCAGATCAATTGGAGAAACCTTCGAAACAACCGCAACGCGCCCGCCGCCGTGAGACCTCTGCCGCCACCACCGGCGAGGGAAAGCCTCGCTCAGGATGGAAAGGAGTGTGTCTCATGTTGTCCGCAGGTATCACTTATTCGTTGGCCGCCGTCGCGGTCGCCGCCACCGGTTCTGCCGCCCCGACCGACCTGAAGCTCGCCCGTGTCGACTTCCTCAACGGTCTGGTCATCATCGAGAACGTGGGCCAGACGTACCAGTCCCTCGCGGGCTGGCGCCTCTGCTCGCACGACGCCGACGAGAAGAACCGCTTCACAAACGCCTCCGCCTTCGGCCGCGAAAGGCTCGGACCGGGTGAGCGGATGGCGATCCACTTCAACAACGACGCGTCGCCGACCGACCCCTTCGCCGTCAACGCCTCGTCCCTCGGCGACTTCGCGACGCCCCTCGCGCCCGACGCCTACGCCATCCAGCTCTTCCAGGCCCCGGGCCTCAACGACCCCGAGCCGCGCATGATCGATCATCTGCAGTGGTCCATCGACGGCGCCGACGACGAAAACGCCGACGAGCTCTCGGGTGAAGCAGAAGATGCCTTCCTCTGGACGAACCAGTCGAAGTGGATCGTCACCACCAAGCGGACCGACTCGATCGTCCTGATCGACGAGCAGAAGTTCCTACTCCCGCACGTCCCCGAGGATTACTACGTCAACAACGGCGTCCCGTGCAACAAGGCCGACCTGAACGAACCTATCGGTGAGCTCGATCTCGCCGACGTCGTGGCCTTCGTCCAGGCGTTCGGAACCGGAAGCCCAGCTGCCGACTTCGTCGCGCCGTTCGGTGAACTCGACATCGCCGACGTCGTCGAGTTCCTGCGCCTGATGGACGCCGGCTGTTCATGATCCGAGGCCCGTGGGGGGTTCTCAGCGTCGCGACGACGCAAACGGGAGGGGTCCGCTTCCGCGGGCCTCTTCCCATTCGATCGCTCGCCCGTTCTGGTGGGTGATAGAGAACACGGAAAAAAGTACGAGCCACGTGCAACGCTCCCGCTGCGCGCGGACATCGACTTCCGTCCAGCCTCGTGGGGACCCACGTTCAACGTGGGAAA
The DNA here is from genome assembly GCA_002706885.1 of Phycisphaerae bacterium. Taxonomy (GTDB): domain Bacteria; phylum Planctomycetota; class Phycisphaerae; order Phycisphaerales; family UBA1924. Next base: position 1,652 of record PAKY01000122.1, read on the forward strand.
GGAGAAAGCAATGTTGCCGAGAACGATCTGTCTGCTCGCGGCGCTTTCCGCCGCGGGCGCCGCTGTCGCTGCGCCCCGAGACATCAAGTTCGTCGAGGTTGATTTCGTAGCTCGAACGATCACGCTCCGGAACACCGGAGCCGCTGCCGAATCGCTCGACGCGTGGCGATTCTGCTCGCACGATCTCGACGAGGTTCGACGCTACAGCTCCCCGTCCGCTCTGAACGGAATCACCCTCGCGCCGGGCGACACCCTCACCCTCCACTACGAAAACGACGCTCCGAAGGCCGACGCGTTCGCCGTCAACGTCTCCTCGCTCGGGAACGTCGCGGGCGATCTCCTCCGCTCGCCCTACGCCATCCAGATCTACTTCCCGCCCACCTCCTTCGGCAACGGGAACCAGATCGCCGACCACATCCAGTGGTCGCTCGAGGGACTCGATGACGAAGTCGCCGACGAGCGGTCGGACGAAGCCGAGGCCGGCGGCGTTTGGGAGGACCAAACCCTCTGGATCGAAACCTCCAAGGATTCTCTCTCCATCACGCTCAACGAAGACCGCATCCCGTTCCTTCCCCACGCCGTCGATGACTACACCGTCTCCGCCGCCCCGACCCCGTGCAACGCCGCGGACTCAGCTCTCCCGATCGGTCAGCTCGACATCGCCGACGTCACCAACTTCCTCCAACTCTTCGGCGCGATGAACGCCGGAGCCGACCACGCGAAACCGTTCGGCGCGTTCGATATCGCCGACGTGATCGAGTTCCTTCGCCTCTTCGGCGACGGTTGCCCGTAACGGCTTATTCCCTCTGCTCCGTCGTGCCTGACAACGACCGGAGCGAAGGGGCCCGCAGCGCCGGGCCCCTTTTTCAATCTTGCCTAAATTCCGGGCCTTCCCGAACAAGACCGCCATGTCCATCGCCGTACCGTCCCGCCGGAGGTACGCATGCCCGTCGAAGCGCTCGGATGGCTCGGCTCAGCCATTCTCGTCATCACCCTTTCCTATCAGGTCTACCAGCAGTGGCGACGCGGCGATTCCACGGGTGTCTCGCCTTGGCTCTTCGTCGGACAACTCGGCACAGCTAGCGCCTTCATCGCCTACGCGGGCCTCATCGGCAACGCCGTCTTCGTCGTCACCAACACCATCATCGCCGTCACCGCGATCCTCGGCCTCGTCATCTGCCACCAACACCGTGTCCGAGGCGGCGCCCGCGATCAGGGGAAGTCGCCCGCGACAGAACCCCGCTCGTCCTGATCGCGGCAATCCCGCTCGACCACTGACAACATCAGGTGGTCGCCGCGCGTACCGCAAAGACTGAATCGCCAACGTTTCGCGCCGCCGTTGCCAGCGCAAGCGTTGAATCGCGCCCCATCCTCCGTACGATGGAACCAGTGCCGCTGGAGGGCGGCCCGCTCAGTGGAGAATCCCGATGTCGTACCCGAGCGTGACGCGGCTAGCCGCCGCGACCGTCGTCGCATCGATCGCAACCGTGGTGGAAGCGTCGGAGACGCTCGATCCCACGACAACCGGTGACGATCGCGCCCAGCTTCGCCTTTCTTCCCAGCTTGTCCCACTCGGATCACCGCCATCGATCCCGACGGGCATCGTCATCAGCACGCGCGCATCGTTCACGATCGACACCACCGGCTCGCTCCTCGACACCGAGCTCGGCCTCTTCGACGCGAGCGGCTTCCTGATGGCCGACAACGACGACATCGATGGCGACGCCATCCCCCAGAGCCGCCTCTCGCTCAACGCGCTCACCCCGGGCCGCTACTTCGCCTCGATCTCAGGCCACAACACGTTCTTCGACGACGGCTTCGGCGTCGACGTCACCGAGGACAGCTCCGCCGGCGCCTGGCGATTCAGCCTCGGCGGCATCCCCCTCCTCGAGGGTGAAGTCGGCCCGGCCGAAGCCGCGTTCGTCGATTTCCTCGTACGCGACCCGGGTCCGACCACCGACACCCTCCAGGACGTCGGCGAACTCCAACGCTTCGTCGTCGAAACGACCGACACCATCGGCCTCAACACCAGCATCGCCGTGTTCTCGAACGCCTCGGGCGAACTGATGGGCAGCGACGACGCCAGCGGCCAGAACGGCGCCAGCCGCCTCGAACTCCGCGTCCCCGCGGGCGCCTACACCGTCGCCGTCAGCGCGACAGGCGCCGAGTACGACGACGGCTTCACCGTCCTCGCCTCCGACGCCGCCCCGGGCGGCATCTACCGACTCCGCGTCGGCCCCCTCGGTGAACACCCCCTCACGCTCCTCGGCGCCGGCGGCGACACCGACTTCTACGAATTCACCGTCGAACCTGTCACCAACCTCGGTGAGGTCGCCGAGAGCGTTCAGCCGTACCAGATCGATACCTTCGGCCTCGACAACATGCGCGACACGCACATCGCCCTCTGGACCGAAGCGGGCGATCTCATCGATCAGAACGACGACGCCTTCGGCGAGAACTTCCTCAACAGCGTCCTGCTCTACCCCGACGGCCTCCCCTCCGGCGCCTACGTCCTCGGCGTCGGTAGCTACGGCGTCGAGTACGCCGACGACTTCGTCGCCCGCGTCGACGGTCAGGAAGAGTCCGGCTCCTACCGCCTCAATTACCAGAGCACGCCGCAAGCCCCGCGCTCCCGTCTCGGCGTCCACCAGTTCCGAGGCGATGTCGACTTCTTCCGCTTCACCATCGGCGAGCCGAACGACCTCGGAGCGATCGGACTCGCGGGCGAACCCATCGAGATCAACACGTTCGGATCGAACTTCAACACGCAGATCGCCGTCTTCAACGAGCTCGGGGGCCTGATCGAAACCAACGACGACGCCCCCTCGGTCGGCACGAACCGCTCCCTGATCGAGCGCAGCTTCCCCCGAGGCATCTACTACCTCTACGTCGGCGGCTGCTGCGCCGAGCTGAGCGAAGGCTTCGTCACCACCGTCGACGGACTCGAAGCACGCGGCGCCATCGCGGGCCTTGCGGGCGAGACGCCCTTCAGCGGCGCCACCTCATCGACCGACCTCTACGACTTCTTCCGCTTCGAGATCGAGGCCGACGGCTGCGGCCAGGCCGATCTCGCCGAGCCGTTCGGCGCCCTCGATATCGCCGACGTCATCACATTCCTCCAACGCTTCGGCGCGGGCGATACCGCCGTGGATTTCGCCTCCCCGTCCGGTATTCTGGACATCGCCGACGTCGTCGCCTTCCTCCAACTCTTCGGCGCCGGTTGCCCCTCATAAAGATCCGGCAATCGCAAGTTTCCCCTGCGGCGCGAAATAGCTCTACCTGTTAGGATCAGGCGGAATCCGGATGGGTATCCGGATCTCTGTTGCGTTCGCGCAAGCAACGAGGGGGGAAGAAAATGAACCGTGTTCGCATGTCCCACGCGTCCCTCGCGACGCTCGCTATCGCCGCCTCCGCCGGCCTCGCGACCGCCAATCCCGCTACCACGGCGACGCAGATCGAGCACGCCCCGCCCATCACCAACGCCGAAGCCGACGCGATCACCCTCGCCCCGTGGGAGGAACTCTCCCTCCCCGCCGGCATCAACATCATCTCGCTCGGCCTCATCGTGAGCAGCCGATCGACGTTCTTCATCGATACCGAAGGCTCCAACTTCGATACCGAACTGGGCCTCTGGGCCCCGAACGGTGATCTGCTCGCCGACAACGACGACATCGCGGGGGCGGCCAACCGCCAGAGCCGTGTCACCGCCACAGGCCTGAACTCCGGATCACATTTCCTCTCCATCTCGGGTTTCGACACGGTCTTCGCCGACGTACTCTCCGCCACCGTCGAGCCCGACAGCCGCAGCGGAAACTGGCTGCTCAACATGGCGGGTTTCAACGTCACGCAGGGCGCCGTGGTCCCGGGGGAGGTTGATTTTCTGGCCTTTGAAGTGAAGTCCGAACCCGGCGGTGAGGCGACCTTCGCCGACTTCAGCTCGCTCGAAACCATCACCGTGCTCGCCGACGGCATGGATGCCGGCGTGGGTGGCTTCCTCGATACGGAGATCGCCCTCTTCGACGAGCAAGGCCTGCTCATCGCGTCCAACGACGACCTCGCGCCGTTCAACCTCGACAGCGGCCTCACGCTCTCGCAACTCGACCCGGGCGACTACACCCTCGTCGTGAACGGCTTCGACACCGAATACGCCGACGGGTTCACGAGCATCTCCACAGTGACCTCCGACTCCGGCCCGTTCCTCCTCTCTCTCGGTCAGTTGGACAGCTTCGTCGGCTTGATCGACGTCCCGGGCGACACCGACTACTACGAGTTCACCGTCGAGGCGCCGACCGAACTCGGCGAGATCGCGGAAACCGTTCAAAGCCTCGATATCAACACCCTCGGCTCGACGTTCGACACCCACATCGCCCTCTTCAGCGAGAACGGCGATCTCCTCGTGCAGAGCGACGACGACAACGGCCAGATCACCAGCCGGATCTCGATGATGGCGAACGAACTCCCCGCCGGGACGTACCACGTCGCTGTCGGCGGGTCGTCAACCGTCTTCGGAAACGGCTTCGTCGCCGAGGTCGACGGCGACGAAGCAAGCGGCGACTTCGACCTCAACACATCGCCGGGCGCCGCATCCGCGGGCTCACTCGGCTACGCCGGCGACGTCGACTGGTTCACCTTCTCCGTCGGCGCCGTCACCGACCTCGGCGTCGTCGGTGGCTCCAGCGAACTCGTTGAAATCAATACCTTCGGCGGCTCGGATCCGGACGGAACCGACTTCGACACCGAGATCGCCGTCTGGGACGAAGCCGGCGCGCTCATCGAAAGCAACGACGACGCGAACATCTTCACCGGCCTCAGCCGTATCCGCCGCGTGTACGCGCCAGGCGTCTACTACCTCATGGTCACGGGTTTCAACGTCAGCTTCTTAAGCGACTTCCGCTCACTGGGATCCGCCGACACCGGCGCCTATGCCGGCGAGGTCGCGACCGCGGGCGGCCCCACCTTCTACAGCGGAACGACCAGCAGCTCTGATCGCTATGACTTCTTCCGCTTCGAGATCGAGTTTCAGCCGTGCAACCCCGCCGACCTCGCCACACCAAGCGGCGTCCTCGACATCGCCGACGTTGTCGCCTTCCTCCAGGCCTTCGGCAACGGAGATCCCGCCGCCGACCTCGGCGCCCCGATTAGCGTCCTCGACATCGCCGACGTCGTCGCCTTCCTCCAGATCTTCGGCGCCGGCTGCCCCGACTGATCCCGCCCCCCGGGCCACCTCAGGCGCCGAGCGCTTACAACGCTCGGCCGCCCCTTCCGCTCCCGACATCTCACCTCAACCGACTGAAATATCGCATCCGCGCGTGCGTTTCGAACGGACAGCATCCCGCGCGAGGGTCCCGCGCAGCCGTCGGTGTGTCTCGCCGGCCCGGCTTCTCGGACGTGTTCACGCACGCTCGAACGACGATGCACAGACGATGCACAGGGGGTTCAGATGATCTCGAAGACGTCACTGTTCGGTCTCGTCGCGACGACGATCGCGGGTCAGGCCATCGCCGCCCCGCTCACGCCCATCCAGATCGACATGGGCGAAGTCGAGTTCGTCGCCGCCGACGGCACGATCCAGACCGCCCAGCACATCATCGAGGTCCGCCCGATGTGCGCCTTCAAGGACCAGATGACCCAGGCCGACCTCGTGGCCTACGCCGAACGCGTCATCGCCGAGACCCCCGAACGCCCCCGCAACCCCACCGAGGTCATCATCGCCAAGGGCGAGGGCGCCCCCCAGGGCGGCTCGGGCGTCACCGTCAGCTTCCGCCTCTTCGGCGTCGTCCCCGCGGGCGCCACCGCCACGCTCGCCCAGGTCGCCGAGCTCTACGCCAACACCTTCGACAACAACGTCACCATCAACCTCGACGTCTTCTTCGACACGGGCTTCTTCGGCGCCACCAACGCCTCACAGTTCAACGTCAACTACGACACCGTCCGCGACCGACTCGTCGCCACCGCCGACGAGGACGACGTCGTCCCCCAGCTCCTGCCCAACAACCTCCTCCCCGTCCGCGACGTCGACGGCGGCGGCGTCCGCAACGAAAACAGCGCCCGCATCTGCTCCGCTAACGCGAGGGCCCTCGGCGGCCTGCCCACCAGCTCCGTCGACGCGACGCTCTCCATCGGCAGCGGCGCCAACATGGACTACACCGTCACCGCCCCGGGCGGCGTCACCTCCATGCAGTTCAGCGCCCTCGACGTCATCGTCCACGAGGTCGGACACGCCATCGGCTTCCTCAGCAGCGTCGGCGGCATCGGCGGCTTTCGCCCCACGCCCCTCGACTTCTACCGCTTCGAGTCCGACCAGCGCCCCACCGGCACGGCCGACTTCGCCACCACCCCGCGATTCTTCGACGCCGACCCCTCCGAGCAGGGCCGACACTTCTTCGACGACCTCACCTTCGGCGTTCGCTTCGAGAACGACTCGAACTTCCAGTCGAGCCACTGGCTCAACGCCGGCTCCAACCCCATCGGCGTCATGGACCCCCAGATCATCAACGGCTTCACCCTCTTCCCAGACCTCCTCTCCGAGGATGACATCGCCGCCTTCGACGCCATCGGCTGGGACTTCTCCGTCCCCGTCATCCCCCTCCCCTGCAACGCCGCCGACCTCGCCGAGCCCTTCGGCCAGCACGACATCGCCGACGTCGTCAGCTTCCTGACCTTCTTCGGCGCAGGCGTCCCCTTCGTCGACCTCGCCCCGCCCTTCGGCGAGCTCGACATCGCCGACGTCGTCACCTTCCTGAACCTCTTCGGACAGGGCTGCCCGTAATCGGCTAAACCCCGAACGGCTGTCAGTCCCTCCGCCGCCGCGGGCGTCGCCCCGTCAACGTTGAACGTTGCCCCCACGCAACACCGCTCACCTCCAAACCGCCCTCACGCCCCGTGAGGGCGGTTTTCTTGCGCGGCCCGCCCCTTGTACCTCTCCCCTCATGCAACCGAAGACCCCGATCGTCAAGCGAGCCCTCGCCGCCGCACTCCTCAGCGCCCTCGCCCTCGGCGCAGGCTGCGGCTCAGCCCCCCGAGCGGTCGGCGTCCGCCCCCCCGAAGGCCTCCGAACCGCCAACCTCGGCGCGAGCTCCGCCGCCGTCTTCGCGAGCCCCGAGATCGCCGCAGCCATCGCCGTCATGGACTTCGACGGCGTCCCCGAGTACAGCCGCAACAACCGCGAGCTCTCCTTCGAGCCCAACCGCCGCTACACCGCCGTCGACGACTGGCCCCAGCCCGGCATCCCCGACATCCGCCGCCGCCGGACCACCACCATCTTCCGCAACGATCGAACCTTCCAGTTCTTCCTCCCGAACCAGCGCCAGACCCCCTACGGACGCCGCTACTGATCCCCCGCCCGCCGCGATTCTCGCCCGGGGCCGCCCCAAGCCGATCACCCCCCGGAGGGAATCCCGGGATGACGAGGCCGCGCGGGCCGACGATACTTCCCTGGAACGCAAGGGAGGCGCGGCATGGACAGCTTCGTGATCGAGGGCGGACGCAGGCTCGAAGGACGACTCAGGGTCAACGGCTCCAAGAACGCCGCGCTCCCGCTCATGGCGGCGTCACTCCTGACCGACGCCCCCCTCGTCCTCCGCGACGTCCCCCGTCTCGCCGACATCGCCAACATGGCCCGCCTCCTCACCGAGCTCGGCGTCGAGGTCGAGCAGAGCGAGAACGCGGGCGACGACGCCCCCCGCGACTTCACCCTCACCACCCGCTCCACCGACGAGAGCCACGCCCGCTACGACATCGTCCGAACCATGCGCGCAAGCGTCTGCGTTCTCGGCCCCATGCTCGCCCGCCGAGGCCAGGCCCGCGTCTCCATGCCGGGCGGCTGCGCCATCGGTGAACGACCCGTCGACCTCCACCTCCGAGGCCTCCGCGCCCTCGGCGCCAATATCGAACTCGACGGCGGCGACATCATCGCGACCGCTCCCGCAGGCGGACGCCTCCGCGGCTCGACCATCTTCCTCGGCGGCGCCTTCGGCTCCACCGTCCTCGGCACCGCCAACGTCATGTGCGCCGCCACCCTCGCCGAGGGCGTCACCATCATCGAATCCGCCGCCTGCGAGCCCGAAATCGTCGACCTCGCGAGGCTCCTCACCGCCATGGGCGCCCGCATCACCGGCGCCGGCAGCCCCCGCATCCTGATCGAGGGCGTCGATGCTCTCGGCGCCGCCGACCACACCGTCATCGCCGACCGCATCGAAGCCGGCACCCTCTGCTGCGCCGCCGCCATCACCAACGGCAGCCTCGAGCTCGAGAACTTCCCCCTCGACGCCCTCCTCGCCGTCGTCGACCGACTCGAGGCCGTCGGCGTCAAGATCGAACCCATCGACAACCCGACTGACGCCGACCGCCTCCGCCGCGTCGTCCGCGTCACCTCCGACCGCTCCCTCCGCCCCGTCTCCGTCACGACCCAGCCCCACCCCGGCTTCCCCACCGACTGCCAGGCCCAGCTCATGGCCCTCCTCTGCTTCGCCGAGGGCAACAGCGTCGTGACCGAGAAGATCTTCCCCGACCGCTTCCTCCACGTCGCCGAGCTGACCCGCATGGGCGCCACCCTTGTCCGCCAGGGCGCGACCGTCGTCGTCTCAGGCGTCAAGGAACTCCGAGGCGCCCCCGTCATGGCGAGCGACCTCCGCGCCTCCGCGGGCCTCGTCCTCGCGGGCCTCGCCGCCAGGGGCACAACCACCGTCAACCGCGTCTACCACCTCGACCGCGGCTACGACCGCCTCGAAACCAAGCTCGCCTCCTGCGGCGCCGCCATCGAACGCCGCAAAGAGAGCGAATCCTGAGCCCGAGGCGGGCCAACAACCCTGACCCGCCAGAGCCTGACCACCGCCCCCGAGCCCGATACCATCGCCCACCGCGCGGCCCGCTCCCGTGCGGTCGTCGGCGCTGTGGCAGAGCGGTTGAATGCGACGGTCTTGAAAACCGTTAGGGGCGTCAGCTCCTCGTGGGTTCGAATCCCACCGGCGCCGCTTGGAATCGCGACTTCGTGGGCCGACGAGGCGCCGGCTGGCAACGAGAGCCGACATCGGAGGAGGATCCTGCGGGCGCGAACTTGCCTAGCCGGTCGAGCGGCGTTCAGCCGCCGCTCAGTCCGCTGCCTCGATCGCTATGTCGTGGTCGGGAAACGCTTCGAGCACCTGCTCCAGCCACTCGATCGCCCGCCCGCCCCACTGGTTCGAAATCACGTAGGTCACACCGTTTCGCTCGATGCGTTCATCGTCGCCGGTGTACCAGCGACTGGGGTCGAGCTTCCTGCCCCGACTCTCGCACGCAGTCGCAAGGGCTGCAAGAAACTCGTCTTCGGCGGTGAACACGCCCGGGGCGGACCAGATCGCGTTGGCCTTCCTGAAGCTGACCAGCCTCGGGATCGATTCCGGATCGACCCCGAGATCGCACAGGTGCTTCACGACACGAAAGACGGTTTCTCTCTTCGACAGCGGCCCGTGGCGCTCCGTTCCGAGCGACACGAAGTACTTCGTGTAGTCGCGCGCAGTCCGACGTGACTCGCGCTCCTTCCTCGACTTCTCGCGAACGCGGACCTGATAGGCCTCGGCCTCCGGCAGCGGTATGACCTGCTGCACGTCGAGCAGCACCCGACCGCCATCCGCGTACGGAATGAGTCGGACGCACCGGATGTCGAGCCCCCGCTCGTTCAGCCAGATCACCGACGACGTCAGCTCTCTTGAGAACTGCGCCGAAGCGAGCACGATCCGGACGTCCTGAGCGAACGCGTCGTCGTCGGGTTCGTCCCAGCCCAGGTGCTCGAGGATGTTCGCGCCCGCGTCCTCGTCGTCGCGGCCCATGCTCGACAGGAACCGCTGGTGCGATCGCACCGCTTGCTCATACGTCATCGTTGAAACCATCGAGGCGTACCGGACCGCCTGAAGCTCCATGTGTCCGCCGTCCTCGGTGCGCTTCAGCTCAATAACGACGAGATTCGCCTCCGCGTCGAGCGCGAGCAGGTCGATCCGTCGTCGAGACTCATCCCAGTCTCCAAACTCCTCCGTGAGCACGAGGCATCCCGGGGCGATGACGTCGATCCTGTCACGGAGCAGCCGCTGGAGATCCGATCGCTCGTGAATCTGGGCCTCCCGAAAGGTTGTCGGAGCCAACGGGCTGATCGCGTCGGTCGTGACTTCGTAGATGGCCATCCGATTCCTCAATGCTCAGGATCCCGCCTCCCACATGAGAGTACCGGGGACGCCCTGTCGAGAACAGACGCGGTCGGTTCGCGGAGCGGCGGCGGAGAAGCGGACCGGGAAGTCGATTGTGCAGCGTCGGTCCGCCGGTCCCGCCGAGAGCAGCAGCGACCACCACCGCCCGCCCCCCGCGGTCGCCGCGCGAACGTCATCTCCGAGCGTGCGCATCCGCCACGCCGCGATCCGCCGCACGCCGATCTCCCGCAAACACGCTCCTCGCGACAACTTCTTCCCGACTTTCACGCCGCGACGTCCACCGTTCCCGTTCCTCTTTCCGAACCGATCACCCCGCGGTCATCGTCGACCGCCGGTTCGTCCATTGTTCAAGCGGCGGACCGACGTCCCGTCGGAGCATCGCGAATCGGGCGCCCAGACCGACGGTCAATCCGCCTCACGCCGACGCTTGAGAGCACGCGGAGGCGCGTTCCGCAGAAGAACCTGAGAGACACCGGAGAGAGATCATGCAAGCTCGCGCGCAATCACGCCCCGCGCCCTCGCTGCGCCTGTGGACCGCCCTTCTCGCGATGGCCCTCGCCGTCGGCTCGTCCGCCGCGCAGACGCTGATCGTCTCCGGCCCGACACAGGTCGCCCCCGGCGAATCGATCCAACTCGCCGTCGCGATCAACCCCGCGATCTTCGCCATCACCGTTGACCTCGCCGTCACGCAGAACCCGCCGCGGACCGCCACGCTCTCGTACGTCGACACGCTCTCATACATCGACCCCGTCGTCTCCTACGACGAACCGACCGACGAGCTTTCGGTCTCCGTGCTCACGCTGGCCTACGGCGGATCGCCCCCGATACCCCTCGGTGAGATCGACGTCGCCGTCCCCTCGGGCGCCTCCGGCTCGTTCAACGTCGTGTTCGACGCCGAGGTCAACGCGCCGAGCGGCGCCACCGCCATGACCATCGCTTGGCCCGTCACCATCGGTTCGGGCGGCGGCTCGCCCGTCGTCCGTGTCCCGAGCGACGAGCCCACCCTCGCCGCCGCCGTCGCGGCCGTCGAGCCGGGCGGCGAGATCCTCATCCAGCAGACCACGACCTTCGGTCAGACCGTCGTCATCACCAAGCCGATGACCATCCGCGCCCAGTCCACCGGCCCGCGGCTCGTTTACCAGCCCGGCTTCGGAGGCGGCTCGGGCGGCGAGAGCGCCATCGTCGTCACCGACCAGGCCGAATCCGTCGGGTTCGAGCGACTCACCCTCGACATCGCCTCCTCCAGCCCCGCCGCGACGCGCCTGATCGACGCCAGCGCGACCGATCTCTCCTTCTCGCTCTGCACCCTCCGCCGCGTCGGCGCCCCCGCCTCGACCTCGAGCATCGATGGCGGCCTCGTCCGGATCGCCTCGGCCAACCTGACCGCCACCAGCACAAGCTGGAACGCTGGCGTCGCCCGTCGCGGCGGCCTCGTCGCCAGCTCGGGCGGCGGGCGTCTCTCGTTCACCAACTGCGCGTTCATCACCGCGAACGCCGAGACCGGCGGCGGCGTGTTCATCGACGCCGACGCCGCCGACCCCGTGCCTTCCGAGCTCTTCATCGCCGCAAGCTCGTTCACCTCCCTCCGCGCAACCTCGGGCGGCGGCGCCGTGTTTTTCGATACGGCCCGACGAACCGACGCGAGCGTCGAGATCCGCGAGTCCGCGTTCTCTAACTGCCACGAAATCGCGGGCGGCGCCGCTCCCCTCCCGGGCGTCACGCCGCAGGGCGGCGCCGCGGTCTACCTCACCGACTTCCCGAACACCACCTTCTTCGACGTCGATCTCAGCGGCTGCTCCACCGCCGAAGGCTCCGGAGCCGTCCTCGTCCGTTCCACCGCCGCCGCCGGCCCGCCCTCGCTCCTCCGCTTCGAACGCGTCACCGCCACCAACAACGCTGCCTGCCCCATCGAGCTCTCCGAACCCAGCGCCAACAGCTCGTCAATCGAAGTCCTCGACAGCGAGTTCCGCGACAACGTCGGCCGCTTCCGCGCGGGAGCCGTCACGAACGTCAATACCGCCTCGATCCTCATCGAGGACTGCGCCTTCGAGAACAACGAAGGGCAGAACTTCGGCGGCGCTGTCGAGGTCAGCTTCGCGTCGAGCGGCGTCTCCACCCTCCGCAGCTCCACCTTCATCTCGAACGCCGTCCGCTCCGCCGAGGACGGCGGCGGCGCCCAGCTCCGAGGCGGCTCCCTCCACACCGTCGAGGACTGCCTCTTCCGACGCAACAGCGCCGAGGACGACGGCGGAGGGCTCGCGATCGTCAGCGCCGACGAGGTCGAGGTGATCAACTGCCGCTTCGAAGGAAATGAAGCGAGCGACGCCGGCGGCGGGCTCTACGTCATCGGCTCGACCGAGGGACGCCTCATCCAGTCCGTCCTCGTCGGCAACGGAGCCTCGCGCGGCGGCGCCGTCGGTGTCATCACGAGCGCCCCGACCGGAAGCCCGTCCCTCGCGATCGCGTCCAGCACGCTCACCCACAACGAGAGCGCCGACGGACCCGACCTGTTCGTCGACGCCTCCGCCGACGCCGTCGTCGTCAACACCGTCATGCGTTCGCCAGCCGACGCATCCGCGTTCGACAACGCGATCGGCGGACCCGGCTTTGTCACCGTTGAACACTCGAACGTCCTCGGCAGAAGCGGCGTGGGCGTCATCGACCTCGAGCCGCTGTTTGTGCGAGACCCGAGCCCCGAGTCCGACGACTTCGGCGACCTCGCCTACAACGCCGGCTCGCCCGGCATCGACGCCGGCGCGACGCTCGAGCCGCTCTCCATGCTCGCGACCGACATCCTCGGCCTCCCCCGCGCGCTCGACGACCTCGGAACCCTCGACACCGGATTCGGACCGGCGCCCCTGATCGATCTCGGCGCGTTCGAGTTTCAGTTCAGCTCCGCGAGCGTCCGCTGCGGACTAGCCGACGTCGCCTTCCCCTTCCGCTCACTCGATACAAACGACCTGCGAAGCTTCGTCGCCTCCCCTGCGCGCGAGCTTGCGCCCCCGACCGATCGGGCCGACGCGTTCGACGTCATCGAGTACATCGGCCTCTACGAGGCGGGGTGTCCGGGGGGTTGATCGACGGGATCGGGTCAGGCTCGGTTCGGCTCGAACGCGACCGGCGGCGCGACGCCGCGGCCGCCCTCGGCGACCTCGACCGTCGCGAGTTCGTACGCGGGGAGGGTGACGCGGAAGGTCGTGCCGCTCTCGGCGTCGGTGTCGAGCCATGCGCGGCCGTTGTAGTGCTCGGCGATCTTGCGGACGATCGCGAGGCCCACGCCCGAGCCGTCTTTTTCCGTCGAGAGGCGTTCGAAGAGGCCGAAGACGCGGTCGGCGTACGCGGGGTCGATGCCGCTGCCGTTGTCGGTGACCGCGATCTCGATGAAGCCGAGGCCCGCGCTGCGCGCGGCGATCGAGATGCGCGGGTTGACTGGGTCCGTGCCGTAGCGCAGGGCGTTGCTGAGGTAGTTGTCGACCACCTGGCGGACGTGCTTGGCGTCGCACCAGACTGTGAACTCACCCACGCCGATCGAGAGCGTGACGCCGCGTTCGCGGATCTGGTTGTCGAACGACGCCACGGCCTCTCGGATCGCGGCGTCGAGGTCGATCGCGCGGGGGTTGGCGGTGATGCGGTTGACGCGGCTCACGTCGAGCAGTTCGTCGACGCTCTGCTTGAGTCGTTCGGTCGCGTCCTCGATGCGCTTGACGAAGCGGGGGAGGCGGTCGGTCTGGCCCTCTTCGAGGTCGCGGTTGACGTGGCTGAGGAAGCCGAGGATGGTAACGATGGGCGACTTGAGGTCGTGCGAGGCGGTGTAGACGAAGCGTTCCATCTCGTCGGAGCGCTGCTTGAGCTGCTCCTGGAGGCGGCGTTCGCGGTCGACGTCGAGGTTCATGCCCGCGATGCGGGTGGGCTGGCCTTCGGTGTTGCGTTCGACGACGGCGCCGACGGAGCGGACCCAGGACCATTCGCCGTTGGAGCGGCGCATGCGGACGACGACGTCGTAGCGTTCCTCGTCGCCTCGGAGGTGGGCCTCGAGAGCTTCGTCGCTGCGTGGGCGGTCGTCGGGGTGGACGAGACGGCGCCACGCGGCGATGGAGCGGGGCATCTCGTCGACCCCGTAGCCGAGCATGGTGCATCCCGAGTCGCTGATCGTGAAGTTCTCGTCTCCGACCCACCATTCCCACGCGGCCTGTTGGGCGCTGGCCATGGAGAGCTCGAGGCGCTGGCTGGTGGTGTGGAGTTCGCGTTCGCGTTCTCGGAGGCGGTTCTCGGCGGTGACGCGGTCGTGGATGTCCTCGATCGAGCCGGCCATGCGTCGCGGTCGGCCCTGTTCATCGTGGAAGCAGATGGCGCGGCCGCGGAACCATCGGTACTGGCCGTCCTTGCGGCGAAGCCTGTAGGTCGCGTCGTAGATCTCTTCGCGGCGGAGGGCGGCGTCGACCTTGGCGAAGACCTGAGGCCGGTCGTCGGGGGGCATGATCTTCTTGATGTTGGGGAGGGTCGCGGGTAGCTCGGCCGGCGTGTAGCCGATCAGCTCGTACAGCTGTGGTGACCACCAGGCGTCGTCATGTTCGACGTCGAACCAGTCCCAGATGCCGATGCGGGCGCCGAGGAGGGCGAGTTCGTAGCGTTCGTTGGAGCTCGTGACGGCGTCTTCGAGGGTGATCTGTGTGTCGAGGGGGTAGGCGGAGATGAGGACGCCTCGGACCTCGTCGTCCGAGCCGCCTCTCCAGGGCTTGGCTTCCCACTCGATCCATCGGGCGACGCCGCGGTTGTCGATGGCGCGTTCGCGGAGCATCTTGCGGGACTGGCCCTGCATGGCGTCGTCGAGGACGTCGTAGCACGAGGCGTCGACTTCCCAGAAGGCATAGCGGAAGGGGAGGCCCTGAACGGGGTCTCCATTCGTGAAGAGCTCGCGCCAGCGGCCCGACGCGACGATGACGCGGTTGTCGCTGTCGATGAGGGCGACGGCCATCGGGGCTTCTTCGATCAGGCTGACGGCGACGTCGGCGTCGAGCTCCTGGTCGCCGCTGAGGTTGATGACGGAGGTGGTGATCGAGTTGGTCATGCGGCGGGAGAGGAGGTAGAAGCCCCCTGCGCCCGCGATGCCGAAGGCGAGTTGGACGAGGTCGAGGGTGAAGAGGTCGCGATCGAGGCGGGCTTCGAGGCGATCAGCGAGGGCGTCACGCGAGGCGGCGAGGGTCGCGAGGCCCTCTGTTGCAGGGTGGTCGTCGATGCGGACGATCGAATCGAGGGCGAGGACGCCGACGGCGGGGTTGCTGTCGCGCAGCTCGGCGATGCGGGTCATCGCGCCGTTGTAGGCGTCGATGCTGGCGTGGATCCTGGCGATCGCCACGCGTTCCTCGTTGGTCAGGCCTTCGAGGTCCTCGTATTCGCTCAGCGCGACGAGCGCGTTTGTGGTCGCGGAGCGGAAGCGTCGGAGGTAGGGAGCCTCGGCGCGGAGGAGGTAGTTCTTCATCGAGTGGACGAGGCCGTCGAACCCCAGTTCGGTGGTGAGCACCCCGATCAGGTCGGATCGGGATTCGACGAGTCGGCGTTCGCGCTGTTCGGCGCGGCGTTGGCGGAGATCGGCGAGGGAGCCGACGGTGACGATGCCTGCGATGGTGGTCGCGCCGACGAGCGCGAGGAGCTGCAAGCGAGTCTGCACCTTCATGACGGTGACCTTTTCGGTCGAGGCTGGGCGGGCCGTCTGGTGAGCCGTTGGGTTTGCGGCTCTGAGAGGTATAACGAACGAACGCCTCCTCAGGCATCGGCAATTCCGCAAATTGGGTCAACATCGTTCAGCGTGCGCACAGAGGCGAACACCCGGAACTGTCTGGGGAGAAAACGTGCGATCCATCGCAAGCGTCGCGTGCCGCTCCCCGCTATGGGGCAGTCCGATGTTTGCCTGGTCGATCGGGTTGAAACATCGGCCGATGTTCGATGCGCCCGATGCTTCAGGACCGATCGAGGAGCGAGTGATGCCGCCGATCCGAATCCTCCTTGCCGAGGACAACGCTGACCACCAGCAGCTTCTGCTTCGGGCACTCGCGAAGAGTGGGGCGGCGCCTGAGGTGGTGCTGGCGGCGAGCGGCGATCGGCTGCTCGAGCTGGCGCGGACGGAGTCGTTCGACTGCGTCGTGATCGACTACAACCTGCCTCCGTACACGGCGCCGGAGTTGATCGAGCTGCTCGAGGGGGCGGCGCCGGAAGCGCCGAGGGTGGTGATTTCGGCGAGCGAGGATCAGCGGATCGTGATCGCGTCGATGCGGACGGGGGTGGCGGACTTCGTCCGCAAGGACGAGGCGATCACGGGCACGAATCTGTGGGATCGGGTGGAGCGGGCGATCGAGGTGGCGCGCGCGGCGCAGCAGGATCGTCGGGAAACGAATCGGCGGCTGGTCAGCCTTCAGAAGCAGGCGGAGACGGATGCGCTGACGGGGCTGGGCAACCGCGCGTACCTCGATCGGGTGCTCGCGCCTGATCCGCAGGAGCTGGATCGGAGGCGGAAGGATCGGCGGCGGGCGACGGGCATCGTGATGCTCGACGTGGATCACTTCAAGCGTGTGAACGACACGTGGGGGCACGCGGCGGGCGATGACGTGCTGCGCGAGATCGCGCGGTTGGTCAGGCAGGCCGTTTC
The DNA here is from genome assembly GCA_002706885.1 of Phycisphaerae bacterium. GTDB lineage: Bacteria > Planctomycetota > Phycisphaerae > Phycisphaerales > UBA1924. The sequence continues at coordinate 18,473 of PAKY01000122.1, forward strand.
GCCGAGTGACACGGCGATCCGTTGGGGGGGCGAGGAGTTCGTGGTGCTGCGTCAGTCGGCGACGATCGCCGAGACGTGGGGGTGGGCGGACGACCTGCGGCTGGCGATCGGGCTGGCGGTGGGCGTCGGGTCGCCCGCGAAGCCCGTGACGGTGAGTATGGGCGTCGACGTGGTTCCGACGGCGGAGCTTTGTCACGACTCGATCGCGCGGGCGGATCAGGCGCTGTACCTGGCGAAGCAGTCGGGTCGGGACCGGGTGTGCACGTGGGGGATGGTGTGCGCGATGGACGCGGCGCGGGCGTCGTGCACGGAGCCGCTGAGCGCGACGGTGTCGGCGCGGGAGCGTTTGCTCGAGGTGGTCGATCGGTTGACGCCCACGCTCGGGCCGGTTCAGCGCGACCACGTCGGCGACCACGGGCTGCGGGTGCGGAGCGTCGCGAGCGGGGTCGCGGACTTCCTCGGCATGGATCGGGAGGCGATCGAGGACCTGGAGCTCGCGGCGGAGTTTCACGACATCGGGAAGGTTGGCGTGCCCGAGGAGGTGCTGGCGGCGCCTCGGAAGCTCACGGCCGGCGAGCGGCGGCTCGTGGCGGAGCATGCGCGGTTCGGGGCCGACCTGCTTCGGGCGTGCGGGGCGAGCGAAGCCGCGGCGGAAGCCGTCGCCACGCATCACGATCGGTTCCGGTTCCTCCAGCGTTCAACGCCGACGCCCGGCAGCGTGATCTGCGCGTGCGACGCGTTGGTGACGATGATGAGCTCGCGTCCCTACGCGCCGAAGCGTCGGCCCGACCAGGCGATCATCGAGTTGATCGAGCGACGCGGGTCGCAGTTCCATCCGGCGGTCGTGGACACCATTACCGCTTCGGAGTATCACTACCTCGCCGCTTGACGCAGAGGAAGGTCCTCGAGGCGTCGATGGTGTCCTTGCCTTCGCGTGACGTCGTGATGAGGACGACGGGGATGAGGCGGAGGTCTTCGTCGGCGCCGATGCCGTGGGCGGCGCTGTCGGCGTCGGGGCCATCTTCTTCCAGATCGACGAGCACCAGGTGGGATTGATCGACGTCCTCGTCGGAGGCGGCGTAGTCGATGTGGACGTGTGGGATGGCGTCGGTGTTCTCGACCACCCTGTCGATGGGGGCATCGGGTCGTCGGCCTTCGACGCGCGTCTGGAGGAGTTCATCGCTGAGGCTCTTGCCTTCGACGAGGAGGTAGCGGATGGTCCGGCTGTCGATGAGGGTCATCTTGCGGTCCTGTCTTGGAATGTCGCCGTTGGTGTCGGCGTGTCGAGACGGATGAAGCAGTTCCCTGAACGCAGTGAGGTGGCGGTAGACATCCGCCATGTGACAGAGGTCTTTCGACACGACCCCCGCTCGCGGCAGCGAAACATCTCAGAAGTTTTGAATCGGTCCGCTAACCGCGCGTGTGTGCGCGGGGGCCGAGCTTAGGGGGATGGGCTTCAGCGTCGCGTGAAGGCGCGTGGCGAGCGCATGCACACCGTGACCGGATCGGCGCCCAGCGCACACGCTCAAATCGGGCCACTCGAACGGCGAAACCAGAATGCGAGGTTGTGTGTTGCGCGTGTGGCTGCGCGCGCGGCTGGCGTCGTCGCGCGTTGCGAATTGATGGCGCGGCTCGTGTGCGCGCCGGATGGTGACCAGAACCGGGCGAGCCGCGTTCCACCCATCGTGGCGCCATTGAACGGGTGGTGGTCACGGCGCGCGTCGGAGACCGACCTTGCACGGGTCGATCCGTCCGAGAAGGGGCGGACCCAAACGAGCGATCCGGCGCATTCGGTCTGTGCGTGTCCCTTCAACGAGGCATTTTGCTTGACGGGTCGTTGAGCGTTTGTGAACGCGCGCCGATCGACCTTGTCACAACGCACAGAAGCGATGGCAGGAGCACGTTGATGCGTCAGACACGGATTCTTCTCGCCGAGGACAATCGGGATCACCAGCAGCTTCTGCTGCTTGCTCTTGCCGCGGACGGCGGCGGCGTGACGGTGACGGTCGCGTCGAACCAGGAAGATCTGCTCGAGGCGGCGCAGTCGGGAACGTACGACTGCATCGTTCTCGACTTCAACATCCCCCCGTTCACGGCACCCGACCTGGTTCGTGAGCTTGAGGGGCTGCAGGACGGCGCTCCGCGCATCGTGATCTCGTCGAGCGATGCGCAGCAGGTCGTGATCGAGGCGCTCCGTACGGGCGTCGCCGACTTCGTTCATAAAGAAGACGCTCTGGTGGGGGGCGTGCTCTGGGAGCGGATTGACCGGGCGATCGAGGCGGCGCGGGCGAGTAAGCGCGATCGGCGGGGCTCGAACAGGCGGATGGGGAGGTCAGAATCAGCGATCTTCCGGTGGTTGAGGCGGATCCGACGCAGATGCATCAGTTGCTCCAGAATCTGCTCGGGAATGCCTTGAAATTTCATCGACCGAACCATGCTCCGGTGGTCGTGGTGGAGGGGCAGGAGGTGGAAAATAGCCTGGTGA
>PAKY01000123.1 GCA_002706885.1 Phycisphaerae bacterium
CTCCATGTCCTTCGGCGAGACGCGGGCGTCGAACTCGTGTCGGAGATGCTCGGGGCCGGAGTGAACCGCGAAGTGCTTCACGCACACCGCGACGCGGTAGAAGCGGGGGTTCGAACCCTGGAGCCCGCGGACCATGGCCACGCCGAGTTCGCCCGCGAGGAAAGGGTCCTCGCCGTAGGTCTCGTGTCCGCGTCCCCATCGCGGATCGCGGAAGATGTTGATGTTGGGGGTCCAGAACGTGAGGCCGAAGTAGCGACCGCGCTGGTTTTCGCGCAGCGCCGCGTGGTGCTTCGCGCGAGCTTCGAGCGAGATGACCTCGCCGAGTCGGCGGACGAGATCGGGGTCGAACGTCGCGGCGGTGAGGATCGGCTGGGGGAAGACGGTCGCGCGCCCGGCGCGCCCAACGCCGTGGAGGCACTCGTTCCACCAGTTGTAAGCCGGGATGCCCACCCGCGGCGCGCCGGGTGAGTCGTGGAGCATGAGCGAGGCCTTCTCCTCGATCGTCATCCGACCGAGCAGGTCTCGGACGCGACGGTCGATCGAGGCTCTCGTTGCGGAGTCGCCCGCGGGCGGGGTGGCCGTCATGGTGTCGACGTTATGCGAGCCGTGATGCACGATCCTCTCCTCACCATCGAGGCGCTCGAACACCGCGATCCGGCGGACGCCGCGCGGCCGTTCCTGTTTGAACTCATCCATTTACGGGCAGCCCACGCCCGACGAGCGGAGCGCTTCAATCAGGTCGAATGCGGTGTGGGAACCGTCGCCGTCGATCTCGACGCGGTCGGACCCGGCGAGCAGTTCGTCGACAAACACCTGCGCGTCGGTCGCGTCGAGCTGGCCCGCGGGCCCCGCAACGTCGAGCGGGCCGCAGGTGGGAACGCCGAGTTCGACGGTGAGTTCCACCGTCCCCTCGCCTGGCGGGACGGCTGCGACTGCTTCGGCCTGCGCCGACCCGCCATCGTGGGTGACGAGGACATCGTGCTCGCCGTGGAAGACGCGTGCCTCAAGGACGCCCGCAGAGGGACGGCCCGAGTCATGCGTGCTCCATTCATCAAGCAGTTCGCCGAGTCTGAGGCCGACCTCGTTGACGGTCCAATCCATCTCGACGAGCGCCGCGTCGGCGCCGCGCCAGTGACGGCCCGCCCAATAGCCCCAGAGCGAGATCGCCTCGACGGACGGGTGGGAGAAGGCAACGCGGTACATGGTCTCGAGCGATTCGGCCCGTTCGGCGTCGCTTGCGCCGGTCCGCGCGTAGTCGTATTCGGTGACGCGGATCGGGAGGCCGACGGAGGCGATCCGGTCGAGCTGGGCGCGGAGGGTGAATGGATCGACGGGCTGGTTGTAGTGCCCCTGCACGCCGACACCGTGAACGGCGGCGCCCGCGTCGAGCAGGTCGTTGATCTGAATCAGGTAGTCCTCAAGGCGGCTCCCGGTCAGGATCGAATAGTCATTGACGAACAGCGGCGCCTCCGTCTCGATCGCCGCGACGTCGTTGAACAGCGACGCTCGGAACCCGCCGCCGAGACGGCTCTCAAAGAACGAGCCGTGGAGCATCTCGTTGTTGACGTCCCACGCGTCGACGAGACCCTCGTATCGACCGACGACGCTCTCGATGCGATCGTCGACGGCGTTCTGGAGGTTGGCTCCGGTCAGATTGCGCACCCAGTCCGGCACGAACTGGTCGACCGCCCAGAGCACGTTGTGACCGTGGATCAGGATGCCGTTCTGCACGCAGAAGTCGCGGAAGGCGTCGGCGTTCTGGTAGTTCTCGAACCCCTGGAAGAACTCGATCTGCCGCCACTTCCACGCGTTCTCAGGGGTCGCCATGTTGAAATGGTCGAGGAAGAATTGGCGGTAAGACGGGTTGCCCAGTTCGCTCGCGGCGAGCGCGGACCCAAACCGGAAGTCGCGTGATCGCTGGTCGATCGACACGGTCGCGTCGTCGCGGGGCGTTCCGTACTGATCGACCACCGTGATCGCGAGATCGCGTTTGCGATTGGCTTCGATGCCTTCGTTCGCGCGTTCGAGCCAGTCGTACCCGTCGAGCGCGGTGATGCTCGCGTCATCGATGAGGTAGGACACGCCCGCGGGCGGACCTTCCACATAGAACTGGATCGTCGACGCCGAACCGAAGAGCGAGATGGCGCTCGTCCCCGCCACGCGTCGCCACTCGTTCGCGGGGACCGCGGCCTGGGCGACACGGACGAACCGCTCGCCCCCGCCGTCCACGATCCGCAGCGTAATGGCGACAGGGTCAGCGCTGGGCTGCTCGAGTTTGACCCAGACCGCGAACTCATACGACCGGCCGCTCACAATTTCGGATGTAACGGTCTGATTCGGAGCGTTCCAGAATTGCGTCCGCCCTGAGATTCGTCCCGAGAAGCTCCCGGAGCGGGCGTCGGCTGAAACGGCGAGCTGCGAATCGCCCGTCGGAAACCACGGAGCGACCGACCCGGACTCGAATCCGCCATTAGTAACGCCCTGTGCCTGCGCGCCTGCCGTGAGGCCAACGAGTGAGGCCGCGGCACATAAGGCACTCAATACAAGGCCTTTACGGCTCTTGACTGCTCGGCTTCCAGCGATGGGCTCGCCAGCAGCCAGATCGCGGCGACGGAAAAAGAGAGGATTGTCCGTCCCGAGCGTTCGATAACCGGGTTGCTGGAACATGTTTCACCTTCGTTGCAACGGGACCGCGGACGACGCCGGGCGAAAACGCTCTCAAAATTCCTCAGGAAAGCGGCGGCTTCCCCTTCATCGGCGATGAAAACACTGTACACTTTCTGCAACAGCGTTACAAGGACGGATCGGAAATGACATCTCTCCGCGACATCGCGACTCATTCCGGCGTTTCGACCGCGACCGTTTCGAGGGCCCTGAACAGCCACCCGCAGGTCAACGAGAAGACCCGCGCCCGCGTCCTCCGGTCCGCTCAGACCCTTGGATACACCGCCGTCGGCGTCGATCGCTCGACCGACGTCCACCGCGTCGCCCTCGTGTACCCCGGCCCCGTCTGGATCGGCATGCACTCGCCGTTCGACGCCGCCGTGCTTCGTGGGCTCGCGCAGTGCATGGCCGAGCATGATTTCGAGATCACGATCGTCGATCTCCGCCGCCGCCTCCGCGCAGGAGAGAGCTATGCGACGCTCTTTCATAAGTGGGGCATCTCTGCCGCCATTCTCCGGAGCGATGATTCGACGCTCCACCTCTGCGAGCGCATCGCCGCGGATGGCGTCCCGAGCGTCATGCTCGGCGAGCGTCCGGAGTCGCAGGATGGCTCATTCGTCAGCGGCGCCTCGAAGCCCGCGTCGCGAGAGGCGGTCGAGCACCTCATCTCACTCGGCCACAAGCGCATCGCGATCAGCGTCAACAACGTGCTCACGACCGACCACCACGACCGCATCGAGGGCTGGCGTGAAGGGCTCGCCATGGGCGGGCTCGAGCCGCGCGACAACGACCTCATCCAGCTCCCCGCCGCCCTCGCCAACGGCGGCGTGCTGCTCCGCAAGCTCATGTCGATGTCGCCGAGGCCCACCGCGGTCTTCGTCACCGACCCGATGCTCGCCATCGGGCTCATCAACGAGGCCAAGGCCGCGGGCGTCCGCGTTCCCGAAGACCTCTCGGTCATTGGTTTCGACGACGACAACGCGAGGATGATGACCTCGCCGAAGATGTCATCGGTCTGCCAGGACTCCGCCGCCATCGGCCGCACCGCCGTCACGCTGCTCCGCCAGATCGTGGACGGCGCGGTGAAGGAGCCGGCTCACATCAGCGTCGACGCGTGGTTCGAGGTCCGAGAGACCACCGCCGCGCCCAACGAATCGTGGAGCAAGGGAGATTCGCAGTAAGACGTCGTCGCTCGGGCCGAACGCCCCGCGGTCGTCAGTGAAAGAGGAGATGCACGCATGCACGCCATGAAAGCGATTACGCTCGCCGCCACGCTCGCCTGCCCGGCCGCGTTGGCCCAGACCATCAACGTCGTTGACTTCAACACGGCCTTCCCGTCGGAGCCGGGCGCCGATCTGTTCGGGAGCTTTGCGACCGACACGGCGCTCGGATCCGATTCCATCTCGATCGACACGACCGGTTTCGGCGGCGCGGGCATCGGCCTCGCCGCGGCCGACTTCGACTCGAACGCCTACCAGGTCCGCATCCGCGCCCGCCTCCTGCCGGGCAACGTCGCCGATTCGTTCGCGGTCGGCTTCGTTGACAACGACGGCGACGACAGCGGCCCCGGCCTCGGCAGCGAGACGTGGGAGTGGCGCATCCCGACCGATCTGTTCAGTGAGGCCGAGTACACGGATGTCGTCTACTCGCTCGGCTCGACGGGAATCCAGCGTCGCCAGGCCGACGGTTCGACGAATGACGGCGACGGCGTCCCGAACTTTGGCGGCGCGTTCTTCCTCCTCCAGTCCGAGTTCGAGATCCGCGACCGCCTCGCGATCGAGGTTGATGAGATCGTCCTCGAGCCCGTGTGTCTGACCGCGGACTACTACGTCGCGGACTTCGGCGGCGGTTTCTCGGCCGGCGGCTTCGGCTCCTTCGGGAACGAGGGCGCCCTGACCGAGACCAACGACTCGCTCCAGATCAACGTCGCGAGCTTCGGCGGCGGCGGCCGCTCGTTCCCGGAGCAGACCGATTTCGACCCGCTCCAGTACCGCCTCCGCGTGCAGGCCCGCCTGCTCCCGGGCAACGGCGCGACGCAGTTCCGCGTCGTCCTCGCCGACAGCGACGGCGACGACTCGGCCGACGGCCTCGGCACGGAGAACTACGAGTACCCGGTCAACACCGCCCTGCTGAACACGACCGAGTACACCGACGTGTTCATCCCCATCAGCTCGGGCGAGAACCGTCAGCAGAACTTCAACAGCGACTTCGATGGCGACGAGGTCATCAACTTCGGCGCCTCCGAGTGGTTCATCCAGTCGACCTTCGACTCGACCGACACGCTCGCCGTCGAGATCCGTGAGATCGCGATCGTTCCGATCGAGACCACACCCGGCTTCGACTTCAACGTCCCCGCCGCGGGCCTGTTCACCTACGGCTCGTTCAGCGGACCGATGGCCATCATGCAGACCGGTGAATCCGTCGTGATCACTGCCGCGAGCTTCGGCGGTCTCGGCGAGAACGACGGCACGACGCAGGAGATCGACGCTTCGAGCACGTCGCTCGAGGTGACCGGCCGCGCCCTGATGGGCAACGAGGCCGCGAGCTTCAACGTCATCCTCCTCGATCGCGACGGCGACGACAGCGCGGAAGGCACGGGCGACGAGGAGTACCAGTTCCAGTTTAACATGGTGGACTTCGGCGCCAATCCGGACGGCTCGGTCGATGAGGAAGGCGAGCTCATCACCGTCCTCCAGCCGCTGACCGATCCCGGCCCCGTGTTCCGTCAGCAGGGATTCAACTCCCTCTTCGACGGCGACATGATCCAGAACTACGGCCTCTACCAGTGGCAGTTCGCCTCGAACGCCACCGAGGGGCAGGAGTTCGCGTTCGAGCTCGTGAACATCCGCCTCGTCCAGCGCCTCCCGCTCGTGATCGACCCCGATCTCGACGCGAGCGGCGTCCGCGACGTCTTCGACGTCATCGACTTCATCCTCGACCCGATCGACCTGACCAACGACGGCGTGACCGACGCCGACGACGTGGAACGCTTCTTCTTCCTCCTGAAGTGCGCGTGCCCGTCCTGATCATCTGACATCCCCGCGTGTCCGCCCCGCAAGGCGGACGCGCGATTCGCTCCCGCTCCGCAGAACCGTCATCGTGGCAAGGACAACACCCATGACGTACTTGACGAACAAATCGAACAAGAACGCCTTCACGCTCATCGAACTGCTGGTCGTCATCGCGATCATCGCGCTCCTGATCGGCATCCTCCTGCCGGCCCTCGGTCGGGCGCGCCAGTCCGCGAAGGACCTCAAGTGCGCGTCGAACATGCGGCAGATCGGCATCGGGATCAACATGTTCGTGGACGACAACAAGGGCACGATGCCTGTCGGCTACGTGATCGAAAACAACCGCCGACAGGCCACGTACCCGGTCGCGAAGGACTGGACGCATGAAATCATCGGTTACCTGGGACAAGACGCCGAGGGGTACGAGCAGGAACTCGAGGAACGCTCGCATCAGCGCGGCGTTCGTGAGTTCTTTCTGTGCCCAGACGCAGGCGAACTCTTTGGCACGGTGTTCTCGCTCAACACCTACAGCTGTCATCCTCGGCTGATGCCCGATGTTGACACCATCGATCGTTGGTACGAGGTCAGGACGAACAGGCGCGTCCTCCTGGATCCGCCGAAGATGTCAGCCGTCTTCCAGCCGAGCGACATGCTCACCATCAACGACGCGGCCCAGGACTTCCGTCCGCAGGCGCACAGTGCTGGCGGCGGGAGTGTGTCAGCCAACACGTTCCAGCTCGACCGTGGGCAGTCGACCGGCGGGCACATGTACGTGAGCGACCGTCTGCAGGATCTGCTCGAAACAGGCGCCCGCGGACCCGGCATGGGATTCAACGATCCGATCTGGGGCGGCTACAACATGGACCAGGTCGACGACTGGTCAGCCTCCAAGGGCGACATCCGCTGGCGCCACGGCGGCAATGACGTCGCCAACATCCTCTACCTCGACGCCCACGTCGACGCCGAGAGCTACGGCGGCGGGAAGGACGGATCGCTCGATCCGATGGTGCCGACCAGCATCCCGCGCCGCAAGATCATGATGGAATATTGATCGCCGCAGGCGGCCATCGGAGACCACCTTGCAGACGTATGCCTCTCTCCTCAGGGCGATCGCGACCACCATCGCGGTCGTCGTTTGCTACGCCACGTCCCATGCGGCGCCGCCCGACGGCCCCTTCGGACCGATCGCGCAGACCTACGAGGTCCCGCAAAGCGCCCAGCGTGTGATCCACGTTGCTCCGAACGGCGCCGCGGACGCGAGCGGGGAGTCCCCGAAAGCGCCAACCACCATCGAAGCGGCCTTCCGCGCCGCGACCACGGGCGACGCCATCATCCTCCGAGGCGGCGTGTACCGCACGGGCGACCTCGTCACGAACCAGGGCGTCACCGTTCAGCCCTTCCAGAGCGAGCGGCCCGTCCTCAAGGGCACGCGCCTCGCCACCGAGTGGCAGCCCGTCCGCGGCGGGCTCTGGCGCACGAAGTGGGACACGCTCTTCCCGCTCCCGCCGCAGCCGTGGTGGCAGCGCGACCGCGAGATCACCCGAACCCCGCTTCACAAGTTCAACAACGACATGGTCTTCGTCGACGGCGAACTGCTCGCGTCGTGCGGCTCGGCGGGCGAGGTCGATCGCGCGTCGTTCTGGATCGACTACGACGAGGGCTACGTCTACGTCGGAGTCAACCCCGAACGCCATGTCATCGAGATCACGGCCCACGACGTCGCGATCCTCCGCACGATCGATCGGGTTCGCGGCCGCGCGTCCGACGGCGAGGGCCTGACCGTCCGCGGTGTGACCTTCGCGCAATACGCCTACCGCGCCATCGAGATCGAAGGCCGCGACCCCGAAGGTCCATCGCCCGCCGCGGCGCACGGCGTCGACGTCGTCGGCTCGACGTTCGAGGACTGCTCGTTCACGTACTGCTCGCGTGTCGGCGGCTACTTCCGCGGCAACGGGCTCGTCATCCGCCGCTGTCTCGTGAGCGAAACCGGCACCGAGGGCATCTTCGTCCTGGGCTCGAGCAACGCGATCCTCGAGCGAAATGTGGTCCGCCGCACGAACAACGAGGGCATCACGGGCTACTACGTCACCGCGGTAAAGATCTTCAACCAGTGCCACAACGTGACCTGCCGCGAGAACCTGATCATCGACAACCCCGCCGAGGCGAGCGGCGTCTGGTACGACGTGGGTAACGTTGACGGCGTCTTCGTTGACAATCGCGTCGAACGCACCGACAACGGGTTCTTCTTCGAGATATCGCAGGGCGCCCGTTGCGAGGGCAACCTCTTCGTCGACTGCAACACGGGCGTCAAGATCCTCAACAGCCGAGACGTCACCATCCGCGGCAACACGTTCGTCAACAGCCGCCTTCAGATCCAACGAACAGAACGCAGCGCTCAGAACGACCACTTCGGCTGGCATCCGCAGACGGGTCCGGACGTCGACGAGCGCGAGGGCCATGTCATCGTCGGGAACCTGCTCTTCGCGGACGAACGCTTCCCCGAGCCGCTGATCCGATTCGATCAGGCGCCGCAGCTCCGCGGCGAACTGACCGAGCCGCAGGTCGCCGAGATCGACGGCAACGTCTTCGTCCGCCGATCCAACGCCGCCGAACGCCCGCTGATCGTCTGGGCGCCCGCATCAACGGGCGAAGGCTGGGAACGCTTCGACACGCTCGAAGCCTTCGGCGCCGCGTGGCCCGATCTCGGCTCGACGAACGAAGCCCACCTCGGCTACCGAGGGCACGTCTTCAAGAGCGAAGAAGCCGGCCTCTTCACGCCGCACCCGTCGTTCCCGGCGCCGAACGCTTCTCGGCCGTAGCGCAGAAGCGAATCCCGTAGACGGCGTGCCAACCTCGATCCTGTGTGCCATGCCCACGCGAAGCGCGGGCATGCGGTCCTCAAAGAGTCCCCGGACATGCCCGCGCTGCGCGTGGGCATGGCACACCAGAGCGATGACGACGTCGATCAGCCCGCGGTCCAACCAGCCACGCGTTCGACGAAGTTGCCCCGCAGCAGTCGTTCCGCGTCGGCCTTGATCGCCGCGTCCGTAACCCGTGCCCCGGCCGCCTCCGTGAGCACATACCGCTCCGCGACGCAGTCCGCGATCAAGCGACGCGACTGGCGCCACTTGTAGATCAACTGCTCGAGGACCCGAGCATCCGAGTGCTGCGGGATGAACGAGGTCCCGAGCAACTCCAGCCGCGTCCGCGTGATCTCGCGTATCTGCGATGTCGTGTTCACATACCACCAGCATCCGAAGGGGAGCAGGTTCGAGAACTTCCGCGCCGCGACGCACAGCTCGTGCTGGTTCTCGCGGCTGAGCATCGTGATCAGGAACGTGACGTCCTGGTGCGTGCGGGCGAGGGCCGCCACCTGGTCAACGTCTGCCCGCCCGAGGCCGTCCCCTGCGAGCCGCATCTCCGGATGAACCGCCCGCTTCGCGCCGATCATGAGGGCGAGCATCAGCCCGTGCTCCCGCGCGGCGCGGACGAGGCACTCATCGAACAGCCGTCGGACGATCGAGGGCGCGTCGCCATCGCTCGCGTATCGAAACGCCGGGGAGAGGCTGCACGCGAGATAGACGGGGGACGTGCGCTCGATCCATTCGTCCAGGAATCGGCGGACCTCGGCTGTGGTCTGGCCCGAGAGGTCCTCGCGAACGTCGTACCCCCACGCGGCGAGGCGTTCGCAGGCCGATGGCCACTGTTCGACGATCGGGTCAACCCGCACGACCGCGGCAAAGCGCGGGTCGGGGTCTACCCCTGCCTCCCACCGAGGCCGTTCGAGATCGCTGAACGGCTCGTTGGTCATCACGATCCGCTCGACGCCCGACAGCCGCATCACCTCGTCGATGTGCGTGTCGATGTCCCGCGCCGCGAACCAGCTCCGATACCCGGCCAGATCGGGCTCAGCGGGGTCGAGCCCGAGCGACGTCAGGATGTCGATCAGCCCGACGCAGGCCTCGCTGACGGGGGGGCGTTCCACGAAGAGGTTCCGCCAAACGAGATCCGCCCGCTCAGGGGTCGGCATGGCCCAGAACGCCGCGGGGGTCAGCGAGCCGGGTTCGAGCACGCGGAAGACCTCGTCGACGAAGTAGTGGTACGCGAGCAGCTCGTCAATGCCGTAGAGCAGCAGGCGCTCGTCGCCGTCCTCGGCGCCGCGATCGAATGCCGGGGCGTAGAGGTGCGTGTGCATGTCGACGACGGGCTGGATGTCAAACGTCGTGCGCACACGCTCGACGATGCAATGGTCGCCAATCGGAAATCTGCTCGTATCGCTGCTCATGTGCGCAGTCTCGCTGAGATAGCGGCGTGAAGGGAAGGAATTTCGCGGCCATCCAGTATACTGAACGCAATGGGTGGGAAGGCTTCATCGTTCATCGCAGGGCTGCTCGTCGGCGTCGCGCTCACCGCGGGCGTCGCCGCGGCGGTTGCGCGACTCGCCGCGTCGAACAGCCCCGCGCCAATCCGTCAGCAGTCGTCGTACGAGGGTGAGGAGATTCGCTCACGGTCCCTTCGCCTGGGCCACGGCCTCACCACCGATCACCCCGTTCACCTGGGCCTCGTCCGCTTCGCGGAGCTGGTCGGCGAGCGATCGGACGGCCGGATCACGATCCGCATTTTTCCGAACGGCGAACTCGGCGCCGAAACCACGATGATCGAGCAGCTCCAGTCGGGGACGCTCGATATCGCCAAGGCCTCCGCCGCCCCGATCGGCTCGTTTGCGCCCGATTTTGCCGTCTTCAGCGTGCCGTACGCCTTCCGGAGCTCCGAGCACTGCTGGGCGGTCCTCGATGGCCCGATCGGTCGCGAGATCCTCGACTCGCTCTCGAGCCGCGGCCTCCACGGCCTGACCTACTTCGACGCGGGCGCACGCAGCTTCTATACCGTCGGCGAGCCGATCCTGACGCCGGGGGACGTTGAGGGCCTCAAGGTCCGCGTGATGGAGAGCCGCACGGCAATGGACATGGTCGAGGCCTTCGGTGGGTCGCCCACCCCCATGTCCTACGCCGAGCTTTATTCGGCCCTCCAGTCCCGCCTTGTCGACGCGGCGGAGAACAACCCGCCGAGCTTTCTGAACAGTCGACACTACGAGGTCGCGAAGCACTTCACCCTGAACGAGCACTCGCGCGTGCCCGACGTGCTCATGGTCAGCCGCCGGACGTGGGACGACCTGTCCGGCGTGGAGCGTGCGATCTTCGAGGAGGCGGCGGCCGAGGCGTCCGTCTACGAGCGCCGGCTCTGGGCCGAACGGACGGCGGCGGCGCTCGAGGAGGTGCGAGCGTTGGGCGTGACCGTACACGACGTGCAGAGGGCGCCGTTCGCCGCGGCGGTCGCTGAACTCAGGGCGTCGTATGACGGTCGGATCGGTGAGTTGCTCGAGCGCATCGACGGGGTGAGCGTTGACGCGGATGGCTGAGCCGTCGTCATCGAAGCCTTCGCCCATCACGCGTTTCGATGGCGCGGTCGCGAGCGTGAACGCCGTTGTGGCGTCGACGCTTCTGGTACTGCTCACCTTGGATGTGTTGTGGGGGGTGACGAGCCGGTTCTTTTTGGACGGTCAGGCGCGATGGTCGGAGGAGGCGGCGAGGCTGCTGCTGGTATGGGTGAGCCTGCTCGGGGGGGCGGTGGCGTACAGCTCGGGTGCGCACTTGGGGCTCGATTTGCTTGTTGAGCGGATGGACCCGGCGGTGGGTCGGATGTGTCGACGGTGCGCGGCGGGGGTGGTGTACCTCTTCGCGGTCGGCGTCATGGTCGTCGGCGGGGCGTGGCTCTACGCGGAGCGGCTCGGGTTCGGGCAGACGATGCCGGCGCTCGGGATCAGCCGCGCTTGGCAGTACCTCGCCGTGCCGATCAGCGGGAGCCTGATCGCGATCTCGGCGGTTCGTGAGGTCTTCGAGCCGCGCGGCGTCGAGCACGGAGCAATTCCGTGATCGAGGTCGGCGTGACGCTCCTGATCCTCGTCTTCGCGGCTCTGCTGCTCATGCACGTGCCGGTGGCGTTCGCGGTGGGCGTGGCGGCGGTCGTGGGGCTGCTCGCGGCGAGCGATGCGGAGGGGCTGACGTCGATCGCCGGTCGGATGGCGGCGGGGGTGGACAGCTTCCCGCTGCTCGCGATCCCGTTCTTCGTGCTCGCGGGGAACGTGATGGGCGCGAGCGGGACGGCGAAGCGGCTGGTCGACGCGGCGCGGGTGCTGGTGGGTTGGATGCCCGGGGGGCTCTCGCTCGTCAACGTCGTGTCGTGCATGCTCTTCGGCTCGATTTCCGGCTCGGCGGCGGCGGCGATCTCGTCGATCGGGGGGGTGACGATCCCGGCGCTCGAAGCGGAGGGCGAGGACCGCGGGTACGCGACAGCGCTCTCGACGACGGCGGCGACGACGGGGCTGCTGATCCCGCCGAGCAACGTGATGATCGTGTACGCGGTGGTGGCGCAGACATCGGTCGCTGCCCTGTTCTTCGCGGGGATCGGGCCGGGGATCCTGCTGGGGATGCTGATCATGGTCGCGGCGCTCCTGACGCGCCGCGCGGATCCGGCGATGGCCGCGAGGGCGCGGGCGGAGGGGCGGCCGAAGAGCGCGATGGACGGGCTTGTGCGCATTCTGCTTGCGCTGCCGTCGCTGACGCTGATCGTCGTGGTGCTCGGCGGGATCCTGGGGGGCGTATTCAGCGCGACGGAGGCGGCGGCGGTGTCGGTGCTGCTTGCGTTCGTGATCGGGGTGTTCGATCGATTCGTGCAGGCGGCGCGGCGTGAGGAGGCGCCGAAGCTGACGATGCGATCTCTGCCACGGATTGTGCATCTGTCGACGACAACGACAGCGATCGTGATGTTCCTGATCGCGACGAGCCAGGCGATGAGCTGGGTGCTCGCGTACCTGCGGATCCCGCAGACGTTCGCGACGGAGTTGCTGGCGATCACGAGCGACCCGATTGCGCTGCTCGTGCTCATGAATGTGACGCTGCTTGTTGTCGGGACGTTCCTGGATATGACCCCGGCGATCCTGATCTTCACGCCGATCTTCCTGCCCGTCGCGGAGTCGCTCGGGCTCCACCCCGCTCACTTCGGGATCGTGATGATCCTGAACCTCTCGATCGGGCTGTGCACGCCGCCGGTGGGGACGTGTCTGTTCGTCGGCTGCAGCGTCGGAAAGGTTTCGATTCCGCGCATCACCAAGCCGATCCTGCCGTTCTACGGCGCGATGGTCGCGGCGCTGGCGGTAACGACGGGGCTCGAGGCGCTGAGCATGTGGCTTCCTTCTTCGCTTGATCTCATCGACCCGGGCACGCCCGTGGTATCGGAGCATTGAACATGGCTGATGGGTCTCTGAATCTCTTTGATCTCTCCGGTTCGGTGGTCGCGGTGATCGGCGCCACTGGGACGCTTGGCGGCGCGATCGCGCAAGGGTTGGCGGCGCACGGGGCGACGATCGCGGTGCTCGGGCGGAACGCCGAGCGAGGGGGCGAGCGGGTCAAAGCCATTGAAGCGGCGGGCGGGGCGGCTCGGTTCGTGCAGGCGGACGCGTTGGATCGCTCATCGCTTGAGGGCGCACGTGAGGAGATCGAGCGGGAGCTTGGTCCGTGTGACGTGCTCGTCAGCGCGGCAGGGGGGAACGACGCTCGGGCGTCGGTGACGGATCAGCAGTCGTTCGAGGAACTGCCGCTCGACGCATGGCGGGCGAACTTCGACATGAATCTCGTCGCAGGGGCGCTGCTTCCCGCGCAGGCGTTCGGGCCGGCGATGGTCGAGCGGGGACAGGGGAGCATCATCAACATCGCGAGCGTCGCGGCGCACATTCCGGTGTCGCGGGGCGTCGCGTACTCGGCGGCGAAGGCGGCGCTGCTCAACCTCTCGACGTTTCTCTCGCGGGAGTGGGCGACGAAGGGGGTGCGGGTGAACACGATCACGCCCGGTTTCTTCCCCGCGGATCAGAATCGGGCGCTGCTGTTCGATGAGAAGGGCGAGCCGACAGCGCGGGCGCGACAGATCCTGGGGGCGACGCCGATGAACCGGTTCGGGGCGTCGGAGGAACTGGTTGGCGCGGCGGTGTTCCTCGCGAGCCATCGGGCGAGCGGGTTCGTCACGGGGACGGACGTGCGCGTCGATGGGGGGTTCCTGTCGGCGACGATATAGGGGGAGGGGACTGGGGATCGGCGATCGGTTATCGGGGTGGTGGTTCGAGTGGTGGTTCGAGCGCTAGGGGAGGGTTCGCTGGTCAGCCTCGTTCGGTCATGATGCCGTCGATGGCGCCGAGGAGGTAGGTGGCGCCGAGGGAGCGGTCGAAGAGGCCGTAGCCCGGGGTGCCTGTTTCGCCCCAGATCATGCGGCCGTGGTCGGGGCGGATGGGGCCGTTGAAGCCGCCCGCCATCAGTTCGGCGAGGACCGCTGGCAGATCCACGTGGCCGAACTCGCGCGGGTGTGCGGACTCGTAGACCTTGCGGGGGGCGGTGACGCGGACGTTGCGGGCGTGGACGAAGCTCACGCGGTTTGCGAGGTCACGGGCG
The DNA here is from genome assembly GCA_002706885.1 of Phycisphaerae bacterium. Classification (GTDB taxonomy): domain Bacteria; phylum Planctomycetota; class Phycisphaerae; order Phycisphaerales; family UBA1924. The sequence goes on from PAKY01000123.1 coordinate 14,174, forward strand.
CCGGCGACGAGATCGTTGTCGGGGTTCACGCCGAGTGAGCCGGTGCAGTAGGTCACGCCGTTGGCGGGGTTGTCGACGAGGTCGCAGACGCGTCGGAACGCGGCGGGGCTGGTGACGATGCGCGGGAGCCCGAGGACGGACCAGCAGGGATCGTCGGGGTGGAGGCCGAGCCGCACGCCGAGTGACGCGGCGGTGGGGACGACGGCTTCGAGGAACTTGGCGAGGGCGTCCCAGAGGCCTTCTTCGGCGCGGGCGGCGTAGCGCTCGCGGAGGGCGTCGAAGGCGCCGACGTCGAGGTGGTCCCACGCGGGGAGATTCTTGGCGGCGCCTGAGCGGACCATCTCCTCGAACGCGGGCATCTGGGCGTCGTCGTAGGCGAGGGTGTTGGAGCCGTCGGGGAGGGGCATCGCGAGCTCGGTGCGCACCCAGTCGGCGATGGGCATGAAGTTGTAGCAGACGGTCTTGACGCCTTCGGCGGCGACGGCTTCGAGGGAGCGGCGCCAGTTGTCGTAGTGGCGAGGCGCTTCTGGTCCCGCGAGCTTGATCTCGTCGGAGACGGCGATGGACTCGATGACCTCGAGCTTCAGGCCCGCTGCCTCGACGGTGTCGCGGAGCTTGCGCACGTGGCTTGCGGTCCAGGGCTCGCCGACGGGGACGCCCGTGACGGCGCTGACGATGCCCGTGACGCCCGGGACCTGGCGGATGTGGTCGAGGGGGACGGGGTCGGTGGGGCCGAACCAGCGCATGCACATCGTGAAGGGGCGGGTGGTCATGGGGGGAGGGTACTGGGTTGGTGGCGGGGTTGGTGTGCCGGTGAGGGTGTGGGGGTGTGCGAGGGAAGACTTCGCGAGGCAGATTTTGGTGTTGATCGGCATGCCCGCGCTTCGCGTGGGCATGGCACACAGGACGGAGGGATGGCATACAGGACGGAGGGATGGCACACAGGATGGAGGGTTTGTCAGCCTTTGACGGCGCCGCTGGCGAGGCCGGAGACGAAGTCGCGTTGGAGCATGAGGAAGAGGACGAGGACGGGGGCGACGGAGAGGAGGGTGGCGGCCATCTGCATGCCGTAGTCCTGGTAGTAGACGCCCTTCATGTTGGCGACGGCGACGGCGAGTGGCATCTTCTCGGGGCTGTGGAGGAGGACCTGGGGGACGATGAAGTTGTTCCACATCATGAGGAAGGTGATCATCGCGAAGGCGCCGACCATGGGGCGGAGGAGGGGGAGGGCGATGTTGGCGAAGATGCCGATCTCGCCCATGCCGTCGATGCGGGCCGCCTCGAGGAGTTCGCGCGGGACGGACTGGATTGTGGCCTGACGGAAGAGGAAGACACCGAAGGCGGGCGCGAGGCCTGGGAGGAGGATCGCCAGGTAGTTGTCGAGCAGGCCGAGGCGGTGGAAGAGTTCGTACGTGGGCGCGAGCAGGAGCGGCGGGGGGACGACGAGGAGGGCGAGCGTGACGACCATGAGCGGCGCGGCGCCTCTGAAGCGGAGGCGGGCGAGGGCGTAGCCCGCGGCGGCGCAGGCGAGGCTCGCGAAGATCGCGAGCGTGCAGGAGAGGAAGAAGCTGTTGGCGATGGCGGAGGCGATGCCGACGTCGTCGAAGAGTCGACGGAAGTTGTCGAGCGTGAGGCGGTCGAGGGCGAGGGCGCCTGTCTCGTCGACGGGGAAGAAGAGGGAGCTGAAGAAGTCGTCGGCGGACTTGAAAGCGGAGACCACGAGCCACGCGATCGGGAGGAGCATCACGAGCGAAGCTGGGAGGAGGATCAGGTGCGGCCAGATCGCGCCGATGACGCCGGGTCGTTGCTTTGGCGCGCCGGCGGCCATCACGCGGCCTCCTTGCGTGCGACGAGCATCTGGAGGGCGGCGGCGGCGATGAGGGCGAGGCCGAGGAGCCATCCGACGGCGCTGGCCATGCCGAGGTCGCCCGCGACGAAGGCCTGCTGGTAGAGGTACATGACGACGGTGAGGCCGCGGTTCTCGGTGCCGGCGCCGTTGAGCATGACGTAGGGGAGCTCGAAGAGCTGCATGCTCCCGATGAAGGAGAGGAGGACGACGAAGGTGAGGACGGGTCGGATGGAGGGGATGACGACGTGGATGAAACGCTGCGCGGGGTTGGCGCCGTCGATGCGCGCGGCTTCGACGAGTGAGCGGTCGACGGTCTGGAGGGCGGCGAGGAAGTAGACCATGTTGAAGCCGACGTAGAGCCAGAGCGCGATGAGGATGAGCGAGATGGTGACGTGCTGGTCAAGCCAGGGGAAGTCGAGGTCGAGGCCGATGGTCGCGTGGAGGATCTGGTTGACGGCGCCGACCCGCTTGGCGAAGAAGACGCCTCCGATCATGGCCGCGAAGACGAGGCCGACGAGCTGGGGCATGAACATGACGAGGCGGTAAACCGTTCGGCCGCGGAGGTCGGGTCGGTTGAGGAAGCTCGCGAGGATGAGAGCGAGGGGGAGCTGGATGAAGAGCGAGCCGAGGGTAAAGAGGGCGGTGTTGCGCAGCGCGACCCAGAAGAGCGGATCGGTGAGGGTCATGCGGAAGTTGAGCCAGCCGGCGGGCTCGGTGGCGCCCGGGCCGAAGGTCTGGCTGAAGGCGAGGACGATGGAGCGATAGAGCGGATAGAAAATGAAGACGGCGGTGACGATCGCGAAGGGTGCGACGAGGGCCCACGCGGCGCGGCGCTCGCGTCGGTGGATGTGAGCGGACGTTTTCACGACGCGGGCTCCGCATCGCGCAGGAAGAGGTTGGTCTCCATGGGGCGGCGGACCTGCTGCTCGGCGTATTCGAGGAGACGCATTGCCTCGTCGACGAGGTCTTCCTGTTCGTAAACGCCTTCGGACTGCGCGTATCGGAGGAGCGCGGTCGCGGCGTCGGCGACACGGTAGATCGCGGTCTGGGCGTAGGGGGAGGCGTGCCGCTCGGGGACCTCGTCGATGGCGTCGATGTAGACGAGGCCTTTGCGCTGGTCGCGGTAGTAGGGGTCTGGTGTCTCGAAGACGGGATCGTCCCAGAAGCGGCGGATGGGCGTGACGATGTCGCCGCTGCGGTAGAGCTCGCGGGCGAGTTCGGGTGAGAAGTAGAGGTGCTTGGCGAAGTCCCAGGCGGCGTCGAAGTCGGTGGTGGTCTTCGGGATGCCGAGCATGGTGCCGCCCCAGACGCTGGTGCGTCGTCCGCCTGTCTGAGCGGTTGGTAAGGGCATGAGCTCGAGCTTGCCCGCCATGTTGGGGAGCTCGTTCTTCCAGACGTTGCACATCCAGTCGGGCATGAAGAAGGCGACGGCGTAGCCCTGTGTCTTGAGCTGGTTGCCTGTGGCTTCGAAGTCGCGGACGTCGGCGGCGATGCGGTTGGGGCCGACGCACCAGGAGACCATCATGGCGAGCGTGCGGGCGTTGGGCTCGGAGGCGATGACGGGCTGGCCGTCGGCGTCGAAGAGGCCCGTTCCGTTCTGGAGGAGGAGCATCTCGATCTTGTCGCGGGCGGACTCGTTGGGCCAGAAGGCGAGGAGATAGCGATCGGGCTCGCCGTCGCCGTCTTCGTCGGCCATGAGGGGGCGGAGGGCTTCGGCGAAGTCGTCCCAGGTTTCAACGCCATCGAGTGAGAGGCCGGCCTGTTCGACGAGGTCCATGCGCACGCCGAGGAGGACGGGGTGGACGTCGTGGGGGAGGCCGAAGACGTGATCGCGGGTTGTCCACGGGGTAAGCGATGCGGAGGGGACTTCGTCGAGGAGGCCTTCAGCCTTCATCCGTTCGGTGAGGTCGATGAGGCCGACGGCCTCGACGGGGCCCGCGAAGAGCTGGCCCGCCATGGTGCGTTCGACCTCGATGAGGTCGGCGGTGGGGAGGCCGCCGAAGAAGCCCGCGAGCATGCGGCGGCGGAGGGGTTCCTGGCCGAGCATGGTCTGGTTGACGGGCTCGGCGTTCGAGTCGGAGACCGCAGCGTTCCAGTCTTCGATGATGGGCGTGTAGAGCTTGCGGTGGATGTCGGCGAAGACCCAGAGCTGGAGGGCGTCTTCGCGGCGTTGCTGTTGGGCGAGGACGGTGACGCCTGAGATGAGGCCGACGATGGCGATGACCCAGCAGCCGCCCGAGAAGGCGTTGACCCAGGGCGGCAAGCGGTCGGCCAGCGGCCGGCGGGGGTTTTGGTCGACGTCACGGCTCGGCATTCGTTTCGAGAGCGTTCAGCCGCCCATGAGGATCTCGATGGTCCGCTGATCCAAGGCTTCGTAGGGGAGCGAGCGGGCGGCGATGGCGGCGCGGTCGAAGGAGCGGGCGTGGAGGTCGGCCGCTGCGCCGGGCGAGTAGGTCGCGGGGACGCCACCTTCGGCCTTGGGCATGGAGGCGAGGAGCTGCTTGACGCGGGCGTCGGCGTTCCAGCGCTTGGCGGCGTCGGCGAGGCGGAGGTAGGTGATCATGGAGCCGCGGGCGAATTCGATGACGTCGGCGCGGTCGGAGGTGCGGTAGGCGTGGCTGTCGAAGTGCTTGAAGCCGTCGTAGTTGTGGTCTTCGAGGAGCTTGACGAGGAAGAAGGCGGCCTTGGGGTTCTCGGAGCCGAAGCGGAAGTCCTGGTCGTAGCGGCCGTAGGCCTGGTCGTTGAGGTCGATGTGGAAGAGCTTGCCTGCCCAGAGGGCCATGGCGACGGCGTGCGTGAAGTTGAGGCCAGCCATGTGCTCGTGGGCGACCTCGGGGTTGACGCCGACGTCGGCGTGGTGTTCGAGGGTCTGAATGAAGGCGAGGAGGTGACCGACGGTGGGGAGGTAGATGTGTCCTCGCGGCTCGTTGGGCTTGGGCTCGAGGGCGAAGCGGTAGCCGTAGCCCTTTTCCTTGTTGTAGTTGGTGAGGAAGTTGACGGCGTCGCGGTAGCGGTTGAGGGACTCGACGGGGTCCTTGGCGGCGTCGGTCTCGGCGCCTTCGCGGCCGCCCCACATGACATAGATCTTCGCGCCGAACTCGGCGCCGAGGTCCATGGCGCGCATCGTCTTGTGGACGGCGTAGGCGCGGACGTCGGCGTCGTTGCTGGTGAAGCCACCGTCCTTGAAGACGGGGTCGCCGAAGAGGTTGGTGGTGGCCATGCAAACTTTGAGGCCGGTCCGGTTGAGGGCGGCGGAGAAGTCCTTCTTGATGGACGCGGCTTCGGCGTCGGTTGCGTCGATGGGGATGAGGTCGTTGTCGTGGAAGTTGACGCCGCAGACGCCGCCCGCTTCGCCGAGCATGTCGACGATCTCGGCGGGGGACCATGTCGGGCGGGTCGGTTCGCCGAAGGGATCGCGGCCCGGGTTGCCGACGGTCCAGAGGCCGAAGGTGAACTTGTCGTTGGGGGTGGGCTTGAAGCTCATGACGCGGTCTCCTCGGCGGCGGGTCGCTGCGTTGCCGATAGCGCGGCGAACGCGGGTTGCAGGTCGGTGTACAGGCGGTCGTAGACCGCGCGGGTTTGCTGGAAGGCTTCGCTCGGGCGGGGGTTGGTCGAGGGGGCGACGCGGACCCATGCGGCGGTGAGCGATTGCATGCTGTCGAACGCGTTCACGCCGAAGGCGGCCATGGCGGCGGCGCCGATGGCGGAGCCTTCATCGGCTTCGAGCGGCGCGACGGGGGTGTCGAAGGCGTCGGCGAGGATCTGGCGCCAGAGACGCGATTTCGCGCCACCGCCGGTGAGGCGGACGCGGGCGGTCGGGCCTGTGACGTCGCGGACGATGCCCATGATCTGGGCGAGACCGAAGCTGACGCCCTCGAGGACGGCGCGGACGAGGTGGGCGCGGGTGTGCGAGCGTGTGAGGCCGATCCAGGCGCCGCGGGCGTCGGGGTCTGGGATGGGCGTGCGCTCGCCTGTGAGGTAGGGGAGGAAGACGAGGCCGTCGGCCCCCGGCGGGGCTTCGGCGGCTTCGGCGACGAGCTGGTCGAACGGAACGTCGGGGGCGAGGACTGCTCGTGCCCATTCGAGGCTGCCGGCGGCGGAGAGCATGCAGCCGCTGAGGACCCACTTCCCCGGGGCGTCCTGGCGACCTGTCGCGTCGCAGAAGAGGTTGAGGCGGCCGGGGGTGTCGGCGGCGAGGTCGGCGTTGGGTTCGACGCTCGGGGCGAGGACAACGCCGCTGGTGCCGACGATGACGAGTGGCTCGCCCGGCTCGACGACACCTGCGCCGATGGCGGCGGCCTGGTTGTCGCCCGATCCGATGATGATGGGCGTGCCTTCGGGAAGCCCCGTGGTCTCGCTCGCCCACGCCGTGACGCAGCCCGCGATTGCGCCCGACTCGAGTACGTCAGGGAGGATGGAGCTCTTTATCGCTAGGGCGCTGAGCGTCTGGTCGTTCCAGTCTCGGGTTGCGGGGTTGAGGAGCATTGTTCCGGAGGCGTCGCCCACATCGGTCGCGAAAGCGCCGGTGAGACGGAGAGCGATCCAGTCCTTCGGGAGGCATATTCCCGCGACGCGGGCGGCGATGTCGGGTTGGTTCTCCCGCTGCCAGAGGAGCTTGGGAGCGGTGAGGCCGCAGAGGGAGGGGCAGCCCGAGGCTTCGACGCAGTGGCGTCGGCCTCCGAGCGTGCGCTCGATCGCGGCGCGTTGAGGCTCGGTGCGCTGATCGTTCCACATGATCGCGGGGGCGAGGGCGTTGACCGGGCCTCGGGTCGCGTTGGCAAGGGCGGCGGCGTCGAGGAAGACGGAGCCGTGCATCTGGCCGCTGAGGCCGGCCGCGGCTATGCGGGTCGGGCCGAGGCTGTCGGTGAGGCGGCGTGTCGCTTTGACGGTGGCGTCCCACCAGCGGTTGGGCGGGGTCTCGGTCCACCCGGGGCGGGGGCGGTCGAAGTCGAACGATTCGGACTCAGACGCGATGATCGCGCCTGCGCGGTCGGCGGCGATGACCTTGACGCCCGAGGTTCCGATGTCGATGCCGACGTAGCAGTCGCTCATGGCGGGTCCTGGGGGAGCAGAGGGATCGGTCGACGCAGAGGATAGCGGTTGCAGAGCGTTGCAGAAAGTGTACGACTTCGTTGCAGTGTCCGATTTTGCTCGTTCTGCCGAGATTTTTCGCTATCGGGCTCGGGATCGACGCATCCAGTCGCGCACGGATCGCTGGGCCACCATCGGGCGCCGAGCGTTTTCAGTCAGCGGCCTGGAAAGGCGGGGCCTTCGGTGCGGAACGGTTCGGCGGGGAGGCCCTCGCTGTTAACGAGGTTCGACCAGTCGGGGTTGTTGTCCCAGGCGTAGTGAACGGCTTTGAGCGTGGGGAACCAGCGGCCCTGAACGACGATGGTGTCGTTGCTCACGATCTCTGCTTCGGCCCACATCCAACCGCCTGACTCGCCCTGCACGGCGAAGCCGCGGGGGGGCTTGCCGTCGGAGGTCTTGAGGCCGCCCGCGACGTTGTCGAAGCGGAGTGTGATCTTGGGGTTGCTGATGGTCATCTCGGCGAGCGTCGGGCCGTTGGTGGCGACGTCGTGGTCGTAGACCGCTCCGAGGGCCCACTGGGCGAGGCGATGTCCGACCGTGGTCTTGTCGGTGGGGTGGATGTCGACGGGGTTGCCGACGTCGATGGTGACGACCAGGCCCGCGTTCGGATCCTCGGCGGCGATCATGCTCTGCGATTCGCGGAGTTCGGGCCAGCTTCCGCCGTTGGTGTAGGGGTCTGCGTAGTTGGCGAGCTGGACGATGCCGAACGGCATGTCCTCGTTCTCGAACACGTCGCGCCAGTCGGCGATGAGGGCGTGCATGAGCGGGCGGTACTGCTCCGCGCGGCCCACGTTCGACTCGCCCTGGTACCAGACGGCGCCGCGGACGGCGAAGGGCGCCATGGGTCGGAGCATCGCGTTCCAGAGGACGGTGGGCTTGTAACCGGCTTCCCAGTTGCTGTAAGGCGCCACCGGCTTGGCAGGCGCGTACCGGCCTGATCGCTTGGCGTCAGCGCTGTCGCGTTCCCACTTGCGCATCGCTTCTTCGTGGGCCTTCTGCTTGCGTTCGAGTTCGGTCGCGATGTCGCTGATTGCTTCGTTGCTCGTGAGTGTGTCCCACGGGACCCAGGCCTCGGCGGGCGATCCGCCGTATGAAGCGTGGATGAGGCCGACCGGGACGTCGAGTTCGTCGCGGAGACGCTGACCCATGAAGTAGGCGACGGCGGAGAACGGGCCGACCGAATCGCTTTCGTCGCGTCTCCAGGTTGCTTTGACATCGTCCTGAAGTTCGTCGGCGTGGGCGTTTTCGACTTCGAACAGGCGGAGTTGGTCGTCGTGCGGACCGGTGATAGCGGCGTCGCCGTTGTCGGCGCGGTTGACGGGCCACTCCATGTTGGACTGTCCGGAGCAGAGCCAAACCTCGCCGACGAGGACGTCCGTGAGCGTGCGGGTGTCGATGCCCGAGGTGATCGTGAGTTCGAGAGGGCCGCCTGCCTTCATGGCGGGCATGTCGATGCGCCATCGGCCCTCGGCGTCGGCGGATGCGCTTCGCGTGTCGTTGTTGATCTGGACGATGACACGCTCGCCCGGTGTCGCCCATCCCCAGATGGGCGTGGAGACGTCGCGTTGGAGGACCATGTGGTCTCCGAACACGGACGGGAGGCGGAGCTGCGCGGACACCACTGAACAGAACGTGGAGGCGGCGACGGCGACGACGCGGAGGATTGGGTTGTTCATGGTTCCCGCAGCGTACAAGATCGGGTTTCGGGTGATCGACTCCCGCCCGGTCCCGACTGACCGCAAAGGGGTCAGTGGGCCGGGACGGGCGTCGAACTCGGAGGGCTGTTGATGTCGCGGTGATCGTCTGATCAGCGGCGACGGCGCGTCGCGCCCGCGAGGCCGAGGCCAAGCATCGCGATGGACGCGGGAGCGGGCACGAGGCGGAAGTTGTCGAGATAGGCGACGTTGTGGACGCTGTCGTTGTTGAGCGAGATGACGAGTTCGAGGTAGCTCATGTCCTCGCCGTTCCAGAGGGCGAGCTGGGAGCTGTAGTCGACGCTGAAGGTAACGACGCGGCGGGCGCCGCCGCCGGATCCCCAGCCGACCTGGTTCGTGCCCCCCTCGCTGTTGGTGACGGAGGCGGTGAGGTCGTTGAAGCCCTCGTCGGAGTTGAAGACGATCTCGAAGAGCTCCCAGAAGCCGCTGTCGGTGGTCTCGGGGAAAACGACATCGAAGAGGAGGGTGTTGTTGTTCAGGAAGTCCTGACGGGTGTCGAAGTCGGCGGCGTAGGCGAGGTTCTGGTCGTAGCCCATGTTGGTGGCCTTGACGCTCATGGCGCCGCTCGTCGCGTCCTCGGCGCTGAACTCGAGCGTCGGGTCGTCGCCGAGAGGGGTCTGGAGACCGCTGCTCCAATAGCCCCACTGGCCCGGGTCGGCGCCTTCAAAGTCGCCGATGGTGACCTCGGCGGAGGCCACGGCGGCGAGCGCGGCCACGGCGAGTGTGCTGGTGGACGTCAGGCTGTTCAGACGGGGCATGGCATCTCTCCTTTTCCTCGCGCGTTTCCGGTTCTGTTGGTTCCAGAGGCCTTGCCCGCGGCGCGTCTCGGGCGAGGTCGCAAACGTCCGAATGGACACCCCCCGCAGTGGGGCGGAATCGCTTACATTCCTGAGGATACCAGACGTTCGCCGGTCTGCAACATGAACGAAACGATTTCTGCAACACTTCTGCATGGATCGTTGTACACTCGCGTTTGCCCGGAAAACTGGGCAAATTTGACGCGGACCGTGTTGGGGGCCTCGGATACGGCAGCCACGACGGTTGGGGATGTAAGCGGTCGACGGCTTGTTCGGCCCAGGCAGGATGGGGTTGTTGCATGGGCGCTACATCTTCGTTGCGGTGTCGGATGGTCGTGGTGGTGGCGGGTCTTTGTTTCGCGGGTGTGGCCAGCCGCACGGCGTTGGCGGTCCCCCTCGAGCGGTATGTCGTCGGTGAGGCGGCCGAGGGGGGATTTGCGCTTGCTTCCGAGGGGCGTGTGGCGACGGTCGTCGTCGAGGACAACGCGGATCAGGGCGTCCAACGGGCGGCGCGGATGCTTTGGGGTGACCTGACACGGGTCACTGGCGTCGAGCCGGGGCTGACGATCGGCGACTGGCCAGTCGGGGACGAGGTCGTGGTGATCGGGACGATCGGACGTGGCGGGCTGATCGATGAGCTTGCCCGCGATGCGAAGATTGACGTATCGGACGTCAAAGGGAAGTGGGAGACGTTCGTCACGCAGACCGTCGAATCGCCGTGGGCTGGCGTGGAACGCGCGTTGGTCATCGCGGGAAGTGACAAGCGGGGGACGATCTACGGGGCGCTGGGGCTCAGCGCCCAGATCGGCGTTTCGCCGTGGTCGTGGTGGGCGGACGTGCCGGTCGAGCGACGTTCGGAGTTGCACGTCCTGCCTGGTCGTCACAGCGACGGTGAGCCCGCGGTGAAGTACCGGGGCATCTTCATCAACGACGAGGCGCCGGCGTTCTCGGGGTGGGCGCACGAGAAGTACGGCGGCGTGAACAGCGCGGTCTACGAGCGGGTGTTCGAACTGATTCTCCGGCTTCGAGGGAACTACCTGTGGCCGGCGATGTGGGGGCGGTCGCTGTTCGACGACGATCCGAAGAGTCAGTCGCTCGCGGACGAGATGGGCATCGTGCTGGGGACGTCGCACCACGAGCCGCTGATGCGGGCGCATGTGGAGTGGTCGCGATACGGCGATGGTCCGTGGGATTACAACCGGAACGCGGAGACACTCCGCGGGTTCTGGCGCGAGGGTGTCGAGCGGATGGCCGATCGCGAGAGCCTGGTGACCATCGGGATGCGGGGCGACGGCGACGAGGCGATGAGCGAGGAGGCGGACATCGCGTTGCTCGAGCGGATCGTTGCGGATCAGCGGGAGATCATCGAGGACGTGACGGGCGCGCCCGCGGCGGAGACGCCGCAGGTCTGGGCGCTTTATAAGGAGGTGCAGACGTACTACGACCGCGGCATGCGCATGCCCGATGACGTCACGCTGCTTCTCTGCGATGACAACTGGGGGAACGTCCGTCGCCTGCCGCCCGCGGATACCCAGGAACGCGAGGGCGGGTACGGCGTCTACTACCACTTCGATTACGTCGGGGGGCCTCGGAACTACAAGTGGATCAACACGAATCCGCTGCCGCGGATATGGGAGCAGATGACGCTTGCGTACGAGCACGGCGTCGATCGGATCTGGATCGTGAACGTGGGGGACATCAAGCCGATGGAACTGCCGATCGAGTTCTTTCTCGATCTTGCGTGGGATCCGGACGCATACGCGGTCGATTCGATCGGGGCCTACCCGACGCGGTGGGCGGCGGAGCAGTTCCCGCTGGAGCACGCGGCTGAGATCGGCGCCTTGCTCCGGTCGTACGCGAAGTTCAACGCGCGGCGGAAGCCGGAGATGCTGGACGCGGAGACTTTTGGCCTTGTCGACTACCGCGAATGGGAGGGCGTGGTCGCGGACTGGCGACGGCTCTCGGGGCGCGCGGAGCGAGTGCGAGCCGAGTTGCCTGAGCGGTTCGTCGACGCGTTCGATCAGCTCGTGTGGTACCCGGTCGTCGCGAGCGCGAATCTCAATGAGTTGTACTTCGCGGCGGCGAAGAACCGGCTGTACGCGGACCAGGGGCGGGCGTCCGCGGATCGGTACGCGTCGGAGGCTCGCGAGCTGTTCGAACGTGACGCGGCGCTGGCGCGGCATTACAACGAAGTGGTCGCCGATGGCAAGTGGCGGCACATGATGGACCAGACGAACATCGGGTACACGTACTGGCAGCAGCCGGAGGCGGACGCGATGCCGGAGGTATCGACGGTCGACGTGCCGACCGAGGCGGGGCTGGGCGTCGCGGTCGAGGGGGACGAGCGATCGTGGCCCGGAGCGGGGACGCCCACGCTGCCGACGAGCACGCCGTTCGATGATCGGGCCACCTCCTTTGAAGTGTTCAACCGCGGTCGTCGACCGCTCGGGGTGTCGATCGAGGCGTCGGAGTGGTTGTCGGTGACGGCGGCGGGCTCTTCGGTCGGCGATGACGAGCCGGTTCATACCGATCGGCGGTACGAGGTTCACGTTGACTGGGACGCGGCGCCGCTCGGGCGTTCAACCGGTCGGGTGTCGGTGCGTGGGGCCGACGGCGTCGCGGTCACGATCGATGTTCCCGTTTGGAAACCGCGGGCGTCGGAGTCGATCGCGGGATTCGTCGAGACTAACGGGCATGTGTCGATCCCAGCGACCGACTATGACGACGCGACGAGCGTGGGAGGTGTCGGCTGGCGGACGCTTCCGGACCTTGGTCGGACGGGGTCGGCGGTGGGGGCGTCGCCCGTTAACGCGGATCGTCAGCGGGCCGGGGAAGGACCGAGGCTGGCGTATCGCGTGCATCTGACGAGCGTGGGTGAGGTCGATGTTCACGTCTATTGCTCGCCGACGCTCGACTACCTGGGCGATGGCGGTCTCCGGTACGCGGTGTCGTTCGATGACGAGGATCCGGTGGAGGTGAACCTGCACGCGGACTCGTCGGGGGCGGCGTGGAACGAGTGGGTGGGGAACAACATCAACGTCGGGACGTCGGCACACGTCATCGACGAGCCCGGGGGGCACACGCTGAATGTGTGGATGATCGATCCGGGCGTGGTGTTTCAGAAGATCGTGGTCGATACTGGCGACATGAAGTCGAGCTATCTCGGGCCGCCGCCTTCACCGAATCCGACGCGGAAAGCGGTCGCGAGCGGGGATCGGGCGGTGTTCGAGTGGTTCGCGTACGAGGGGCGTGACCCGGTCTACGAGAAGCATGAGGCGGGGCCGGGCGCGTACACGAATCCGATCATGGCGGGGTTCTATCCCGATCCGTCGATCACTCGGGTCGGCGACGACTTCTACATGGTGCACTCGACGTTCTGCTACTTCCCGGGGATTCCGGTGTTTCACAGCACGGATCTGGTGAACTGGACGCAGATCGGGAGCGTGATCGATCGGCCCGGGATGCTCGAGTTCGAGGGGCGGGGGCTTTCGCGCGGGGTGTTTGCGCCGGCGATCGAGCATCACGACGGCGTGTTCTACGTCATCAATACGTGCGTGGACTGCGGCGGCAACTTCGTGGTCACCGCAACGGATCCCGCGGGGCCGTGGTCGGACCCGGTCTGGCTTCCGGAGGTCGACGGGATCGATCCGTCCATCTTCTTCGATGACAACGGCGAGGCGTGGGTGCTTAACAACGGCGGGCCGATCGGGGCGCCCAAGTACGACGGTCATCGGGCGATCTGGATCCAGCGGTTCGACGAGGAGAAGTTGGAGACGTTCGGGCCGCGGAAGCTGATCGTGGACGGCGGCGCCGATCCATCGACGAAGCCGATCTGGATCGAGGGGCCGCACATCTTCAAGAAGGATGGACGCTACTACCTGATCGCGGCCGAGGGCGGGACGAGCACGTGGCATTCGCAGGTGGTCTTCCGCGGGAACGCTCCCGATGGGCCGTGGGAGCCTTACAAGGACAACCCGATCCTGACACAGCGGCGGCTCGACGCGGACAGGCCCGATCCGATCACGTCGGCGGGGCACGCGGACTTCGTGCGGTTGGATGACGGGTCGTGGTGGTCGGTCTTCCTCGCGACGCGGCCGTACGAGGGCAACTACTACAACACCGGGCGTGAGACGTTCCTGCTGCCTGTGGCGTGGAATGACGGGTGGCCGAGGCTGACCGGGGCGGGTGAGGTGATTCCGTATGTGCACGAGCGGCCGGCGTTGCCGAGCGGAGAGACGCCAGCGGTTCCGACGAGCGGAAACTTCTCGGTTCGCGACGAGTTCGAGGACGATGAGCTCGCGTCGTACTGGACGTTCGTGCGGGCGCCGAGGCGGGGGTGGCATCAGGCGGGTGACGGAGAGCTCGTGATCGAGTCGCGATCAGCGTCGATCGGAGAGCTTGGTCAGCCTTCTTTCGTCGGGCGGCGTCAGCAGCACATGAACGCGACGTTCGAGACGGCGATGCGGTACGCGCCGGAGCGGGCGGGGGATCGCGCGGGGCTTGTGGCGCTCCAGAACGACCTCTTCTACTACTTCTTTGGGCTGACGCAACGAGATGGCGTGACGGCGATCGAGCTCGCGAGGCGATCGGGCAGTGATGACCCCGTTGCGGGACAGGTGTTGGTGTCGAAAGTGATCGATACGGGTCGGGAGGCGGTTCGTCTGCGGATATCAGCCCGTGGCGGTCTGTACGACTTCGAATATGCCGTCGGCGACGGTTCGTGGACGACGCTTGCGGAGGATGTGGACGGCAAGGTGCTGAGCACGCAGACGGCGGGGGGGTTCGTCGGATCGCTCGTTGGCATGTACGCTGAGCGGCAGGGCGACCAAGAGCAGTAGCGTCGGGAGAGGACGGGATTGATGGCGAACGTCGAGTTCAACAGCGTCTGGAAGACCTACGCCGGCGATGTCCACGCGGTGCGGGGCGTCGATCTCTCGATCGCGGACGGCGAGTTCGTGGTGCTTGTTGGCCCGTCCGGGTGCGGGAAGAGCACGACGCTTCGGATGGTCGCGGGGCTGGAGTCGATCTCGGACGGCGAGATCTCCATCGGTGGGCGCGTGGTCAACGGGGTCGATCCGAAGGACCGCGATATCGCGATGGTGTTCCAGAACTACGCGTTGTATCCGCACATGAGCGTCTATCAGAACCTCTCGTTCGCGTTGCGCATGCGGAAGACGCCGAAGGCGGAGATTGACAAGCGGGTGCGGGAGGCGGCGACGACGCTTGGGATCGAGACGCTGCTGGAGCGGAAGCCGAAGGCGCTCTCGGGTGGTCAGCGGCAGCGGGTTGCGGTGGGTCGGGCGATCGTGCGGGATCCGAAGGTGTTCCTGTTCGATGAGCCGCTGAGCAACCTCGACGCGAAGCTTCGGACAGAGACACGCGCGGATCTGAAGGCGCTGCACCAGCGGCTGCGGACGACGACGATCTATGTCACGCACGATCAGGAAGAGGCGATGACGCTCGGGGATCGGGTGGTCGTGATGGCCGAGGGCGTGATCCAGCAGGCCGATACGCCGTTTGAGGTGTTCCGGAGGCCCGCGAACCGGTTTGTGGCGGGGTTCATCGGGACGCCTCCGATGTGCTTCTTCGAAGGACGGATCGAGCGGGACGGCGGCGTGAGGTTTGTCGGGAGGGCCGGGGCGGATGGGCGGCCGTCACTGGCGATTGAGCTTGGTGAGGATCAGGCTGCGGCTATGAACGGACGGGAGGCCGTCACGCTTGGCGTGCGGCCGACGAGTCTGGCATGGACGCGGTCGCCGATCGAGCCCGAGGCTTCGATCGTCGCCACCCCTCGGGTCGTGGAGCCGCTCGGCGAGCGGATGGATGTTCATCTCGAGACGCTGGCGGGCGAGCGGCTGCTCGCGCGGGTGCCGGCGTCGGACGGCATGCCGATCGGAGAACCGACGCGGTTCGCCTTGGAGCGGGAGGAGATCCACTTCTTCGAGCCCGGTCCGTTCGGCGCCCGGGTCGGGGCGGCCGAGGTCGCTTCGGTCTGAGAGAGCAATCGAGCAAGCCCGGTGTCCCGGGCCGGCTCGGTCGGTGTCGCTGCGTTGGATGTGTCAGTTGCAGCCGAGGCCGAAGGCATTGAGGAAGCCGACGACGTCCGCGATGTCGAACTGCTGTCCTCCGCCGAAGTCCGCGAGGTCGTCCTGGGCGCCGAAGGACTGGAGGAACTTCACGACGTCGCCGATGTCGAGGTGACCGGAGCGGTCGAGGTCGGCGAGGCAGGCGATGAAGACCTGGACGTTGTCGTCGTTAACGTCGACGAAGGCTCGGCGGTTCGGTCCGAGACCGCTGAAGTCGATGTCGTCGAATTCGCCCGTGGCCGAGCCCGCGGTGATGATCGTGTAGGTCTGGCCGAGGGGGACGACGTCGCCGCCAGCCCAGCGGACCTCGATGTCGCCGTCAACCGTGGCGTCGTTCGAGATGGTGAGGCGATCGGGGTCGGCGTTCTCATCGACGCCCGCGAGGTCGACAGCGAGCGTGGAGGTCGGGCTCAGGGCGAGCGAGTGGGCCGAGGCGGAGCCGACGCCGGCGATGGCGATCTCGACCCGACCGTGAGCTTCGAAGCCGACGGAGCCGAGATCGGCGCCGTCTCGGAGGAAGGTCGTCTTCGTGGTGTTTACGGCTCGGATGACGCCGTTGCCCTGGAAGTCGGCGCCTCCCCAGACGTCGAGGCGGCCATCCGCTTCGAGCACGGCATCGATCACGTTGACGCTGTTGACGCCGATTTTGATCGCTTCCAACGCCGAGGGGCTGGACGCGCGGAGGGTGGAATCGCCGATGACGTTCAGGATGTCTTCGAGATGAAACGCACGGGCTCGGAAGAAGCCACCGTTCAAGTTGAGCGAGGCCGGCGGGTTCTGACCGAAATGGTTGAACGACACAGAGGTGTTGGTCTCGATCACCTCCTGAACTCCTGCGCCGTCACCGATGTACATCGTTCCGACGAACGTCTGTCCGCTCGGCTGGTCGCTCGAGGTGATGTCTCCGGTCTCGGCGCGGACGACCGCTCCGGGCTGAAGGCCGAAGGTCACGCGATTGAACGCGAGGGTTCCGCCCTCGGCGATGATCGTGCCGGTCGCGTTGATGAGCTTATTGATCGACCCGCGGCCGCGGACGATGCCGTCGTTGAAGCAGGTTCGGCCGTCGATGTCGCCCGTGTTGAGAACGACCTCGCCTTCGTTGAACCAGCGGTCAACGCTGTAGCCATCGTCCGGTTCGAACTCGGTGATGTCGAGCGTGCCCGCCACGGTGAGCGTGCCGTTGAAGACGTCGTCGTCGGCGTCGATCGACTCGGTGTCGATGATCAGCGTTGATCCGGCGGCGATGCTCACGGCGGCGGACTCGCCGCCGTCGAGATCGAACCGACCGCCCTCGCCAAGATCAACCGTGGTCGTTCCATTGACGAAGCTCATCGAGCTGGCGTTGGATCCCATGAGAAACGCCCCGCCGTCGTTGTCGAGGCGAGGGAGCACATCCAGGGCGTCAAAGACGATCGCGGTGGCGTCGAGGGTGAACGCCGCGTACTGATCGATGCCCAGCGGCCCGTTCCGGAGCGCCACCGCGGGCGCGGTGATAACAGCGTCGGTCTCGATGGCGACCTCGCCGGAGGTGTCGAAGACCGGAGCGTAGAGATTCGCCACGCCGGGGTTGACGCTGAACGCGTTGCCGAGTTCGAGCGTGGACGACGCCGCGCCGACGACCGGGAAGTCGCTCCGGAACGCCGAGCGGTCGTAGATGTGCATCGTGCCGGCCAGCGCGCCGCGGTACGGCATCGCGATGTGGAGTGTTGTCCGGCTGCTTGCGAGCACGAGGGTCTGGGAATCGGTCCAGTCGAGTCTCGATCCACTTGTATCCGTCGCGCTGATGAGAAGCGTGTCCTCCGCTACAGAATCGCTTCTCGCCCATAGGAGGGCGTCATGGAGGTCGACATCGGACCCGCCGGCCATCTCAACGTGTCCGGAGCCGATGACTTCGCCCTCCTGGCCGTCGCCCTGGTCGACAAGGAGTTGCTCGTCAACTTGGAGCGTGCCGCCCGCGAGTCGAAGCGTTCCGCCGAGAACACTGACGATATCGGCGTCGACATCCGCCGGCGACGGCGAGTCGGTGATGTGCAACTCGCTGTCGTAGCCGATGAGATCGATGTCTCCGGCGACAAAGAGCCTGTTGAAGTTGGAGTGGACCTCCGCTCCCTCGAGGATGGTGAGGCCCCCAACGCCGATCGCGGATTGCATGTATGCCGCTGACGACGGGCCGCTGACGACGGCGGTGTCCGCGACGGTGTTGGGGAACTGTCCAACGGGGCCGTTCCATCGGAGCGGGTCTCCCCAGGCGCCGATGCCGCCGAGCCATCCGAAGTCGGTGGCGGAGGCTGCGCCGCTCGCGGCGGTCAGGGCTGCTATGGCGATGGACTTGTTGAGACGCATGGTTGGTTCCGATCGTTTTGGTTGGGAGTGCGTGCTTTGGCGTCGCGGGTTCAGATCCCTTGGCGCGTGGAAGGGTCGCTCACAGACGGTCCCGGCGTGGTATCAAGCGTCAGGCCAAGGGGTGAGGGGACATGGGTTTGACGGCGATCGATTCAGAGATCGCTCGTCGAGGCGTGACGCGAGGAGCCGAGCAATCGAGCAAGCCCGGTGTCCCGGGCCGGCTCGGTCGGTGTCGCTGCGTTGTATGTGTCAGTTGCAGCCGAGGCCGAAGGCGTTGAGGAAGCCGACGACGTCCGCGATGTCGAACTGCGGACCGCCGCCGAAGTTCGCGAGGTCGTCCTGGGCGCCGAAGGACTGGAGGAACTTCACGACATCGCCGATGTCGAGGTTTCCGGAACGGTCGAGGTCGGCGAGGCAGGTGACGAAGACCTGGACGTTGTCGTCGTTGAGGTCGACGAAGGCTCGGCGGTTCGGCCCGAGGCCGCTGAAGTCGATGTCGTCGACGGCTCCGGTGACTGAGCCCGCGGTGATGATCGTGTAGGTCTGGCCGAGGGGGACGACGTCACCGCCCGCCCAGCGGACCTCGATGTCGCCCAGGACCGCTGCCTGGCCCGCGATCGTGAGGCGGTCCTGCGAGACGTCCTCGCCCGCTCCCGCCAGATCAACGGCGAGCGTGGATGTCGGGAGCAGGACCAGTTCGTCGGCCGCGGCTTCGCCGATGCTTTCACCGTCGATCTCGACCCGCCCGAGGGCCTGGAAGCTCAGGCTGCCGAGGTCGGCGCCGTCGTCCAGGGTGGCCGTCTTGCCTGTGTGGGTGGCGCGGAACGTGCCCGAGCCAGAGAAGGTGGCGTCGGAGCGGACGGTGGTGTTCCCGTCGATCTCGGCGAGGGCGTTGATGACGCTCTCGCTACCCGCGGAGAATTCGACGCCGTCGGTGGGGCTGGCGCCGGAGGCCCTGACGGTCGAGTCGGCGTTGACCGCGAGGCGTGATCGGAAGGCGATGGCACGGGCGCGGAGGAAGCCGCCGTTCATGGTGAGCAGTGAGCCCGGCGTGTTGAACTGGGTCGCGAAGAAGAGCGAACGGTTGGTTTCGATCACCTCTCGGTTGCCGGCGCCATCGCCGATGAACATCTCGCCGAAGAAGTCCTGGCCGCCCGCCCCGCCGGCGGCGGAGCTGATGTCGCCCGTCTCGGCTCGGACGATCGCGTCGGGCTGCGAACCGAAGGTCAGGCTGTCGAAGGCGAGCGTGCCGCCTTCGGCGACGACCGAGCCGGTAGTGTTAAAGAGGAGCTCGACCGAACCGCGGCCGCGGACAATGCCGTCGTTGAAGCAGATCCGCCCGTCGATGTCGCCGGCGTTGAGGACGATCTCGCCCTCGTTGAACCACCGGTCGACGTTGAAGTTGTCGTCGGGCTCGAAGTTGGTGAGGATGAGGGTTCCGTTGACGTTCAGCGTTCCGTTGAAGACCTCGTCATCGGTATCGATGGACTCGGTGTCGATGACGAGAGCGGAGCCGTTGGCGATCGTGATGGTCGCGTCCTCACCGCCGTCGAGGTCGACGCGGCCGTTGTCGCCGAGCGAGATGATCGTGGTTCCACCGATGACGCTGACGGCGTTGACGTCGTCGCCGAGGTAGAAAACGCCGCCTTCCGAACCGTTGAGCGGCGTCACGTTGAGCGCGTCGAGGATGACAGAGGTCGCGTCGAGCGTGAGGTTGGCCGAGCCGTTGATCTGCATCGGCCCGTCTCGCAGAGCGGCGAAGGGCGCGGCGATGACGGCGTCGGTGTGGACCTTCCACGAGCCGGACGCGTCGAGAACGGTCGCGTCGAGCGTCGCGACGCCCACCGCGGGGGTCAAGTCGTTGCCCAGGGAGATCTCCGATGACGCGGCCATGACGACGGCCTGGTCGCTGATCAGAGAACTCTCGTCATAGATCCCCATCAGTCCCGTGAACGAGCCGCGGTATGGCATAGCGATGTGGAGATGGCTGTTCCGCGAGGCGACGATGACGGTCTCCGGGTCGGTCCAGTCGAACCGAGACGTGCTGGACTCTGTGCGACGGAAGAGGAGCGTCTGACCCGGCGCCAGATCGTCGCTCGCCCAGATGAACGCGTCGCGAAGATCAACGTCGCCCGCCCCGTCCATCTCGATCACTCCGCTGCCTACGACGGCGCCGGAGTGGTCAGTCGAATCGAGGATCAGCGTCTCATCGATCTGGACGGTCGACCCGAGGAGCCGCAGCGAACCGCTCAGAATGGTGACCGTGTCGGCGTCAAGGTCGACCGCGGACGGCGAGTTCGTCACGAACAGACGGCTCTGGTTGCCCGTGATATCGATGCCGCCTCCGACGAAGACTCGGTTGAGGTTGGTGTGGACGCGGGCGTCGTTGAGGAGGGTGAGGCCGCCGAGCGAGAGGTTCGCCTGGATGGTCGCGGACGACGTTGCGCCAGAGAGGGTGGCGGTGTCGGCGATCGAGTCCGGGAACTGGTTCGCCGGTCCGGTCCACTTGAGCGGATCGCTCCAGGCGCCGGTCCCGCCGGTCCAGGTGAAGTCGGTGGCCGAGGCTGTGCTCCCGGCGGCGGCGACGAGTGCGCAGACGATGGCTGATCGGACGTGCATGATGAATACCCCTTCGTTCAAATGGCAGTTCGCGTGTGTGGGTCGGCGCGGTACGCTTGGGACCGCGTGTCCCGTGTGGTCCGGGCGGGGCCGCTCGCCCTCGCCGACGGGGTACTTGGCGTAGGGCTGGATGACGGCGGGACATCGTGTCAAGAAAAAAATGACGGCTTCGAACGACAATCAGGCTGCTGGCGAACTCACCTCGCTGATTGAGGCGTCGGCGGGCGGGTCTCGCGACGCGCGGGATCGGCTGGTCGAGGTGGTTTATGGCGAGCTGCACGCGATGGCCCGCTCACGGCTCCGCTCAGAGCGATCGGACCACACGCTCGGGGCGACGGGGCTCGTGAACGAGACCTATCTCCGGCTGTTCCGGGTTGCGGGGGAGGTCGGGACCCCGTCGTTCGCGGATCGGGGGGCGTTCTTCGCGGCCGCGGCGACGGCGATGCGCCGGATCCTGGTGGATCACGCTCGCGGGAAGGCAGCCGTGAAGCGGGGGGGGCCTCGGGCGGAGCGGGGGTCGAGGGTGTCGCTCGACGTCCTTGACGCGGCGGAATCGCTCCAGCCGGAGGAATTGCTGTCCCTCGACGATGCGATCTGTCGCCTTGAACAGGTAGACGAGCGGGCCGCGCGGGTGGTCCGGCTGCGTTTTTACGCGGGACAGGGCATCGAGACGATCGCGGAGATCATGGGTGTCTCGGACAGGACCATCAAGCGCGACTGGGAGTTCGCGAGGGCCTGGCTCCGGACGGCGCTCGATCATCCCGACGGGTCGTGAGAGAAGCGGACGTGAACGGATCGGGTGACAGCGAAATCACGACGGCCGACCTCGTCGATTGGGGGCGGGCGAAGGACGTCTTTCTCGACGCGTTGGAGGTGGGCGCCGCCGAGCGTCGCGACTTGGTCGATCGCGCCTGCGGCGACGACGCGGCCTTGCGGGATGCCGTGGAGAAGCTGCTTGAGTCGCACGCGTCGGCGACCGACTTCCTCACTGACGTAGTGGACGACGCCCGGACACCGGTCGAGCTTGAGGATCCGCTTCCCGGACCGATTGGACCGTACCACCCCGTCGAGCGGCTCGGTGAGGGCGGGTACGGAACCGTTTACCGCGCCGTTCAGCACGCGCCGATCGAGCGAGAAGTCGCGCTGAAGGTGCTGAAGGCCGGGCTTGAA
This sequence comes from Phycisphaerae bacterium, assembly GCA_002706885.1. Taxonomy (GTDB): domain Bacteria; phylum Planctomycetota; class Phycisphaerae; order Phycisphaerales; family UBA1924. Next base: position 35,844 of record PAKY01000123.1, read on the forward strand.
GCGCCTGAGCACGTCGGGCGGTTTATGGACGAGCGGCGGTTTCTGGCGCGGATGAATCATCCGGAGATCGTCCAGATCTTCGACGCTGGAGCCACGCCGGAGGGGCGCCTCTTTGTCGCGATGGAACTCGCGGACGGGTTGCCGCTGAACGTTTACGCGGCGGAGAGAGGGCTCGACGTTCGTGAGCGGATCGCGTTGGTGATTCGGCTCTGTCGCGCCGCCCAGCACGCGCACCAGCGGGCGGTTATTCACAGGGACCTGAAGCCGAGCAATGTGCTTGTGACCGAGGAGGATGGAGCGGCACGGCTGCGCGTGATCGACTTCGGCATCGCGCAGGCGATCGACACGGATCGAGCAGGACCAGGCGCGGACCGCGCGGTCGGCACGCCGCGTTACGTCAGTCCGGAGCAGGCGTCGGGGACCGCGGTCGTTGATGTGCGGACGGATGTGTACGCGATCGGGGTATTGCTTTGCGAGCTGCTCACGGGCCGACCGCCCCGCGAACCCGCGACGGGGACCGGCGATCGCGCGACAGGAACGGACGCGGTGCCGCCGAGCCGCCTCCTGAATCCGTCGGAGCCGGACGGGAGGCGTCGCGCGAACTCGTTGCGGGGCGATCTGGATCGCATCGTGCTCAAGGCCGTCGCGTGGGAGCCGGACGAGCGGTACGACTCGGCGGCGGCGCTCGGCGACGATCTCGAACGTCTGCTCCGCGGCGAGACGGTGACCGCGACGCCACGCAGCGCGCACTACGCCCTACGGAAGTTTGTGGGGCGGCGGAGACTCTTGGTGCTCGCCGCTAGCGTGGTTGCTCTGTCGTTCGTGGGCGGGCTCGGGGCGGCGATCGCGGGTCGGGCGGAGGCGGGGTCGCAGCGGCGGGTTGCCGAGGCGGCTCGCGTCGAAGCTGATCGTTCGGCGGCGCGGGCGGAGTTCGTGACCTCGTTCCTGCTCGAGGACATGCTTGCGGCGGCGGATCCGGACGCGCGACCCGGGGAGACGATCACGGTCGCCGACCTCCTCGACGGGGCGAGCACGGCGGCCGATGAGCGCTTCGCGGACGATCCGACGCTCCTCGCGGACATCAAGGGCCGTCTGGGCGTGGCCTACCAGCGACTGGGTCGTGCGGACGAAGCCGAGCGTGTCCTTGCAGAGGCGATTGAAGCGATAGAGCGTGCGAACGGCGGACCGACGTCGACCTCACTGGCGTGGCGATTCGAAGCGGCACAGGCGATGATCGGTCAGCCCGCGAGCCACTCGTCGGCGAAGCTGGCCGTTCCGGAGTTGGTTGGGCTTGCGTCGAAGGCGTTGGGCGATACCCACCCGACCACCCTGCGGGCGAGGTTGCTTGCGTCTGACTATCTCGGCAAGTCCGCGTCGGCGGAAGAAGTCGAGGCGATCGAGGTCGCGACTCGGTCGCTGTCGTCAGACCCGCTGCTGCGGATGGAGACGTTGCGCTATCACGCGCTGAAGCTCGGCGAGGATGGGCGGCATGCGGAGGCGGCGGAGCAGCTACGAGACGCTGTGGAGATCGCGACTGCTCGGCTCGGCGAGATGCACTCGCAGACCCTCAAGCTCCGGTATTCGCTCGCAGAAGCGATGATCGCAAACGGCGAAGCCGACCCGGGCGCCGCGGTGCTGGTCGACGTCCTCGATCGAGCCGATCGGGTGTACGAGTATGGGCACGCGACGTTGTCCGGCATGCAGCGTCGCGCGATCGCCCTGTTCCGCATGGCGGGTGACCGCGACGCGGCTCTGCGTTTCGCTGCCGCGTTTGCGAAGGCGTCCGAGGAGCGGTCCGGGCGGGGCTCCATCGCGCACGTCTCAGCGCTGCAGGAACTCGGTCGTTCCTTGGCCGAGGCCGGACGGCCCGCGGAGGCAATTGAGCTGCTCGTTGACGTGCTGCGGCAGCGGCGCGAGCAGTGGGGCGCGTCTCATGTGCAGGTCGCGTTCACGCTCCGGGCGCTTGCCGACGCGAGTCTCATGGTCGACGACGCGACTCGCGCCGAAACCTACGCGGCCGAGGCGATGGCGATCCTGCCGCACTCACATCCGAGTTATTTCGCGGCGGGACGCACATGGGCTGAGGCGATGTTTGTCGCTGGTCGCTCGGATGATGCGCGCGACGGCTGCCGCCGACTGCTCCGGGAAGCGAGAGACGCGGGGGCGACCACCGACATCCTCGTCGGGCTCCGTGCGCAGCTTGGGGCGTATGAGTCGGAAGACGACGCGCTTGATGTGCTCAACGCCCCGTCATTCGGGCATTGATCACCGCAAATTCTAATGATGTCAACGTCGCGTTAAACCTCGGTCAATCGAGGTGATTGCGGTGGCCAAAACGAGAATTCGGCGTTCGGTCCAGTATAACTTCTCGCCTGAGGAGAGACGGCGGGTTTGCGCCCGCCGGGCGAAAGAAGGCGACCCCCGGCCGTCGTACCCCGGCCGGAACCGTTTGGAGAGACGACTCGTTTGCAGCCTTATTTCATTGGAGACAGAGACATGAAGACCATCAGCAGCATCGCTCTTGCCGTTTTCGCTGGCGCCGCCACCGCGGGCTCGGTTGACGTCACCGTCAACGCGAACGCCAACGGCTCGGCCGAGATCCGTCCCGCCGGCGTCCGCGAGTTCAGCGGCGCGGTCAGCACCGCGTTCTGGAACGTCGAGCCGGGCTCCGAGGGCCAGTTCGCGACCATCGCGGTCATGCAGTTCAACGCCGCCGCGGTCGCAAACGCCGCCGCGATGAACGGCCTGAACGCCGTCGAGAACGTCACCTTCTCGCTGTTCCAGGACCCGGCCGGCTTCACCAGCCCGACCGCCCAGATCGATTTCTACTACGGCGCGAACGACCTGCCGATGACCCTCGGCGGCCTCACCGGCGTGAACTTCAGCAACGCCCTCACGCAGTTCGGCGCCCAGCAGATCGTCTCGGACTACCAGTTCGTCCAAGGCGGCGCGGGCACGAACGACATCATCGACCTCTTTGGCCAGGGCCTCGCGGGTCAGGCCGCCTTCGAGGCGGACCTCCTCGCGGGCGGCACGATCACGATCCTCGCGGTCAGTGACTTCGGCAACGCCAGTTGGGGCGGCGCCGAGAACATCCGCGGCTTCGCCGATCCCTCGCTCACCGTCAGCCTCGTCCCGGCTCCCGCCGGCGCCGCGGTGCTCGGCCTCGGTGGCCTCGTCGCCACCCGTCGCCGTCGCGCCTGAATGAAGTGGTCGGCCGGCGGCGTCCGGTCGACTTCATCGTGACTATCGGTCGTGGGCCGCCGACGGGCGGTCCACGGCTTTCCGCGAAGCTGGGTAAGAAGGTCTCGGGGAGGCCGCGTTGCGTCACCGGACCGGGCCCGTTTCGGCCGGTTTCACGCGATCTTAACCATCGTTTTGCGCCTCCCGAGTCGCAGATCGCGTTGCCTCTTCCTAGCGTTCGGTCCGCGTCGCCTCGGAGGGTGACCGGAGAGAGAAAACCGATCATGTCGCTTCGTTGCGCCCGACCCGGAGGAGAGTCCCGGTCGGTCGCGGCCCGTCTCGAAACCGGAACTGGCTCCGCGACGTCGCTGGGGCCCGTTCACGCACCGAAAAGGTGATGGAGGGATTACGGAATGCAGAACGTTCGCAACGCGCTCATCGTCGCGCTCGTCGCCGGCGCCGCCGCCCCGGCCCTGGCCCAGGACTCGGTTTCCGCGGCCGGCACGGGCCTCCCCGGTGACGGTCCGAACGCCTACGACGCCGCGGACCAGGTCGACAACTTCGTCCTCGACCTCGTGCCGATCAGCACGAGCTGGGGCACGGAGTTCGGCCTCGGCCACCTCCACAAGAGCCCCGACGTCGACGGCCCGTCCGGTTTCTTCGGCAGCCTGGTCTCGGCTCAGGCGATCAGCCCCGACGTGATCGTGGCGCCGCTCTCGGGCGATTTCGCGTTCTGGGAGACCGCCGGCGCGGGCGTCACCGCGAACAACTCGGCCCCGCAGATGCTCTCGGTCGACATCGAGAACGCCATCCAGCAGGCCACCGTGTTCAGCGCCTTCAGCGGCGACAGCAACACGATCAACGGCTCGGTCATCTGGCTCGACCCGACCGACTCGACCCGTCTCTACGTCAAGCGCGTCCTCGCCGCGAACACGCAGGCGAGCGTCGGCGCTCCGGCGTCCCTCGCGCTCGGCGTCGGCGGCGTTGACGCCGACGGCAACGTCTACTTCCGTGGCGACGGCGGCGCGACCGGCACCATCAACAACTACGTCCGCACCAACCTCTGCGATCGCTCCGAGGGCGTGTTCAACACCCTCACCGGCACGTCGATCTCGGCGAGCGACAGCGCGTCGACCAGCGTCCTCCTTACCGGCACGACCACCGCTCACACCGTTCCGCAGGCCCTCCCGGCCTCGGTCAGCGGCGGCGCCGGCGTCATGCTCGGCCAGAACTTCAACGACCAGTACGTGTTCGGCTCGTCGTCGCCCATGACGGCGACCTCCACGCACCTCTTCGGCGCGGGCGCCCCCAGCGGTTCAACCCATCGCGGCGCCATCGCCTCGACCCCGAACACGTTCGCCGGCTTCGCCAACCCAGGCGCCGCGACCCTCGCGATCCTCGCCAAGGGCGGTACGCCCGACAGCGGCGCGACCGAGACCATCAACGTCTGGGCCGTCGACGCCAGCGGCGCGCCGGTCGCCGGCAGCCGTCGCCTCTTCGACCCGACCAACGGCACGATCACCGACAACGCCAACGGCTTCATGCTGAACACCGTCAACGGTCAGTCCGTCCATCACTACAGCCAGACCGGCTTCAACGGCGGTTCGGCGCAGGTCGATGTACAGGTCGTTCCCGCCGCCGATGGCTCGGTCGACGGCGACATGATCGCGGTCGTCACGCTCGGCGAGAACCAGGCCAGCCGCTTCGATACCGATCCGGACAACTACATCGTCGCCTTCCGCGAGACCGCGGCGGGCGTCCGCGAGGAAACGCTCGTCGCTTACACCAGCTTCGTGCAGGGCAACAAGGAGATCCTCGACGGCCCCGGCGGCAGCCGCGTCGGTGAGATCCTCCCGATCGACGCCGCCTTCGCCGGCACGACCGGCCCGTCCGTCTCCTCGCCCGCGATCGACTCGGCGGGCAACGTCTGGTTCGTCGCCCCGTTCCAGCTCGACTCGGATGAGTTCGCCGACACCGGCCTCTTCCGCGCCGTGTACAACCCCGCCGCGTTCAGCTACGAGCTCGAGCTCGTCTTCCGCGCTGGCTTCGGCTCGGGCACCACGGTGACGGGCGCCAACTCGGGCGTTCCCTACCAGCTCCAGTTCATCAGCATCAGCGACAGCAACTCGATCTCCTCGGGCGCGTTCTACTCGAGCAACGTCTCGACCGCCGCCGCCCTCAACCTCGACCCGGCCGACTTCGAGCCGGTCGATCCGGAGACCAACGGCGGCGTGGTTGTCGCTGTCGAGCTCGTCTACGACATCGCGGGCGACGGCGACTTCGAGGATCCGACCTCGGCCGCTGGTGATCCGAGCAGCCTCGATGAGTCCTACACCTCGCTGGTCTACGTCGGCGCCATGACCACCGTCGACGCGTTCCCGGGCTGCAACCGCGCTGACATCGGCCTGCCCTACGGCACGCTCGATATCGGCGACGTCGTGGCCTTCCTGACCGCGTTCGGTCAGATGAACCCCCTTGCCGACATCGGCGCCCCGATGGGTACCTACGACATCGGTGACGTCGTGGCCTTCCTGACGCTCTTCGGCCAGGGCTGCCCCCAGTAAGCTGATCCGATCCGGGCGACTCTGGAGCCCGGACGCATCGAATCCTTCACGCCTCCGCGGTCACCGCCGCGGATGCGTCTTTCATCCGACGCCCAGGCCGTTCAACACGGGAAGAGATCGAGCGGTTCTTGGGGCATCGCAGTGAGGAGCCTCGAGCATGTCGATCACGCGTGCCGCCGCCGTTTCGTTCGTATTGGCCGCAGCGGGCGTGGCCCAGGCGCAGTGGAACCCGGCCTCGGGTCAGTGGCTCAAGACCGACGCCAACGACCTCCGCGTCATGACGTGGAACGTGGGTGACAACCTCTACGCCCAGCAGCCCGGCAAGACCGCGGACGCGTTCTCCGACTGGAACGCCCTCGTCCGGATCGTCGCCTCGCTCGAGCCAGACGTGCTCCTGCTCCAGGAAGCCGCGGACAACAACGGCGCCGATCCGGTCTCGACCGTGAACACGGTGCTGAACCTGTTCCGCTACGGCGGGTCGGACCCGTTCGTCGGCGGGACGGTCACGTCGTACATCGGCGCCTTCGCGCTCACCCCCGGGTACAACCTGCCGTACGCCTACGTCCTCGGCGGCGCGAGCGACGGGTTCAACCGCAACATCATCCTCTCCCGCTACCCCATCACCGACCTCAACGGTGACGGCGTCGCGGCGGCCGACGACATCAACGTCCGTGGTGACCTCTGGGCGCCGGGCGGCGGCGGAGGCATCCGCGGCTTCTCGTGGGCCGAGATCGACCTGCCGGACGGCGTCTACGCGGGCGACGTCGTGGTCGGCAACAGCCACCTCAAGGCGTTCGGGGACTGCCCGAGCTACAACGACCGCCTCGCTGCCAGCCGGAACATCTCGTACTTCATCGAGTACTACTGGAACGGCGCCGGCACGGGAATGACCGACCCGCGCAACCAGGTGACGTTCCCCTCGTCGGGCGCCGTGCTCGACGACAACACCCCCGTCGTCATCGGCGGCGATTGGAACAACAACCCGTACTTCTACGGCACGGGGAGCTGCTTCGGGTCACGCAACCCGGTCGAGTTCATGATCGGTGGCGACACCACCGCAGGCAACGGCCCGGACCGCGACGGCTCGGATATGGCCCGTGACTTCGGCTTCGTGCCGGGCAGCAACGGAAACTCCGACGCGAATCGCGACGGCACGATCTCGGGCGACGAGACGACCCAGAGCGGCAGCAAGCTCGACTTCCTCGCGTGGCAGGACTCGATCGCGACCGCCCGCCGCTCTTTCGTCTTCAACAGCGCCTCGACCAGCTTCCCGCTCCCCCAGCCGCTCGCGTCCGGCCCGCGGCCGGGCTCGATGAGCGGCATCGCGTCCGATCACCGTCCGGTGATCGTCGACCTCATCCTCCCGGCGCAGCAGGCCGAGGGGCCGCCGATCATCAGCAACTTCGTTCTCACGCCGAGCACGCTCGCGTTCACCGACACGTTCACGATCGAGGCCCGCGTGCTCGATCCGGACGGCTCGGTCGTCGGCGACGTCGAGTTCTTCGAAGATTCCAACAACAACGGGTCATTCGACGACGGCGTTGACCAGCTCATCGCGAGCGTGACGCCCGCGAACCCAGCCGGACAGTCCGTCGTCAGCGCCATGCTCACGCCCTCCGACTTCCTGACGCAGGCGGCGTTCGACGCTCTGATCGGCGACGAAAAGGTCTTCTTCGTCCGCGCGTCCGATGGCGAGAACCCGCCCTCCGTGGCGACGGCGAGCGCCTCGTTCGTCAACCTCGCTCCCGAGGTCGTCGCGTTTGCTCCGAGCGAGCCTGAGGTCGGCATCGCTGACACCATCGATATCGACGCCACCGTCGCCGACGCCGACGGCGAGGTCACGATGGTCGAGATCTACTTCGACACCGATGACTCGAACGGCCTGACCGCGGGCGACGATCAGCTCGTCGCCGCGGCGCCTGTCGGCGGCTTCCTCTCGACCTCGTTCACGCCGGGCGATTACCTGACCCCGAGCGCGTACAACGCCCGCCTCGGATCCGGCAACCGTTTCTTCGTCGTCGCGACCGACGACAAGGGCGACACGGCCGAATCGACCACGAGCGTCACCTTTGTCAACACGCTTCCGATCATCGAGCTCTTCGCCACGCCCAACCCTGCGGCGCCTGGTGAGGACGTGATGCTCAGCGCGACCGTCACCGATCCCGACGGCACGGTCGGCTTCGCGTCCGCCGTGATCGATGACGGCGACGGCGTGTTCGAACTCGGGCAGGACATCCTGATCGCTTCGTTCTTCACGCCGCCGTACGTCGCGACCATCGACGCCGAAGATCTGGTCCTGGGCGACAACGTCATCCTCTTCAGCGCGTCGGACGACACGTTCACCGCTTCGACCGAGTCAATCATCGTCACGGTCGCCGAGGAGCCGACCTGCCCCGCGGACCTCGGCCTTCCGATGGGCGTGCTCGATATCGCGGACGTCGTGGCGTTCCTGACCGCCTTCGGGCAGGGTGACCCCGCCGCCGACCTCGGCCTCCCGATGGGCGAGTTCGACATCGCCGACGTCGTCGCGTTCCTGACCTTCTTCGGTCAGGGCTGCCCCTGATCGCCTTCTGATCGAGAGAGCGATGGCGGCGCCCCGCACGGCGCCGCCGTCATTCATGTAGACTCCGTCGTCGGCGGTTCCGCCGGCGTTCTGACGGACGCGTTTCGGTGAGCCGGGCCTGCGAGCAAGGAACCACGCGATGGGTGACATCCGCCCCTGGCAGTTGATCCTGATCGTCATCGGCCTCGGCGGCGGCATCACGCTCGTCGTCTGGAACATGACCCACGGCGGCGGCCCGCGTCCCCCAAGCGAGGTCCTGCTCGTCGACCTGAAGACGGGCGACCGGTTCGTCGCGGACACGAGCGGGAAGAAGATGCTGCTGCTGCCGGAGCGGCATCCGGAGACGGGGGAGCCGACGCTCGTGCCGGTCCGCGAAGACGAGAACGGCAGATGGGCCGTGACCGACACCTATCTGATCGACCCTGACTCCGTCACTGAGTTCGATGCCCTCGTGAACGCCTCCACGGGCGAGATCAACGTGAGCGACGCCAAGCCAAGGACGTTCAAGCGAATACGACCGAGGGGTTGATCCGACGCTCACACATGAGGAGAGCGAGCATGAGCACGCCGTACCGCCGAACGACGAGTCGTCACGCATTCACGCTCATCGAACTGCTCGTGGTGATCTCGATCATTGCGCTCCTGATCGGCATCCTGCTCCCTGCGCTCCGTACCGCTCGGGACGCTGCCGCGACGGTGGTGTGCTCTTCGAACATGCGGGGAATTGCGCAGCTCAACGCGATCTACGCGCTGGACAACAAGGAAAACTTCTCGACACCCAACACGTCGGTGATTTCCCATGTCACATTGGACGGTCGCCGAGAGATCGATGAGGATGCCACGCGATCGGCGATCGAGTTTTCGACGAGCGCGAACACCCCGACTTCGACACGTGACTGGATCAGTCCCATCCTCGGCGACTCACTCAGTTTCAGCCCGATCCGAGCAGAGCGAACCGCTAACATATTTAACGACTTCGCATGCGCCGGGCAACGCATCTTCAACACTAGTCTCTTCCCGTTGGGCAATGGTGGCTCTGCCGACCGGGACGATTTTGAAGACGTGCTCTTCTCCGGACGTGGGTTCCGAGCGGTCAGCTATCTTGCTCCGAACACGTGGCACACGCAGCGAAATGACGATCTGCTGGCGATCAACCGGAATCTCCCGGGAGCGCCGAAGAGGTGGCCGGTCAGCGATGGCAACGGCGGCTCGTTCTCAGTGCCGCGGTCGTACAACATGCGTCTGACGGAGGTGGGCATCTCTCCATCAACCAAGGTCATGTTCGCCGACGGGACACGCTACTTTCGGAACGATGGCCTCAACTTCGACGTGGACGCTGTGCCGTCTTCGTATGGTTCGTTTACCGCCAACATCGCGCCGGTGAACGACGGATCGACAGCGTATGGGGAACGACCGTTCGCTTCCTTCCCGAATCCGGAACAGAGCAGGCTGGCGTCGTTCCGTCACAACGACGGCATCAACACGGCGATGTTCGACACGAGCGTTCGCTACATGTCTCGGATCGAGGCTCGAACCGACCCCCATCCTTGGTTTCCGACCGGAACCACGATTTTGGCGGGCTTCGAGCGTCTCACCGACGAGGCTCGTACGTTCATGCGTGCTGAGCAGGACACCGTTACGGGCTTCGAGATTCGCTAAGCGTTAAGAAAACGCTGGATCCCAGTGTTCTTGGGATCCGCGCGTGTATCAGTCCGTCGGGTTCAGTTCCCCGTGTTCAGGCAGGACGCTCCGAAGAGTTGGAGCCACGCGACGACATCGGCGACATCCCATGTACCGTAAGGCGCGGCAAGATCTGCGGCGGCGTCCATCGCCCCGTAGAGTTGCAGGAACCGGATGTTGTCGGCGCCGTCAACAACCTTGTCCAGATCTTGCAGATTCGCGTCATCAAACAAGTCGAAGAACGCGGCCTCGTCAACGCCGTCCAATTGACCGTCAAGGTTGTAGTCGAGGCGCACGCTGTAGTCACTTGAGGCGTTGCAAACCGTCTCGTTCATTCCAATGGTCCACGGGCAAGGGCGGGCGTTGTAATCATCGCAATCGACGTCGCCGTCGCCATCGAAGTCACCGAAAACTCCGTGGTTCACGATCGGTCCGTCGATCGCTGAATTGAGAAGCGCGTCCCACGCGTCCCAATCGTCGAGGTCGAAGACTTGGTCGCCGTTGAGGTCCCACCCTGGAAACAGCGACGGATTCGAGGTCGGTGTGGCGGAGACGGTTGCAATCGAGAGAACCGCATTGAGATCGTGCTGGTTAAAGCGATCGTCAGCGTTGTGGTCCAGATCGAAGAGGTTGATCACGGATGTGCGAACAACGTCCACGGAGATGTTTGGGCCGTACGCGGGAAGTGATCCTCCCGAACCATTGAGTTGACACGTCTCGGTAAGTAGTGCTCGATCCAAGCTGCCAACAGATGCATCGCCATAGCTAGCAAGGACGAAGGTGACAACCCATCCTCGAGTTAGTACCGGAAGCGGGGGGTTCGCAGGAGGAGTGCTGTCTACTATGACGTTATTAATCTCTAGCGGATCTCCGCTAAGGGTCAGGCTGCCGACGGGCGTTTCAGGATCTGGGGATGATCCATTGCAAGTGATTGACAATGAGAGCGATGCATCTGCAATGGCGGAATTACTTACTAGGCAGCCATCAATAATACTCAAATATGTTTCTAAATCAATATAGGCCGCGGACGAGGAAACCATCATTGAAACGCCAGCAGAACCGCATCGCTCGAGACCGGAACCGGCACTAATAAATCCGCATCCGGATAGGCCCTGTGTATCGGAGAAGGTATTAAGGGACGTGTCGCAAGGAGAACTGTAGCCGCATGTGACAATAGTGGTTGCGGTTCCGCTGACTGACGAACACTCAATTTCGCATCCGGATGCAGGGATAAAATCTAACAACATAAGCTGCGGGTCGGCCGATGTCAGTTGTCCGCTTAGTGCTACTACTCCGAAAACGATGGGGCGACGCAGCATATTGGACCTCCATGTTCCTGTGGTTCGCGAGCAATGGTATGTGTCGGCAGAAATATAGGCGAGATGCGGAGGTGCAATAGTGAATAATTTACAAAGAACGAAGCGCGAATCGTTAAGTATTTGAAAATGTTTGTAGTGCAACACGTACTACTCGTAATGTCATTGTAAACTCTTGATCCGAAACCCGCTCCTCCGGCGTGTGATCGAGCGAACTGTCCCCTGGCCCGTACGCCGCGATGGGGCAGCCCCACGCCGGGCCGACCACGTTCAGGTCCGCCGTCCCCGTCTTGAGCTTTGGGCGTGGACGGCCGCCCTCGGCGCGGATCGCCGCGCTCAGCGCCCGCACGACCGGATCATCGCGCGTCGTGGCGTGGGCGGTCTCCTCGCCCGTCAGATCGAGCTCGATGCCCTCGCCCGCGAACGCGCGGAGCAGGTCGAACAGTTCGCGCGGGTTCACGCCCGGCGGGAGTCGGAAGCCGCAGCGCATCTCCGCTCCGTCCGTCTGCCAGTCGTCGAGCGATCGCCAGTTGTGAACGGTGGCCTGGAGTGTGTCGAACGCCCGTTCCGCCGGCTCGCTTACCTTCGCGGCGTGCGCGGTCGCCTCCGTCCACCACCGAAGAAGCGCGTCCCGGGCGCTACCGTCTGGTCCCGCTGTATGCGCGAGCGAACGGCGGCAGGTCGCCTCGACGACCAGCCGACCCTTGTACCCAAGCGTGACGCCGTCCCAACCGGAAGGCTCGCCGATGATGCACGCGTCGGGTCGGTAGCGGTCACGTATCGCCTTCGCGCCGATCGATTCCGACGCCTCCTCGCCGACCGCTGCGACGACCACGACCTCGACCCCCTCCGTGAGTTCCGCGCGAGCGGCGCCGACAAGCAACGCCACGAGCGGACCCTTCGCGTCAACCGCTCCCCGCCCATGCAACACGCCGTCTTCGACGCGGACCGGGATCTCGCCCGGCACCGTGTCGATGTGACCGAGCAGCACGATCTGCCGCCTCCGCTCGCCGATGGCTCGGCGCGTGGCGATGGCGTTGCCGACCTGATCGATCTCGACCTCGAACCCGAGCGAGCGGGCGCCGTCGGCGAAAACCTCGGCCGCCGCGGCTTCTTCACCGCTCACGCTCGGGGTGCCAACGAGCCGCTCGAGAAACGCAAACGCC
>PAKY01000124.1 GCA_002706885.1 Phycisphaerae bacterium
GACGACGGACGCGGCGATCATGACGGCGGCAATCGCCTCGATGAATTGGACCGTGATACTGATGAGTTCTTCGATCATCGGCGGCTCGACTCTCCTTCAGTGGTGCTTGTACCAGCCGATCCCCGGGATCTCATTCCATGAGTTCGTGCGGTGACACTTGAAACAGTCGGTGACCTCGACATGTTCGACGCCCGCGATGCGCTTCGAGACCATTTCAAAGTGACCCATGTAGTGGCTGGGCGGACCGCTGTGACACTGCACGCAGCTGGTGGATTGCGGCGAAGGGTGGCGGTACTCAGGAATGCGCCAGCTCGCCGTCGAGTGGCAGGAGGCACAGTTGTTCCCGAAGAGTGTTCGGTGCGGTTCCTCGTTGGTGTGGCAAGAGGCGCAATCGAGCATCAGTTCCGTCGACGTGATGCGTGCGTGCGGCGTCGGCGTCGCGGACGCATGCACGCGCAGGCTCTCGATGAGTGCGAGGGTGCCCTCGTCCGCATCGGCACGAGCGATCGCGATAAGCAGTTCGTGGTCCATCGTGGTGGGCGTCGATGGCGGCATGGCGTGCTCGGTGTGACATCCGACGCATGAGTCGACCGAAGCATGGAACGCGGTATCGGGCGTTGAGAGCAGCTTCTCGTTATTCGCGTGGCAAGAGACACAGTTGGATGTCTCTATCCCAACGTGAGGGGTGTGGCAGGCGGTGCAATCGTTCGCAAGAAACGCATGTGCCTCGGAGAGCGGACCTGGACTGACCATGTCCTGCCAGCCAATCGCGGCGTCCGGTCCCTCACGGTGGACAACAATGGGTAAAGCGAACCCAGCTCCGAGCGCGCCGAGAGTCAGGACTCCATAGATGATTTCGAGTCGTTTCATGAGAGCCACCTGATGCCGAAGTACCACGCCGACCAGACATGCACGAAAAGCAGCCCGTACAGCACAATCGCGATGACAATGTGACACGTCAGCCAGCGCGTAAATAGGCTCTTTGCCGCGCCGTGGGTTCTGATGGCAAGTTCAAGGTCGGAGACCGATTCGGCAATTCGGAGCGCCTTCGAGGAAACGCGAAACGGGCCGTCCGAGTTGCGGTTGACGAAAAGCGAGGCGATCCGCCCGGGGAACGTTGCCCCGCGACGTACGACAGCGGCGACCTCCGGATGGGTCCGAAGTTCGTTGGAGAGCGAGGTGTACGCCGCGAGCAACTCGTCGCGGTCGGCCCGCATCTGGCGGATGTCGGTCGAGAGCCTACCGAGCAGGTAGCGGCCGACGAAACCGCTGGCGGCGACGGTAAGCATCATGAGCATGAGCGCCACGCCCAGTCCGCTTTGGAACTTATGCCCTGTGTGGAGCACGCCGAGGATCGGCGCGAGCACGCCCGTGTAGATGTGGATAGTCAGCAGCGTACGCATCGAAACGTGCGGTGTGATCCGCCGCTTGAGCCACGGGATGCGCTTGACGAAGAGGTAGAGCAGCGGGACGAGCATGAGCGCCGCGGCGGCCACGCCGAGTAGTCCTCCCGCGAGACTCCCCGCGAATCGCGGGTCCCGGTGCACGAAGAAACCGAGCGTCAGAACCAGTAGAAGAACAATCAGGCCGGTTACGATGACGCGTTGGCGCTCTTGCATCTCAGGCCTCCACCTCGAGGTCGACCTCGGATTTCGCTTGGCAGGCGAGGATGACCCCGTCGCGGCGGTCGTTGTCATCGAGCGCGTCCTCGACGTCCATGCTCACCCGGCCTTTGAGCAGGCGGACCTTGCAGCTCCCGCAGGTGCCGGCACGGCATGAGTTGTCGATGTCGACCCCGACCGATTCCGCGGCCTCGAGCACGGTCGTCTCCGGCCCGATGGGCACGGACTTGCCAGAAGCGGTGAAGGCGACCGTGGCGGCCCCAGCCCCCGGCCTCTCCGTGGCCTGAGGTCGCTTCGCGGGCCCAAACGCCTCGGTCTTGACGCGGTCTTGTGGTACGCCCAGCTCGCCGAGCATGCCTTTGAGGGCCTCCATCATGGGCGGCGGGCCGCAGAGATGGACGAGCTTGGAGGCGATCTCGGGGACGCACTCTCGGATGAGCCCGGCAGAGAATCGCCCGGTCGGGCCGACCCAGGCGCTGCCTCTGGCGCGCGTCATAGTGGCCGTGACATTCAGGCGGGGGTGCTTGCGCTGAAGGTATTCAAGCTCGTCGCGGAAGCAGAAATCGTCCGTCGTCCGGCAGCAGTGCAAGAGGTAGATGTCACCGTCCCAAGCACGGTCGGTGAGGTATCGAATCACGCTCATCATGGGTGTGATGCCGACGCCACCGCTGACCAGCACGATGCTGCCTTCCTCATCGCCGGTAAACGTGAAGACTCCGGAAGGCCCGGTGACTGTGAGCGAGTCGCCGACGGAGAGCGAGTCGTGCAGCGCTCGGCTCACGACGCCTTGGTCCTCACGCTTGATGGAGAGTTCGACATACTCCGGCCTCGTCGGGCTTGAGGCGATCGTGTACGAGCGTTTGACGACCTTGCCGCCAACCGGGACCTCGACTGTGAGGAACTGACCGGGCAAGTACGTAAACGGCACCGGTTCTCCCGAGGGCGGCATCAGGCGGAAGGTCCGGATGTCTGGCGTTTCTTGGAATGTCGCGGCGAGTTGCAGGGCGCCCGTCCATCGGTCACCGGTTCGCCGGGTTGTTTTGGCCGGCATCGCGGCCGCGGGCTGGTCGGGAACGTCGAGGACCGGTGCAACAGAAGCCGCAGGCTGTAACGATGTAGCCCCAGAAGTTTCAGGTGCCGGCGATGCGGACGGGCCACGCGGCTGCGCCGCGAGGTCCTGCAGCAGTTCAGCCGCGCGCCGCATCTTGACGAAGTACAGCGCGATCATCGCCATCGCGAACACGATGAGCACGGTCATCACGGACATATGGAACCAAGACCAGCCGAACGGCCCGGTGCTCGCGGCCCCCGCGGGCGGTGGCAAGAGATTCATTTCACGCTTGAACCAAGTCATGGCGGCTTGGTCAGGCGGCGTGTTCGAGTTCATGACGCGGTGCGCCGCGAGACCGCTATCGAATTGTCCGAGGCCCTCGCGGAGCGCATTGACGGCGGACTGCATCGCACCGAAGTCCTGCGTCGGCGATGCCTTGAGCAGGTCATCGAGCGCCTGGCCCATGAGTGCTGCCCCGGTCTGCATTCGGTCATGAGCGAGTCGCTCGAAGGCGTCCCGCTCCTCGGCCGTCATGTCGGGCAAGTCCATCAGGCTCGGGTAGATGTCCTTGGGCGGGGGCACGCCCATGCGGCTCATCATCTCGCCCATGTCACCCATGCCCTGCATGCCGCCCTGCTGCGGAACGTCTCCCTCGCCAACTGGCTCACTCTGGTCCGGGTGATGCGAGGCGTGCTCCTCGGGAGATACCTGGGATTGTGCGTTCGGCGCGACTAGAAGCAGTGTCGCGAGCATGCTCGTCGTCTGGAAGAAGCGTCTCATGCAAGTTCTCCCGGTTGCGCGTGTTCCGTGATCGACTCGGGCGAGTGGCGGTGAAGGTGCTGGAGCGCCTCGAAAGCGCGTGGGTCGAGCCCGGTGCCGACCAAGGAGGCCATCTCGTCGATCGCTTGCTCGGACGACATTGCTTCGTGATAGGGGCGAGGCTCCGTGAGCGCGACGAAGATGTCCACGACGTGCAATACTGCAGCTAAGGGGTGAATCTCTTCCTGAGTGAGCCCTTGCGGGTACCCCGACCCGTCTGGGCACTCGTGATGCTGGGCGACAAGACGGGATATCTGCTCGGTCCCCGGGATCTGGTCAAGCATCGTGACAGCGATTTGAACGTGCTCTCGCATCTTCTTGCGTTGCTCAGTGTCGAGCGGCCCATGCTTGAACAACACCGCATCAGGGATTCCTGCTTTCCCGATGTCGTGTGCGAGCGCGGCGAGACGAATACAGCCAACCGCATCAGCCTCGTATCCAAGGTGCTCCGCGAGTGATGTCGCGACATCGGCAACTCGGCGCGAGTGAGAAACCGTGGAGGAATCTCGTGCATTCACAGCCGCCAGTAGCCCGGCGAGGCCGTTGATCAGCTCCGCGTGTCGGGTCCGGGCGATGACCTCGTCACGCTGACGCTTCCGAACGTTTGCGGTATGGACGAGACGGCCGGCGATCAGACCGATCACGGGATACACGCCGAGCCAGCCGAACTGGTCCGGGTTGGCCATCGGCGAGTCGCTCCACGACCAGAGAAGATGGGCCAAGTACGCGACACTCACGGCACAGGACGAGAGCAGCCCACCGACCCACTCGAATGCAATCGCCGCGCTCACGACGGGCACGATGTAAAGACCGGAAAGCACAATGTGCAGCCAATGCAGCGAAGGCGACTGCGTGGTGATCAGAAAGTGCAGCATCGTGATTGCGAAAGTCCAGATTCCAGCACTGAAGAAGTGGCGTCTCTGCTCAGAGCTCATTCGTGCAGCCTCCCAGCTCCGAAGCAGCAGCCACCACCGCGCACCGGGAAACACATGCATCCGGTGCGCGGCGGACCGCTGCGGTCGTGTGACTGTGCTGGATTCACCGCCCGTGCTCGGGAACGTCGAGCACGCGGTTCAGTGTCCCAAAGGGATTCGGCGTGCAGCCCTCGGACCCGCCGTTCGGGCGATCGCAGCCAGCCTCGCAGCACCACTGGCCATCGACCACGAACTTGTACTCGTAGCGACCGGGTGGGAGTGCGAGCTCGGTCTCCCACCATCCTTGGTCGTCTCGCGTCATGGGGTTGGCCGTCGTGCTCCAATCGTTGAACGAGCCCGCTACGAACACCTCGCACGCATCCGGCGCGGCGAGCGTGATCCGCGAAGTCGTTGATATTGCCGCTTGCTTGGGCATCTGATACTCCTTTCAGTTGTTGACTCTGTTCAATCACCCTCACCCTGGCCCGCCATGTCCACGGGGCGGGTCCCGGCGAGCGTCTGCCGCTGCTCATCCGTCAAGACCTTGGCCGCCTCTCCAACCGCCCGGATGAATGCGAGACGCTTTTCGGCGCGTTCAGATTCGATCGCGCGAACCGCTTCCTCGATTCGCTCGATGTCCGGCGTCGACGCCGCGGTCAACGACCACAGCGTTTCCTCAAGGCGCTCGATGCGTCGGTCGTGCTCGGACTGGGCGAGGAGCGTCTGTTGCATCTTCGTGTTGAGTCGGACCTGCTGGTCGGACGTCAGGCCGATATGCTCGGCGTGGTCGAGGAAGAAACCCGTAGCACCGATGTGGTAGAGATGCGAGGCGCCGGGGAAGCCCGGCAGGTCGGTACGGACCTCCATCGCGTCGGTCACGCCGCCCTGGTCCTTCGCTTTCGGCCCCATCCCCATCATTCCACGCATACCGCGCATACCGCCCATGGCCATAGCGCCGTCTGTCGCCATCGCCCTGCCCATGCCCATGCCCATGTCCATGCGCTGTCCGTCGTCCGCGCCGTGACCGTCCTTCGAGCCGTGGCCCTTGTGGGTAGGGGTGGACTGGTCCTCGGCCGTTACGGGGCGGTGCCCGAGTTGGAGGACGGCCTCAAGCTGTGCGACTCGGGCACGGAGCGCCGCGAGTTCGCGAACAATGTCCTGCGGCTCGTTGTGAGCCGCTCCGTGTTCACTGTGAGAGACCTGGTCGTGGTCTTGGGCCACGGCGGGCGCAACAGCGACGATTGTCGTCAGAATGGCCGCGAGGGCGGCCGACGTTTGTGCTCGTGTTCTCGTCATATCAGGGCTCCTTGAGTTTGTGACCGCGCGGACAGTCTGCGGCCCGCATAGGGGCTGAGACGGCCTGCCATCGCCTGCAAGATGCAAACACTATCATCTTTGAATGTATTTCGCAAGCGCGACATGTTGTCGCCCCAGGACAAGACGACCCTTATTCTGTGTGGGTTGTGTTGGACAAGACGGCGGCCGTCAGCTTGAAAGGATTGGATGATTTCTCGGCAAGTCGCGATGGCAGCGATGTGCATGGGCCTCATCGGGCGTGAGGGCTCGGGGGACGGCATGCAGATCCCCGATCTGGTCGAGATGACGGGGATCTCCCGCCCGACACTCGGCAAGGTCGTCAATGCCCTCGCCCGCAAGAAGTTCGTGCGGACACAGCGCGGTGTTGGGGGCGGCGTCCGCCTCGCGAAAGATGCAGAATCCGTATCGCTGTACGACCTGTGTGTTGCCTTCGATGACCCCGTGATCGAGTGCCACTGTTCGTTTGGGTTCGGGCACTGCGCTGAGATCGGGCCGTGCCCGCCGGGCTGCCTGTGCGTTGCCCAGCACACCAAGCAGGTCGAGTATCTCAAGAGCACGAGTGTGCTCGATGTCGCCGACACCATGGCGCCGCGTCTGAAACAAGCTGCCAAGCGTGCAGAGCAAGCCCAGCGCAAGAGATAGGCTGAACATTGCCTCAAGATGGTGACGGGCTGGGCATTCATGGCAACAGGTACTCCCAGCCGTACACGAGCGATCCACCGAAGTGACCGGCAACGCCGACGAGCGCCGCGGTTACGAGCAGCGCTACTGTGGCGAAGCGGCCACCCGGCTTCTTGACGCGCCGTTCCACCGCGACCCATGCCACGATCGCGAGCAGAGAGACGGAGATACCGAGCGCGCGGTGCCACCAGAACACCCACGAGAGTGTTCCCGTGTAGTCGTCCGCCGAGCCGTGGACCAGGCCGAGCGTCGTCGCGACGAGGGCCGAGAGCGCCCCCATAGCGATAAGAAGTCGGACCGTGCTGTGATTCTGCCATTGATGGCGGACGACGCCCACGAGTTCGACGAACCCGGCCAGAATCAAGAACGCGATCGGGAAGTGAATCGCGACCACATGCAGCCGCCCGAGCCGTGCGACCGCCGATAGCCCGTGGTCAGTGGCATGGTCATGCGCCGCATCGTCCGGCCCATCGTCGTGCTCGTCGTTGGTGTTGCGCTCGGTTCCAGCCGTCTCGCCGGTATGGTTGTGGTCATGGCCGCGGGGTACGGGCTGGTTTCCCGATGGCTCCGCCGCGACCGGCATAACGAGCGCGAGCGATTCGGCGTACGCCTCGGGGTCCTGCTGGAAACGCAGCTGGCACCGTCGGCAGCAGAAATACACAGTCTGTCCTTCGTACTCAGCCGAAAAGCTCGGGTCGACCGTCTCCTCGGGCGTGACCGGGCAGACGGTGTTGGCGGCCCCTGGCCCCTCCCCGAGTCCGTCCGGGGAGGGTGCCTGAGCCGCGAGAACGGGGAGTGCCGCGATGAACACCAGCAGCACAAACAGCGGAGTGAGGTGTCGGTGGATGGTGGTGCTCATACGTGGCCTCCTTGATTCAGTCGTCGCCATGGTCGTGATCGCCGTGTCCACGGTGATCGTCGTGATCACCCTCGTGGATCGGAGAGCCGTGAAGCTTGCCCTGAGCCTCATGGACCGGCTTCCACGCCGCATCAATCCTGGTGATGAACTTCGCCGGGTCGGCCTCGAAGGTCGGCTGACAACCGGCGCAGCAGAACTGCACGAGGCGATTGGCGACGACGATCTCGGCGGGCTCGCCCATCGAGCCGAGCTTGCTATTCTCAAGTACCGCGCATGTCGTGAGCGGGTAGTCCTTCAGTTGCGCCTTCACGACCGCCTCGTCGAGCGCCTTGAGGTACTTGGCGGGGTCGGCCTCGAAGTCTCGGACGCACCCCTTGCAGCACAGCCGCACGAGCCGGTTTTTGTAGACATGGTTGATGCCGATGTCTTCGCCGTCTATGGCGAGCGGCTCACCTGTGACCACGCAGGTCTCAAGCGGGTAGAACGGCATCTGCTGTTTAGCAATAGCCTTGTCGACCTCGGCAAAGTGCTTCGTTGTGTCGGCCTCGAACCGCCCGACACACCCGCCGCAGCAGAATCGCACCTCGCGCCCCTCAATCGTCTTGACGATCGGATCGCCCATCGATCCCAGCTTCTGCCCTGAGATCGGGCATGTATCGAGCAGGTACGGGTCGCCCTTGGGCTCATCCACCTCGTGTGCGGCGTGAGCATCGGCCGCACCGGGCTCATCCCCGCGCATCGATGCCAGAACGAAGTTCGTACGACGATCCTCGTCCCAGTTCATGAATGCCTTGTCACATCCAGGGCAGCAGAACCCGATGGTCTTCCCATCGTGCTGGACGAAGGTCTTGCCATCGATCGGCTCCTTACCGACCGGGCACATCGCGTTGACGGCTTCCGTGTTCTGTCCGGTTGCCGCGCCATGGCCGGCGTGCTGGGCCATCGAAAGTGAGGCGGGGGCCGTGAGGCAGAGACAAGCAATCAGTGTTGCAGGCTTCATACGGAATCTCCTTGTGCTCATGGCACATCAGGGCTTCGTGCCGGGCGTGACAAGCGGAACTTCCACTCGGCAACCCAACAGTACAGAATGGGAACTACAAACCATGTGATGGAGGCGACAGCCATGCCGCCGAACGACGGGATAGCCATAGGAACCATGATGTCAGAGCCTCGCCCGGTGCTCGTGAGCACGGGCAGCAGTGCGAGGATAGTTGTGGCACTCGTCATGACGGCTGCACGGATGCGGAGTTGGCCACCAATGACGACGACTTTGCGGATCGCTTCGATCGAGTCGGGCTTCTCCTCCGCCATCGATTGCTCGATACGGGTTGCCATGATGACACCGTCATCTGTGGCTATGCCGAACAGCGCGAGGAACCCGACCCAGACCGCGACGCTCAGGTTGTACGGTTCGATCTGAAAGAGACCGCGCAGGTCGATCCCGAGCAGCGAGGTATCGAGGAACCACGGCTGGGCATAGAGCCACAGCATGAGGAATCCACCTCCCCACGCGACGAAGACTCCCGTAAACACCATGAAGGTGATACCAACCTTGCGAAACTGGAAGTACAGCAGAAGGAAGATCACCGCGAGCGCGAGCGGAAGCACGATGCTCATCCGCTTGGCTGCGCGTACTTGGTTCTTATACGATCCGGAGAACTCGTAGCTGACGCCGGGGGGGACCAAGACCTCGCCGGAATCGATCGCGTCCTGAATCAACTGCTGTGCATCGTTGACAACCGTGACCTCTGCGTAGCCCGGCATCTTGTCAAAGAGGACGTACGCAACAAGGAACGTGTCCTCGCTCTTGACCATCTGCGGGCCGCGGCGGTACTCAAGCGTGCTCAGCTCGCGGAGTGGGACTTGTGCTCCCGACGGCGTGGGGACCAGGATGTCGCCGAGTGTCTCGGGCTGGTCCCGCAGCTCGCGGAGGTAGCGGACACGCACCGGATACCGCTCACGTCCCTCGACGGTCATCGTCAGCGGCTTGCCGCCGATCGCGACCTCGATGACCTCCTGCACGCCCGCGATGGTCAGCCCATAGCGGGCGATCTTCTCGCGGTCGATGTCGATTTCGAGGTACGGCTTGCCGACGACGCGGTCCGCGAAGACCGCGAGCGGCTGAACGCTGGGCACTTGCTTCAGCAGGCGTTCGAGTTCGAGGCCGAAGGACTCGATCGATTCGAGGTCGGGCCCGTAGACCTTGATCCCCATCGGCGCGCGGAAGCCCGATTGCAGCATGACGATGCGCGTCTCGATAGGTTGGAGCTTCGGAGCGCTGGTCACGCCCGGCATGTCCGCGGCCTCGACGATCGCGTCCCAGATGTCCTGGTTCGATTTGATCTCCTCGCGCCACTGGCGGTACGGGCGGCCGTCTTCGTCTTGAATGAGGTTGCCCTCATCGTCGCGGACAAACTCGCCGGCCGATGTGTCGTAGCGAAAGTTGAGCCGTCGGCCCTGGTCATCGACGCGGTACTCGCTTCGGTACTCGATGATGGTCTCGACCATCGAGATCGGTGCCGGGTCCAGCGGGCTCTCCACACGCCCGATCTTGCCAACCGCGAGTTCGACCTCGGGCACGCTCATGATCCGCTGGTCGAGTTCCTTGAGGATCTCGGTTGCTTCGCCGATCGAGGCGTGGGACATGGTGGTTGGCATGTAGAGGAACGCGCCCTCATCAAGCGACGGCATGAACTCGCTGCCGAGCCCCGGGAAGGCATGAGCGATCTCGACCGCGGTCTCGTTTTGGCGCACCGATTCAGGTAGCCAGCCCCAGACCCGATCGAATCCAAGCCAAACAGTCGTGCCGAGCAGAACAACACCGACCGCAGGCGAAAGGCCGATGAGTTTGTGACGCAGCGTCCACGCGAGCACATGCGGGAACGCCAGTCGAACGAGCCAGAATGCGAGCAGCAACCCACCCACGATGACGCCGATAAAGACGGCGTTGCCGAATAGGCCGGGCTCAGGGCCAAGCGGTTCCCACGCGCCTGATAGCACGACCAGCACAACGATGACGGCAACAAGGTTGGCCGACAGTTGCAGGCCGCGGGCGACGAACGCGGGCAACCACGGCTTCGAGAGGTAGAACGCGCCGAAAGCTGCGATGACTATCCCGCCGATCAGCTGGAACCAGATCGCAACGGTGATGCCTGCGATCAGCAATCCCAGAGAACCGACGACGCGGATCAGCTTGGCCTTCGGACGGAAGCCCATGAGTACATGTGCAGCCGCGGGCAGGATCGTCAGCGCGATGATGATCGACGTGATCAGCGCGAAGGTCTTGGTGTACGCGAGCGGCTTGAAGAGCTTACCCTCAGCCGCTTCCATCGTAAAGACGGGAAGGAAGCTGACGACTGTGGTGGCGACCGCTGTGAGGACCGCGCCGCCGACCTCGCTCGTGGCTCGATAAATCACATCAAGTGTTGGCTCATCGCTCTCGGCTTGCTCTGATTCCTCAAGGCGACGGAGGATGTTCTCGCTGAGCACGATCCCCATATCCACGATCGTGCCGATGGCGATGGCGATGCCCGACAGCGCGACGATGTTCGCGTCCACGCCGAACGACTTCATTCCGATGAAGGTCATCAATACCGTGATCGGCAGCATCGCGCCGATGAGCAGGCTGCTCCGAAGGTGCATGACCATCAGGACGACGACAATGATCGTCACGAGCACCTGCTGGCTGATCGCGGCATTGAGCGTTTCGAGTGTCTCGCGGATGAGCCCGGATCGATCGTAGAACGGTACGATCGTCACACGGCTTTCAGTCCCGTCGGCGAGGACCTTCGTTGGCAAGCCCGAAGCAATATCCGCGATCTTGTCTTTGACCCGCTGGATCGTCGCCATCGGGTTTTCGCCGTAGCGGACCACGACGACGCCGCCGACAGCCTCGACGCCCGCCTTGGTGAGCACACCTCTTCGGAGCGCTGGGCCGAGCGAGACCTTCGCGATATCACTCACGAGAATTGGCTGGCCGTCGCGGGCCGTGATCGCCGCCTGCTCGACATCTTCTACGGTCTCGATGAAGCCGAGCCCGCGGACGATGTACTCTGCCCGGTTGACCTCAATCGTGCGTGCACCAACATCGAGGTTGCTTTGCCGTACCGCACCGATGACCTGCTGCAGCGAGACACCCGCCGCCCGCATTGCGTCCGGATCCACGTCGACCTGGTACTCCTGTACGAAACCGCCGATCGAGGCAACTTCAGACACGGCCTCCACCCCGGCGAGCTTGTACCTGACGATGAAGTCCTGGATCGAGCGGAGTTCGTCGGGTTCCCAACCGCCGGTTGGGTTGCCTTCGGCGTCGTGGCCTTCGAGCGTGTACCAGAAGACCTGTCCGAGGGCGGTTGCGTCGGGTCCGAGCGCGGGAGACACGCCGGGCGGCAGCGTGCCCGCAGGCAGCGAGTTGAGCTTTTCCAGTACGCGCGACCGCGACCAGTAGAAGTCCACGCCATCCTCGAAGACAACATAGATCGTCGAGAAGCCGAACACCGAGTAGCTGCGGATGTCCTTCACGCCCGGGATCCCGAGGAGCGCCACAGTCATCGGATAGCTGATCTGGTCGTCGATGTCCTGCGGGCTTCGCCCGGGCCACTCGGTGAACACGATCTGCTGGTTCTCACCGATGTCAGGGATCGCATCGACCGGAACAGGGTCTCGAGCAAGGCCACCAAGATCCCAGTCGAAGGGAGCGACGAGCACTCCCCAGAAGAGTGTGCCGACAAGCAAGATCGCGACGACCAGCTTCTGTTCAAGACAGAAACGGATGAGAGCGTTCAGCGGACCACGGGGCGGTGGTGCGGCATGGAGGTCATTCATCGCTGTGCCCCTCGTGTTCATTGCCCGCGGGCGATGCATCAAGCGGGCCGTATGCCTCGCGGATCTCTCCGCAGCGGAGCATCTGATCACCGAAGTACGGGTTGTTGATCTGTGTGCCGCGCTGGAGCCAATCGGCCCCCTTGTTGTCGAACGCCATAGGGCAGTGGGCAAGGCTCCATGTTTCGCTGCCGCGGTGCCCGAATCGGCGCTGCAACGCGATAACGCCCTCGCTCATCCGCTCGAAGCGAGCGCGAGCGGTATCGATGCTCGTGATGGCATCTTCAACGCGAAGCCTGGCCGCAGCACGACGCCACTCGGCCAGAGGTTCGCCAACGAGCCCGGCCTCTTCGACGACTTCGAGCGCCGTCTTGATATCCGACGCGGCCTGAATGAATCCACCGAGGTCGTCCCCCGCGAGCGACTCCTGAGCATCGAGATACGCGGCATACACCGGCTTGAGCGCGAAGACAAAGCTGTCGGGCACGGGAACACGCAGAGGCATCTCTGGCATGGAATCGCCGGCCATCCCGCCGTGGGCGGCGTGCGGGTTCCCTCCGCCGCCGCCACCGGGTGTCATCATGCTCGGCTTCGCAGCGATCTGCATCGCACTGTCAATCCTGAACGCTCCGTTCACAACGACGGACTCGTTCCGCGTGAGGCCGTCACGCACAATGTAGAAATCACCAGCACGCGGGCCGAGCACGACGGATCGGCCCTCATACGTTGGCTGTTCAGCATCCGCGACCTCGACGTAGACCACCGAGCGCTTGCCCGTAAAGAGCACTGCCGAACGCGGGATGACCAAGGGCTCCTCTGCATCCGCTGGATCACCAACGACGCCGAGCGACTCAGCGGGCACCAAGTCCATCCCGCAGATGCCGCACTGCCCAGGTCCGTCTTGGACCTCTGTTGGGTGCATCGGGCTGACCCAGCGTCCTGCGAGCTCGTTGCTCACCACTGCGCCATCCTGAGCTACACGCGTTCTTGCGACCGCGGACGCAAACATGCCCGGCTTGAGGCGGCGATCCGCGTTATCAACAGCGACACGTACCGCCGCAGTCCGAGTTCGGGCATCGACTTCCGGTTCGATGAACGAGATCTGCCCTTCGAACGTCTCACCCGGGTGAGCTTCAACTTCAAAAGTCACCTTCTGCCCCCAGCGAAGCAGCGGGAGCTGTGACTCGTACGCTTCCATGTCGAGCCAAAGCCGCGACAGATCAGCGATGGTCGCAATCGGTCCGCCCGTCTCCACATAGTCCCCTTCACGCACGGCAAGGTGCGTCACAACACCGCCGATTGGGGCGAAGATCGTGAGACGGTCCGACTCAAACGAACCATCCTCAACGGCTGCAATCTGCTCCGGTGAGATGCCAAAGAGCCTCAGTTTTTCTCGTGCTGCGACAAGCGTGTCTCGGGTCGCCGAACGGACAAGCTCGCTGCCCGACGCGCTGTTTTCAGCTGCGGCCAAAGCCTGACGAAACTCCTCGAACGCGGCAAGCAGATCAGGGCTGTAGACCTCGGCCATATGATCGCCCTTTGAGACCGGCACGCCAAGGAAGTTCACGAACAGTCGCTCTATTCGCCCGGGGAAATATGCGGTCAGGCGAGCGACCGATGTCTCGTCGTAAGTCAGTTTGCCGTACAGGCGGACCTCCGCGGTCGGGAAGAACCGGCCGACTGGCGCCGTCTCAATCTGGCTGAGCGCGGCCGCGGACTCGCTCATCGTGACCCGCAACTCACTCCCCTCACCGCCGTCCTCGGTCACGGGGATGAGATCCATAAAGCAGATCGGGCACTTCGCGTCGGGGTCGGGCAGACGCACCGAAGGGTGCATTGAACAGGTGTACATCTGCGGCTCACCCGCCTCATCAGCGTGATCATGCTCCGCCTCAGCTTCCTCGGGTGCTGGCTCGGCATCAGGGCTGCCCATGCGATAGCCCACGACGAGGGCCGTGATGATCAGCAGTACGGCGATACCCGCCGCGGTGTGTTTCCACAGCCACGCCAGTGAAGATCGGATCGTCTGTGTGAACTTGCTCATGGTGTGTCCTCGTCGGGTCCGGTGCCCGGCGTCTCGTCTTCCAACCCCTCGGTGGTGGCTTTGCCTTGTGTTGGCACGGGCTGGCCAACAAGACGATTCAGGCGGGCGAGCGCCTGTCCACGATCGGCACGTGCCCGCTCGGCGGACACCGCGAATTCGAGCAGCGTCCGCTCCGTGTCCAGCAGATCGAGAAAGCTCGTCTCACCGGCGCGGAACCCGGCGAGTGAAGCCCGGAGCGACTCTTCGGCCTTGGGGATCAGCGTCGTTTCGAACAGCCTGACCCGTCGGTGCGCGTCCGTGTGCTCGAACCACGCCCGCTGGATCGATGCGGTGATCCGGTTCGCTTCATCGGCACGCTCGAAGGACACGGCGAGGCGGCGGGCCATCGCTTCGCGGACGCCCGCGTCGTACTTGTCGCGCCAGAGTGGCACGGTGATGCCGAAACTCAGCAGGATCGGATCGTCGCCGCTCTCGGCGATCGAGCTGTTCATCGCCTCATCGGTCACGATGTAGTCGAGGCCGACTGTGAAGTCAGGCAGGCCTTCTTTCCGCGCAACCTCACTCCGGATCCGTTGCTCCTCGATCCGCTCGTCGAGCGCGAGGAGCACGGGGTTCGAACGCCGTGCGATCTCGGCGAGTCCAGGACCGTCGACCGATGCGACCCGGCCGGGGAGTCGGGCGAACGGCGACACGGGCACATCCGTCGCTCGATTGAGCGCCGCGTTCAGATCCGCAACGTACGTCGGCCTCATCGCCCTGAGCTGCGCGAGGCGGTCTTCGAGTTGCCCAAGCTCGACCTGCACGCGGATGAGTTCCGGGTGCGACCCGGCTCCGACGCGGTACCGGGCCCGTACGACCTCCTCAAACGACGACAGCAGTTCCAAATTTTCAGCGGTGATTCGAATGGCCCCGTCGAGATACGCAACCTCGTGGAGCGTCTCGACGACGCGCTCGGTGACCTCCAGCCGCGCCGCTTCGAACTGACGCCACGCGGCACGGGCTGCCATCGCCGCCGCATCCTCACGGTCGCTCAGGATTCCCGGCCACGGGAACGCCTGGCTTACGCCGACGCGAGCCTGCTGGGCTCCGGTGCGCGTCTCAACCTCATCGAGAAAGAAACCGAAGTTCACGCGCGGGTCAGGGAGCGAACGCGCTTGCGGCAGACGCTCGGCCGCAGCGACCCATCGCTGGTACGCCGCCTCAACCTTCGGACTGTGAAAGAGCGCGTAGCGCACGAACTCGTCCGCCGAGGCGGTCGCGTCGAGCACGGGCGCATCGTGTTTCGATGCTGAATCATCGCGGTAGACAGAACGCGGCGAAGAATCAGCGTTATCCGGGAGAGATCGGGCGAACGACGGCGGCAGACCGCGAGTCGAATCGAACGGCGACGAGCAGCCGCCAACGAATCCGACCCCCGCGACGCCCACCGCGCACGCGATGAGACGAATGGCCATGAAAGGCTCCTGGGTGCTTGGATAAACGTGTGTCCGAGGGATCGACGCAGGGACGGGCAACACTCACAGCGCGCACCATCCCTACGGAACTCAAGCTCTACGTTTGCCAAACGCCCAGAAGGGCCTGCACTTCGTTGTGGGTCTTGCCCGTGCGGAGGCCAGCGACGAGCGACACCATCGAAGGCGTCGAATCGTCGGGCTCGATCACCGGAGTGATCTTCGGCGGGCCGTTCGGAAGTCCGGTCGGTGAATCGCGGTCAGTCCGCGGCAGCGGAGCGTCAGGAAGCCGATCCGGAGCCGGCGTCTCGGATATGCCGCATTTGCACGGACCTTCGCTCACCGGGCAGAATGCCTCGCTGCCGCAGTCGAGGTCAGAGCACTCGTCCGGTAGTGAATCGCCGCAGCAGCCCATGTCAATGACAGGCTCATGGCATATCGTGTCACCACAGTGATCTTGCCCGGCGACCAAACCGACACCAAGCCTCGGCAGCCCGGCGGCGATCAGGATCGTGATGGCAAGAACTCTGAGCATGGCGTTATTCATGATAGCGGACCCGCTGCGGGGTACCAACACCTCTAGGAAGCGATCTATTCCTCGCCCCACATGCGTCCCCTCCGTCAACGCGGGGGGATGAGGGGCTGAGCAGACGCAGCCGGGTCGGGTGGGCAAGGCTCTTGAAAAGCGTGCCCACCCTTTCGGCTTCAAGAGCACCGATGAGTGGACGGGCGGCCAGCGGCAATTTCGGACGGCAAGACTCCACGCGAGGCCCCTTCAATTCTGACCGATGCTGATCCGCGCTTGACTATTACACGATATGGTGTAATGGTCAAGGCGTCTCTGATCAGATCGACACACCCGTGAAACACCACCCGGCCATCTCGATCCTCCTCGCCCTCTGGTTTGGCTTGAGTGCCGGCCTTGGCCCGCGGTTCCTCTGCATCTGTTCTGACGGGACAGCGACCACTCAGTTCGGCGAGCAGTTTTGCTGCGACGATTTGGGCGGAGACTCGTGCCCTGTTCCTTCAGAGCAGCACGAGAACTCGAACCTGTGCACGGTCTGCCCGGACGGCGGATGCCAGTCCACTGCGATCGAGTCTGAGTCCATCGTTGCCGTTGATCGCTTTGAGAAAGACACGGAGGACAACTGGTCCCTGGATGGGCCGGATGATCCGCTCGTTCCGTGGTTCGAGTTTCTCGCGGATCGATTGGTAACCACAGCACACCTCTCCTCACCTCCATTTACGTCGAGCGTCGGGTTATCTGATTGCCATCTTCGCAGCGTGATTCTGCTCGTTTAGGACGACCTGGGATTCCGCGCGGTTCGTGTACCGCGCTCGTTCTTCCCAGAGGCTCGGCATGTGTCGGGCAACGTCTCTATCCGAGTGAAACACATGCGATCTGCTGAACCAAAGCTGTTGTGCTACTTGAGCGTGCTCATTCTGTTAAGTGGCTGCGCGACATCACCGTTCGACTTCGAGCCGCCCGCCGCAAGGCCACTCTTGCGGGACATGCCTCGCTACGAAGCACCGGCAGAGCCTGGGCAAGCCGCACCACGCTCCGATGTCGTCACAATTGGAGAGGAACTAACCCTTCGCCAAGCTCTCGCGGCTGCACTCGTACGCAATCCGAAGCTCCGATCACTCGCATGGGAACCCAGGATTGCCGAGGCGAGGCGGCTGCAAGCTGGCCTATTGCCGAACCCAAATGTCGACGTCGAAGTGGAGGACTTCGCGGGCTCTGGAGCGTTAAGCGGCTTTGACTCTGCTGAGACAACCCTTGCATTTAGCCAGCTTCTTGAGCTTGGCGGGAAGCGAGATCGCCGTGTGCAAGCCGCTGAGGGGCAGTGGACTGTTGCTGCGCTCGACTTCGAAGCACAGCGGCTGGCCGTGCTCACCGATACTGCGTCTCGCTTTGTCCGGGTTCTGGAGCTCCAACAACGCGGCGAGTTCGCTATTCGTGCACAAGCACTCGCTGAAGAGAACCGTCGCGTGATCGATCGGCGTGTGCAAGCCGGTGACGTTTCGCCAATCGACGAGATCAAGGCCCGACTCGAAAGCGAGTCCGCCCGCATCGCCGCCGATCGGCTGAGTCGAGAGCTTGATGCCGCGAGGCGTGAACTCAGTGCCATGTGGGATGCGACCGAACCTGGATTTGAAATTGCTGTCGGGTCGCTGGATGACTTGATGCCTGTTCCGTTGCTCGATGCCCTGACGGAGCTTGTTGAGCAGCATCCGGAAGTGCAGCGTTGGATCGCAGAGACCGAGCGGCGGTCATCGGTGGTTGATCTCGAACGCGCCCAAGCGGTCCCCGATGTGACGGCAGGAGCGGGC
Organism: Phycisphaerae bacterium; assembly: GCA_002706885.1. GTDB lineage: Bacteria > Planctomycetota > Phycisphaerae > Phycisphaerales > UBA1924. The sequence continues at coordinate 17,914 of PAKY01000124.1, forward strand.
ATTCGGTACGTCGAAGAGACCGACGATGTCGGGCTTGTTGCGTCGTTTTCGGTGCCACTGACGATTTTCGATCGCAACCAGGGTGGCATTCTGGCCGCTCGGCTTCGGGCGGCGCAGGCGATCGATGAGGGGCGGGCGTCCCGACGCGACCTCGCCACCCGACTTGTCCGAGCGCACGCACGCTTGACCGCCGCGTATCACGAAGCCAAGGCGATCGACGCCGCTCTTCTTCCCGCGGCCAACGCCGCCTACGACGCCACACGCCGGGCGTACGACGAGGGCAAACTTCCGTACCTCGATGTTCTCGATGCCCAGCGCACTCTGTTCGATACCGAAACCCAACGGCTTGAAGCCCTCGCTGAGTATCACGCCGCGAAGGTCCAGGTCGAAGGCCTCATCTCGGAGCCGTTGAGCACTCCATCGCTCCGCGAGCGCTCTGACCACCACAATCAAGGAGACACACCGTGAAACTGTCACACGGCATCATGCCACTCGTATGTCTGTTCACTACGTCGTTCCTGCTTTGGGGGTGCGACGGCGAAAACGAAACGTCGTCGGCGTCCGACGGATCGCGATCATCGAATGCGATACAGGTTGTTCACTCGCACGATGACGGCGACACCTGCTTCATTTGTGACGACACAAAGCGTGAGGCCGGTCGCCTGTGGTGTACTGAGCACGCCCGGTACGAGGATCGTTGCTGGATCTGTCAGCCACAACTTGAAGATCCAGCGCGGCCGTACTGCGTGGAGCACTATCTGTACGAGGACGAGTGCCATCTCTGCGATTCAGCACTCGGTTCCTCCGAGAGCACGGTCAACGAATCGGCCGGCGGTCCGCATGGACACAGTGCCGACGAGACCTGCTTCATCTGTGACGCATCCAAGCGTGATGCAGGTCGCTTGTGGTGCTCTGAGCATGATCGCTATGAAGACCGATGCTGGATCTGTCAGCCACAGTTGGAGGACGCATCTCGGGCCTATTGCGAAGAACATTTCCTCTACGAAGACGAGTGCCACCTGTGCAATCCCGTCTTGGGGGGCGGGGCCTCGGCTACGCCCTCGCGTGATGATGCTCCTGCACTCTTCTGTCACGAGCACGGCGTCGACGAGATCGAGTGTGGAATCTGCCAGCCTCAACTCGCAGAGACACTCCGGGTTGGCGATTCGCTGCTCGTCCGCATGCCATCAGCCAGATCGGCGGAGCTGGCCGGGCTCACTGTTGAGCGGCCAGATCGGGGCGCTGCGTCAGCGTCAATCATCCTATTGGGCGAGGTCCGCTACAACGGGAATCGATTGGCCAAGCTCACACCGTTGGCTCCCGGCGTTATCACCGACATCCGGGTTGATGTCGGTGACCGCGTCGAAGAAGGGCAGATTCTCGCGGTTATCAACTCGGTGGAAGTCGCAAGGGCGAAGTCGGCGTATCTGTCAAAGACTGCAGAGCTCGAAGCGAGAACAACCGTGTTCGAGCGTGAGCAGAAGCTCGTCGACGAGAATATTGCGGCACGGCGAGACTTCCAGGATGCTCAGGCGGCTCTCAAGCTCGCGGAGCTTGAAGTGCGTCGCACCCACCAGCAGCTCATCAACCTCGGTTTTACCGAGTCGGAAGTCGCCGACATTGCGGTCGAGCAGTCATCGTCGTCCGACCTCTACGTCAGGGCACCCTTTGGAGGTACTGTCGTCGACCGGACCGCGGTGTTGGGTGAGGCCGCTGATTCGGAGGGCTCGCTCTTCGAGATCGCCGACCTGACGACCATGTGGATCGAAATCGCAGTCCCGGAAGAACGAGTGTTTCAGATCGAGCGCGGCGGCAAAATCGTCGCGAGCGTCCGTGCTCTACCCGAACTGAAAGTACTGGGACAAATCACATGGATCAGCCCGCGCATCGATGAGCGTACGCGGATGGTTCGGGCCCGCGCGGTAGTTGCGAACGACCGCGGCATTCTTCGGCATGGCATGTTCACCGAGGTCGCCGCGATGATCGGTGGCACATCAAGCTCGTTGCTCGTCCCCGATGAATCGGTGCACGAGATCGACGGTGCACCGTTCGTGTTTGTGCGGCAGGAACCCGATCTATTCGCGGTCCGGCGCGTTGATGTTGGGCCGCACACGGCTTCCGGCACCATCGCCATTCTGGCGGGCCTCACGGAGGCCGAAGAAGTTGTGACCGGTGGGAGCTTCACCATGAAGACCGAGTTCCTCAAGTCCCGCCTCGGCGCGGGATGCGTTGACGACTGATCCGGAGCTGTCATGCTGACCCGACTTATCGAAATCTCGCTCAGGAACAGGGTGCTCGTCATCCTGCTCTTTGCGATCGCATGCGCTGCCGGTATCTACCGGATGACGCAACTCCCGATCGACGCGTTCCCCGACACGACTCCGATCCAGGTGCAGATCAACACGGTTGCGCCCGCGCTCAGCCCGGAAGAGATCGAGCAACAGATCACGCTGCCTGTCGAGCTGTCGATCGGCGGCCTCCCGGGTCTCCAGAACGTGCGCTCCGTCTCGAAGTTCGGATTCTCACAGGTCGTGGCAACGTTCGATGATGACATCCGGATCATCGACGCGAGGCAGTACATCACCGAGCGGCTCTCGGCGGTTGAGTTGCCAGACGGCGTTGGAAGGCCGGAACTCGGACCGATCGCGACAGGTCTCGGTGAGGTCTTTCACTACGTCATCCGGTCGGAGACCGGTGAGCACTCCATCGAGGAACTCCGGACTATTCACGATTGGGTGATCAAGCCCGAGCTTCGCAAGGTACCCGGCGTTGCCGAGGTCAATTCCTGGGGCGGTCTAGAGAGACAGTATCATGTTGTTGTCAAGCCGGAAGCCCTGATCAAGTTCGGCTTCACGCTTGAGGACGTGTTGCAAGCCTTGCGGCGCAACAACGCCAACGTTGGCGGCGGGCAGATCGTCACGTCGGGCGAGGCCCGGGTCGTGCGTGGCCTCGCGCGCGTCGCAACGATCGAGGAGATTGAGAACATCGTCGTCGCATCCAGCGACGGCACGCCGGTGCGTATCCGAGATGTTGCGGATGTCGAGATCGGCAGCGAGATCCGACGCGGGGCGGTTTCGGCGTACGGCGAGGGCGAGGTTGTTCTCGGGCTGGCGTTCATGCTGATGGGAGAGAACAGCCGTGTTGTGACCGAGGACCTCCGCGAGCGCCTTGAGTCGCTCGCCCCCTCACTGCCCCCTGACATTGTCGTGGATGTCGTGTACGACCGGACCGAGCTTGTCGAGCAGGTCATCAAGACGGTTGAGCACAACCTTGTGATCGGTGCGGTGCTGGTTATCGTCGTGTTGCTGATCATTTTGGGCAACATCCGAGCCGGGCTGCTCGTTGCCGTCGCGATCCCAATCTCAATGCTCTTCGCCGTCCAGGGGATGTACGAGTTTGCGATTGCCGCGAGCCTGCTCAGCCTCGGCGCGATTGACTTTGGCATCCTCGTGGATGGCTCGGTGGTCATGACGGAAGCCAATCTCCGTTCGCTGAAGGAACGTCAGCGAGAACTCGGTCGGAAGCTCTCTCCGGCCGAGCGGCTTGAATCGATCGCCAGGTCCAGTGCAGGCGTTGTCCGTCCGATCGTGTTCGGGATGGGCATCATCACGCTCGTCTTTGCACCGGTGCTGACGCTGGAAGGCATAGAAGGAAAGATGTTTCGGCCTATGGCGTGGACATTCATCTATGCGCTCCTCGGAGCATTGCTGGTAGCGGTGTTCCTGTCTCCCGTCTTGTCGTACTACTTCTTGCCGCGTCGCACGAAACCCAAGGATGCTGTTCTGCTCCGCGCATTGGCAGGGGCATACGGCTGGGCTGTCGGCGGAGCGCTTCGACTCAAGTGGATCGTGATGTTCATTGCCGTGGCCCTCCTTGGTGTTGCTGGCTTCCAGGGCACACAGATGGGCGGCGAGTTCATACCTCGGCTTAGCGAGGGGTCGATGGTCGTGAACACCATCCGCCTCGCCGGCGTATCGATCGATGAGTCAGTGCGGTACAACACTCGGATCGAGGAGGTGCTGCTCGGCGAGTTCCCAGATGAGATCGAGTACATATGGAGCCGTATCGGAACCGCAGAGGTGGCGACCGATCCCATGGGGATCGAACTGACGGACATCTTTATGACGCTCAAGCCCCGTACGGAGTGGACGAGAGCGGATACACAGTCGGCTCTGGTTGTCGAGATGGAGAAGACCATTTCGCAGTTCCCCGGCGTCAACATGGTGTTCACGCAGCCGATCGAGATGCGCATGAATGAAATGGTCTCCGGGATTCGCTCGGATATCGGGATCAAGATCTTCGGCGACGACTTCGACGAGCTGCTCCGGCTCGCTGACGATGTGCAGCGTGTGCTTCTGGACATACCCGGCGTGTCAGATATCTCGGTCGATCAGATCACAGGGCAGCCGGCCTTGTCGGTTTCCGTTGACCAGTCTCGCATCGCCCGCTTCGGTGTTGCCGCGAGCGAGGTCTTGGACTTCGTCGAGGCGATCGGAGGGATCCGCGTCGGCGAGGTGTTCGAGGGCCAGCGTGTCTTCCCGTTGGTTGTCAGATTGCCACCGACGTTCAGAGAAGATGTGGCAGCCGTCTCGTCCGTTCGTATCCCGACCGAGGGGGGCGTCGCGGTGCCGCTCTCGTCGCTGGCGTCCGTCGATCTTTCCGAGGGATCAGCCACAATCAATCGTGAATGGAGCAGAAGGCTCATCCGAGTGCAGTGCAACGTGAGCGGACGCGATCCTGCGTCGTTTGTTGAAGAAGCACGGTCAGCAATCGACACGCGAGTGGCGCTGCCGGAGGGTTATGTGCTTGAGTGGGGTGGACAGTTTGAGAACCTCGAACGCGCTAAGACTCGGCTGCTCATCGTCGTGCCTGCCGTCTTGCTCATGGTGTTCTTTCTGTTGTACTTCAGTCTGAAGAACCTGCGGGATGTCGTCATCATCTACACCTGCATTCCGTTCGCGGCGGTCGGTGCGATCTTCGCACTGTGGTGGCGGGATATCCCTTTCAGCGTCAGTGCCGCGGTCGGGTTTATCGCTCTCACCGGGATCGCGGTTCTCAACGGACAGATCCTAATCACCGCGATCCGCGATGCACTCCGCACCGAACGGCAGGGTGCGATCGCGATCATCGCGGCTTCGAAAACTCGCCTCCAACCCGTGCTCGCGACAGCGATCACCGATATCGCTGGGTTCATCCCGATGGCCATTGCAACGGGTGTGGGGAGTGAGATCCAGCGTCCACTCGCGACGGTGGTCATCGGCGGGATGGTCACCTCCACGCTCCTCACACTTTTTGTGCTTCCGGTCATCGCGTCCGTCTTTATGCGACATCACAAAGCTGATTCGGAGTCGGAGAACGGCCCGTGAGCGCGTGTCGCTGTACGGAGGAAGCGGTTGGTGTGGAGCGGCGTACGCTCCTGAGTCTGCTCGCGATCAACGGCCTGATGTTCCTCGCAGAGGCTGTTGCGGGGTGGATTGCGGAGTCGACGGCGCTCCTTGCCGACTCACTCGACATGCTGGCCGATGCCGCTGTGTACGGCATCGCGTTGTACGCGGTGCGGCGGTCCGGTAGGGCAAAGCGGACCGCTGCGAGCGTGAGCGGTGTGCTCCAGATCGTGTTGGGGCTCGGTGTGCTGGCCGAGGTCATCCGCCGCACTGTGCTCGGCAGCGAGCCAGCAAGCCTGCTCATGATTGGGGCCGGGTGTGTCGCTCTTGTCGCGAACCTCATCTGCCTGCGGCTGCTCTCGAAGCATCGGGATGGTGGCGTGCACATGCGTGCATCATGGATTTTTTCAAAGAATGACGTGGTCGCGAACACCGGCGTCATCGTCGCCGGCCTGCTCGTGATGTCGCTCGGGAGCAGGATCCCCGATCTCGTAGTGGGTTCGGTTGTGGTTGTCGTTGTTGTTCGCGGCGGAATAATGATCTTGAGAGACGCCGGTGGGGATGAGCGGGTCCCAGAAAGTTCCTGAGCCAACGGGAATAAATCTGCCCGATCGGGCGTTCGGTTCGACCGACTGAGGGTGTTTGCCTGCCAAGGTAGGGCCCGGGAGCAGTTGGCCCTCAAGCAACGCCCCTCCTCTGCCGAGGTATACTTGATCCGTGAAGTGCCGTCCCCTCGCCATCCTGCTCATCGCGATCATCGCATTGCACGCCCTCGTTGGCGGTGCGGGGGGAATGGCTGTGCTATGCCTCGGCGGCGGACATCAGCACGCTCCCGCGGAGTCGGACCACTGCGAGTCGGCGTGCGGGCATGACAGTTCTTGGCCGCTGCCCGTGCCTGCGGATGAGCACGAACACGACTGCGGCTGCACCGATATCGAGCTTGCTGTTGCCGAACTCCTCACGCTGCCTCGCGGCGACGATGGCAGCAGTTTCACGCCGGCAGTCGTCCCTGTTCCGGCGTGGGGTGTCGTGCTCGCGGAGACCGGTCTCGGTCGTCGCGGGCCTCCGAGGTCGCCGCCTTGGTTCGACCCCGGCGGGGCCCATCGGCTCGCGATCGTTGCGAGCGTTCGTCTGACCATCTGATCCTGTCTGTTCCCTCGCGCGTGCCGCGCCGGCGTTTGTCGGCCGCGGCTGTGATCGTATTGGACACCGACAGGAACACGACTCATGAACCATCTGAAACGCCCGCGACGACCGCGGGTGGCGCTACCTGGGCTCGGCTCGGCGGTCGCCTTGCTCACGCTGGTGGGTTGCCAGTCCTACGAACGGGTACCGCTGGATCTGGCCGATCACCGGGCGGCGTTCGACACGCGGCTCGACACAACAGAGCCAATCTCGCGATTTGTTGATCGTCTCGCCGAGCAGGGCCACGCCGTGCCCGATCGCTTTGACCCGAGCGACGGGCTCTCGGTCGCCGAGGGCGAGGTGCTCGCGCTCTTCTACAACGCCGACCTCCGGATCGCTCGGCTCGACGCGGGCGTGGCGCTCGCGACCTTCGAGACAGCCGGGCTGTGGGAGGACCCGCAGTTCGGATTCGACGGGGCGGAGATCCTGTCGCCCGCCGGGCCTTTCGAGTACGGGCTGACGCTGAGCCTGACGATCCCGGTGTCGGGTCGCCTGGGCGTTGAAAAGGACAGAGCCGGCGCGGCCTACGAGGCCGAGCTCCGCCGGATCGTTGATGCGGAGTGGAGCACCCGCGCCGCGGTCCGATCGGCGTGGGCGTCGTGGTCCGTGGCGTCTGAGCGGCTCCGACTGCTCTTGGAAGTCATCGGGCAGGTCGAACGCGTCGCCGAGATCACCGATCGGCTCGAAGCGGCCGGCGAACTCACCCGTGTGGAGGCTCGGCTGCTTCGGGCCGAACTTGTCCAGACCCGTGCCGATGTCGCGCAGGCCACGCTCGACGAAGCCCGGGCTCGAATCGCACTGCTTGGGCTGATGGGGCTCGCGCCGGATGCCGCCGTCGATTTGTTACCGACGATTCAGCCGGTGTTGCCGACCACTCACTCGGACACAATTGATCGCCTGATCGAGGCGAACACACTTCTCGCCGTGCGACGGGCGGAGTACCGGGTTGCCGAAGAGTCGCTCCGCCTTGAGGTGCGCAAGCAGTACCCGGACATCACGGTCGGCTCCGGGTTCGGCAGCGAAGACAACGACGATCGTGTGCTGTTGGGTGTGTCGCTTCCGATCCCGATTCTCAACACCAACCGTGCGGGAATTGCGGAAGCGCGAGCACGGCGGCAGGTCGCCCGTGTGGCGGCCGAGACCACGTTCGAGCAACTGAGCCGAGAACTCACCCTCAGCCGGGCGGCGTATGACGCGGCGCGGATGCAGCGCGCGGCGTTCGAGCGCGAACTCGTCCCGATGCTCGACGAGCAATCGGCGGAAGTCGAGCAACTGATCAACCTGGGTGAGGTCAACACGCTGCTGTTGCTTGAGACCGTCACGCGTCGATTCGACGCCAAGAGTCGGCTGCTCGACCTACGGCTCGCCGAGATCGCCGCGGCTGTCGAGATCGATCGGCTGCTCGGGCCCGATCAAACCGAGTCGCCCGTCCCGGTGTGGCCAAGCAACGACGAGAACAACCAACACACGACCAACACGTCGGCGACAGGCAACACGCCCGCCGATGCGAGCACGACAAACGAGGATTCACGATGAACAGCATCCAGCGGGCGATCGCGATCGCCCTTGCATCAACCTTGCCGTGGGCGTTGGTCGCTTGCGACAGCGGCACGAACACGAAGATGGACGAACACGCGGAGGGCGACGGGCACGATCACGGTCAAGAGGAAGCCCCGACCGATCCGAATCGCGTCGCGATCCCAGCCGCCGTGCGATCGAATCTTGGGATTAGCTTCGTGCAGGTTGAACGCCGCAGGGTGGAGCGGACGCTCCGCGTGCCGGGGCGGTTCGAGTACCTGCCCACAGCACGTCGCGAGTACCGCACCGCCATCCCTGGCCGAGTAGAACTGCTGGTCGAACAGTTCGATCGGGTTGATGCCGGTCAGCCGCTCTATCGCTTGGATTCGCCGTCGTGGCGCGAGATGCAGCAGCAGCTCGCCGACGCCACGGCGCAGATCGAGCGATTCGAGGCAAGGCTAAACACTTTCGGGCCGCTGCTTGCTGCGCACCAGCAGCACGAGGACAGCCTGCACGAGAGCGTGGCGGTCTGGAACGAGCGGGTCGAGCAGTTGCAATCGGTCCGCGAGGCCGGCGGCGGCCGGGTCGACGAATTCGCCCAGTCCCGTGCTTCCTTGGCGAGCACCCAGGCCGAGCTCGCAAACGTACTTGAAAAAAAGGCGGAACTGGACGCCGAGCGTCAGCAGACGCACGCCGATCTGCGAGCCGCCCGTGCAAGAGTTGAGTACCTGCTCGATGCAGCCTCGGCCATCGTGTCGCGATCCCGCAGCGAACTCTCGGTGGTCATCGAGACCGACCACGGACCAGAACCAGCGTGGGCAAACATCACCGGGATCGAGGTTCCGGCATCCGAGGCCGGCGTTGTCGAGATGCTCGGGCTTACCAACGGCTCGTGGGCCGACGAGAAAACGCCTGTTGTGACGGTCGTGCAGCCGGACCGGCTCAGGTTTCGAGCATCGGGGTTGCAGAGCGACCTGGGCGTGCTGCGCGACGGGCTTGTCGCCCGCATAGTGCCCCCGACGCCAACTTCTGTCGGCCGTGCCGTACCGCTGACGGACACGATGGCTGGCACAATCACCCTCGGGCTTGCCGGCGACCCGAACGACCGCACAGTCGACGTGTTCATCGTGCCAGATGAACTGCGGCCGTGGGCCCGCCCGGGCGTCTCGGCACAGCTTGAGATCGTCACCGATTCAACGGTGTCTCCCGAACTCGCCATCCCGCTTGCCGCGGTCCAGCGTGACGGCCTGACGCCGGTGATCTTCCGACGCGACCCCAGCAACCCGAACGAGGCCATCCGCATGGAAGCCGACCTCGGCAAGGACGACGGTCGCTGGGTCGCGCTGCTGAGCGGCGTGCGTGACGGCGACGAGGTTGTACTGGATGGCGCGTTCCAGCTCATGCTCGCCACGAGCGGTTCGATCCAGAAGGGTGGACACTTCCATTCGGATGGCACCTTCCACGAAGGGGAGGACTAAGCCATGCTGAAAGCCGTCATCCGATTCTCTCTCCGATACTCAACACTTGTACTGATCGCGGCCGTCATGGTCGTTGGCTACGCCGGCTACCGCTTGCCGCGCATGAGCGTGGATGTCTTCCCCGAGCTCAACGCCCCGACCGTGACCATCATGGCCGAGGCCGGCGGGCTCGCCGCCGACGAGGTCGAGCAGTACGTCACCTTTCCGATCGAGACCGCCGTCAACGGCATGACCGGCGTGCGCCGTGTCAGAAGCGCGAGCGCGATCGGTCTTGGCATCGTCTGGGTCGATCTCGAATGGGGTTCTGATCTGTTCGACGCCCGGCAGCTCGTGGCCGAGCGCCTCGTCACCGCCCGTGAGAACCTCCCCGACGAGGTCGAACCTTTCATCACGCCGATCACGTCCATCGCCGGCGAGATCATGCTGATCTCGCTCTCGTCGCCCGACGAGTCGGTCAGCCCGATGCAGATGCGCTCGTTCGGCGAGTTCGAGCTGCGCACCAAGATCCTCGCTGTGCCTGGGGTTGCACAGGTCGTTGCGATCGGTGGCGAACTGCCCGAGTATCAGGTCAATGTCGATCAGGAACGCCTGCGGCTGTACGACCTGACGATCACTGATGTGGTCGAGGCCGCGGGCGGCGCGCACAGCACCGCCAGCGGCGGGGACCTCGTCAACGTTGACAGCTTCGAGATCCCCATCCGCCAGCAGAGCCGGGTCACGCGACCGGAGGACATCGCCAGCACCATCATCAAGTACCACGAGGGCGTCGCGGTCACGATCGGGCAGGTCGCCGATGTGCGGCTCGGCTCGGCCCTCAAGCGGGGCACGGCGTCGGAAGGCGGCACTCCCGCCGTGGTGCTCTCGATC
>PAKY01000125.1 GCA_002706885.1 Phycisphaerae bacterium
ACGCACAGCGCAGATCACAGCCCCCGAAGCGGACGAAGACCGTGGGCACCCCCACGTAGATCCCCTCCCCCTGAATCGACGCAAAAATCTCGATCAGGCTCGCGCTCACCTTCGTCAGCGCTCGAGCGCAGAGCGAGCCATCGCAACCATGCCGATGACCTCTTCGAGGCGCTCACGCCCGAACGACTCGCCAGAGGTATTGCGAGCCTCCCAGAGGCCGTCGGTCGCGACGAACAGCACACCGCCTGGCGCCAGTGGCGCGTCCTCGTAGGTGTCGTAGCGGCTCTCTCCATCGATACCGAGTGGCAGACCAGCGCCCTGGAGCTCGCTGAATCGATCGCGATCGGCGGCGTACACCCTCGGCGGGGCATGGCCCGCGTTCGACCAACCGACCACGCCATCGCCCAGCCGAACGGCGACGAGCGCCACGAACCGCCCCTCGTCCGCCTCGGCCGCGAGTTGCTGGTTGACCTGCGTGAGCGCGGGTCCGATTGGAGCGTCTGGGGCGAGCTGCGCCCGAAGGAGCGTCCTTGTACTTGCCGCGAGGACGACCGCGGAGGGACCGTGCCCGCAGACGTCGCCGACGGCAAATGTGAGCGAAGGCGTCTCGCCGGTCTCGCTCCCTCGCCAGAACAGAATGTCGCCCCGCGATTTGTCCGACCTGGTCGAGAAAGCCGCGACGTCGTATCCGGGGGGTGGGCTCGGCGGCTCGACGGCGGTGGTGCGGTGGAGTTCCTGGGCGAGCCTGCCGGCCTCGTCTGACCGAACCGACGCCGCGAGCTTCGGGATCATCGCGTTGATATCACTCGCCAACCGCGCAAGCTCGTCGCCGCTCTTAATGACGACAGGCGTCGAGAGGTCTCCGGACGCCACGCGATCGGCCATCGCTGCGAGTCGGCGGACGGGGCGAGTGACGGTCTTCGCTGCGAAGTACGCGACGATCACCGCGATCACGAAGACAAGCGCGGCGACGAGAAGCTGGAACCGAAGCAACTCGGCCGTCTCACTCCGGACCTCTTCCTCCGCGTAGAACGCCCTGGACGAGACGGTGTCGGCCGGGGCGAGGAGCGCCAGCGCGAGTCCCTCACCGCAAGCACGGACGCTGCAGAGCCCCTCCTCGGACTGGAAGGAGGCCGACCACCGCGACGAGCCACCCGCACGACCGGTCGACATGGCGTCGGTCACGAATTCGACTGACTCCGGCGGCAGCACCGAGGGCGGCGCCGCCAGGACAGGCTGGCTTGAGCCAATCGAGTCGTTCAGACGCCACGCGCGGAGGGACTCGGCGTCCTTATCGAACTCGAGCAGGAGAAACTCACCGCCGACGACGTCGTCTCCGATCCCGGCCGCCATCGAAAGCAGATCCGCAATCAGCACATACGCCGTCGCACGACCCGCCGCGACGTCTTCCCGCCCGGGCGTCGGGAGCGTACAGGACACCACGAGCTGGCCCGTGACGGGATGAGGCTGGGGAGACGACCAGACGAATCGAGCGGAGGATGCCAAGGGCGGCGGCTCGAACGTCGTCTCATCGGACGGTCTCAAGGCGATCGCCGGGTACAGAAGCGTCGCCCCACGTGCGTCGGCGACCTCGAGGCTGTGTGCCAGCTCACCGACTTCGTACAGGCGTCGGAGCAGCGGACCGATAGGCGCGAGCCGTTGGCGGGCGGTCGGCGTCGGATCCGGGGCCGTGAAGAGCGGGGCGTCGTACCAGACCATCGCAGGCTCGGCGAACCCCTCCGAAGATCGGTAGTAGTACAGGCCGGGAGCCGCCGATCCGCCCGGCGTCGATGGACGGGTTTCTGCCGCGGTGCGGACATCCGTGGTCGGTTCCTGGCGGACAGCGGTCGGATCGACAATCAGTCGGTCGGAGAGCCTCTCGGCGATCGCAGCCACCATGGCTTCGACAACGCGTCGACGAGATTCGATGGCATCGGCGGCGCGAGCGGCGGTCGCGGCAACGGCCCGCTGGACACGGTCGCGTTCATTGACGCCTGTCCGGTCGGCGAACCGGGAGCCGAGGTGTCGGGTCTTCAGGTACGCGTCGACATTGACGACCACGAGGGGGCCGACGGCAAAGGTGACGAGGAGGATCGTGAGCTTCGTGCGGATCCGCATAGGGGCGAAGGATATGAGGCAAAACGAAAACGGCCCACCGTTTGGTGGGCCGGATTCGAATCCTGATTGCCCTGAGCGTTCGCTCAGTGTGCGAAATGCTCTTGGGCAGTTGAGCAGTCGGGTCCAGCCTTCGCCGATCGTTGCCGAATCGGCTATCCGCGGCCCTCGCTTCCCCGGCCGGTCGTGAAACCGAACGAAGAAGCGGGGGGGTGATCGCGGGCGAGGTTGCGTTCACTTGCCGGATGTGGGTCTCCCCACGGGCGTCAGGGTAATCCTTGCTTCGGCACAAGCCGTCGCTCGGGTTGACGCCACGGTCCGGTCTAAGGAAATCCCTTAGAAAGGAGGTGATCCAGCCGCAGGTTCTCCTACGGCTACCTTGTTACGACTTCGTCCCAGTCACCAGTCTCGCCGTGGGCACTGCTGAGGTGCAGTGACTTCGGGCGCTCCCAGCTTCCATGACGTGACGGGCGGTGTGTACAAGGCTCAGGAACGTATTCACCGGAGCGTAGCTGATCTCCGATTACTAGCGATTCCGACTTCATGTAGGCGAATTGCAGCCTACAATCCGAACTGGGCCGCGCTTTTTGCGATTTGCTCCCCCTCGCGGGATCGCTTCGCTCTGTACGCGGCATTGTAGCACGTTTGCAGCCCTGGGCGTAAGGGCCATGAGGACTTGACGTCATCCCCACCTTCCTCCGGTTTGACACCGGCAGTCTCGCTAGAGTCCTCGCCTTTACGCGTTAGTAACTAGCGATAGGGGTTGCGCTCGTTAAGGGACTTAACCCAACACTTCACAGCACGAGCTGACGACAGCCATGCAGCACCTGTGCACGTTCCACCCAAAGGGCGTCACCAACTTTTCAGAAGGCTAATCCGTGCATGTCAAGCCCAGGTAAGGTTCTTCGCGTTGCCTCGAATTAAGCAACATGCTCCACCGCTTGTGTGAGCCCCCGTCAATTCCTTTGAGTTTTAGCCTTGCGACCGTACTCCCCAGGCGGCGCACTTAACAGTTTACCTTCGGCCGGGACGGCGTGAAAACCTCCCCGACCTAGTGCGCATCGTTTACGGCGTGGACTACCGGGGTATCTAATCCCGTTCGCTACCCACGCTTTCGTGCCTGAGCGTCAGGACAGGCCCAGTCAGCTGCCTTCGCCATTGGCGTTCCCATGGATATCTACGCATTTCACCGCTCCACCCATAGTTCCGCTGACCCCTACCTGCCTCGAGGATGTCGGTTCACCCAGCAATTCCACGGTTGAGCCGTGGGCTTTCACTAGATGCCTGACACCCCGCCTGCGCACGCTTTAAGCCCAGTGATTCCGATTAACGCTTGGACCTTCCGTATTACCGCGGCTGCTGGCACGGAATTAGCCGGTCCTTCCTCTGGGTCTGCTCAGTATTGCGAGACCCTGACAGTGGTTTACACTGCGAAGCAGATTCATCCCACACGCGGCATTGCTCCGTCAGGCTTTCGCCCATTGCGGAAGATTCGTTACTGCAGCCTCCCGTAGGAGTCCGGGCAGTGTCTCAGTCCCGATGCGGCGGGTCATGCTCTCACACCCGCTACCCGTCTTCGGCTTGGTGAGCCGTTACCTCACCAACAACCTGATAGGACGATCGCCGCTCCCAAGGTGGTAAACCTTTTCTCCGTAGAGGACATGGGGTATTACCCTGCGTTTCCACAGGCTATCCCCCGCCTCGGGATACGTTCGATCGCGTTACTCGCCCTTTCGCCACTCGCCCCGAAGGGCTCGTTCGACTTGCATGTTTTAGCCATGCCGCCAGCGTTCAATCTGAGCCAGGATCAAACTCTTCAATTGATATTTGTTGAACAACGCCGCCGAAACGACGCTGCCTGATTCAACTGAAAGCGACCCGGCAACCCCGCGTATGCCTGTTGTCCAGGGAAACGCAGGGCCGGTCTGGACGCCGTAGCGTCCAATCGCGACGAGGTTCAATGAACCCATCGCGATGCGTGATTCAAACACTCAAAGATCTAGAGGCGCCTTCCTCGACCAACCCGAAGGACGGTTCCGGAAGACACAAGATCAATACACGAGAGTGTCAGATGATTCGCAGCTGTGACCCTGCGAACCGCCTTGGACGAAGATGTCTGGCCTTGGCAGGCCGCGGCCGTATAACCGCTGACATCCCCGCACACCCTCGCGGTGGACCCGACTGCTCACTTGCCAAAGAGCTCCGAGCCGAATGAGCATCACGCTCAAGGACCCGAGTTTGCCGCCGTTTTCCGAGTCAGCTCGGCGAGAAGCGGCGAGGGGAAGGTTAGACCACACCTCGCTGACGTCAAGCTGCCGGGTACGAAAATTCGTCCTGATCGGCGATTTCCTGTTCAGCGACCGTCGTCGAATCGCCTCGACGACGTTCCCCGGCCACGGCGACGGTCGCCACCACGATCCGGGAAGCCATCTCTCGCCGTCGCCCGGTTTCCATCGATATCGCCCGGTAGCACGCCCGCAGCGTCGCCCCGCTCGTCCGCACGTCGTCGATGAGGACCACCGTCACCCCGCTGGGGACCACGGCGCCAGAGCGGAGGAAGAATGCCCTGCGGACGTTCTCCACCCGCTTCGAGGGCGGCGTTTCTGACTGTGGTGGGCGGTGGCGTCTTGAGAGCAGGCGAGCGATCGGGACGCCGGAGGCCGCCGAGGCGTGGCGGACGAGCTGGAGCGTGTGGTCCACCCCGCGGTTTCGCCAGAGCCGCCGATACTCGGTGGTTGGAACGGGTACGAGGATCGCCCGCGGGTCCCCCCTCCGTTCAAGGGTCACGCGAATCCGGCTCCCAAGAGCTCGCCCGAGCACCCGTCCGGCGTGTCGATCTGAGTGGAACTTCAGCGATCGAACCGCGTCCTTCAAGCCGCCTTCGTAGCGGCCAAGGCGGACGGCTGAGGACCACGGAAGCGACAACTCTCGACACGCGGAACAGCCCGACGCCGCCGCTTCACCGACGCCCACGGAGCCGCCGCAGCGGTGGCAATACGCGGTCGCGGCGTCGGGTCGCCAGTTCTCCTCGATCAGCGATCGGCCCGCTCTCGGCGCCGCGCCGAGAAGTTCGACCTCGATCGAACGCCACGTGCGCACCGCGAGCGACGCGCGTTCACGCATCGCTCGCCTTCGGCTGGGCGCCGGCGGCGAGGCGGGTGCGAACCAAGTCGGCCCGTTTCACGCGACGCTCGCGCTGCGAGAGTTCGGAGCCGACGACGCTCTGGAGATGGGCCGGCTGGACGAGGAGCATGAGCAGGTTGACTGTTTGTTCGCTCAGGCCCGGGATGATGCCAAGCAGAACGCCCAAGCGGAGGCGACTGAGCAGCTTCATCGCCTCCGAGGCCGTCAGCAAGCGAGCGCTGGCGAGAACGCCGTAAGCCCGCCAGACTTCGTCGGTTGTCGCGTCGTGACGACGATCGAGCAGGAGCTGTCGGCTCCGCCGCTCGTACTCGACGACGCGTGGAACGATGTCCTGCTCCATCTCGTGCAGCAGGACCTGCTCGCTTTTCCCGAGCGTGGTCTGGTTGCTCAACTGGAAGAAGTCGCCCGATCCCTCGGAGTCTTCGCCGTGGAAGCCGCGGAGCGCGAGGCCGAGGTCGTCGGTCGCGTTCTTGACCTTCGCCAGATCGCCCGTCATCCGCAGCGCCGGAAGATGGAGCATGACCGAAAGCCTGGCGCCCGTGCCGACGTTCGTTGGGCAAGAGGTCAGGTAGCCGAATCGGGGGTGGTACGCGAAGTCGAGGGATGATTCGAGGCGGTCATCGATCGTGTCGATCGCGACCATGGCGCCGGTCAGGTCGAGGCCTGAGTGGATGAGCTGAATCCGAAGATGGTCTTCCTCGTTGACCATGATGCTCAGCCGCTCGTCGGGGAGACCGATCGCGACCGCTCGAGGCATCGACGGCGTCGCGCGGCGCGATCCGACCTTTCCGCTCGCGAGTTGCGGGCTGATCAGGTGCCGTTCGACCAGGAGGTCGCGGTCGAGCTTCGACGAGGTGTGAAGCTCGACCCACATCACCCGGTCGGCCAATCCTGCGGCGAGAACGCTTGGGCGGACGCGGTCGAGCACGCGCGTCGCGTCGGCCGAGCCGATCCGAACGGGGAAGGAGCTCTCGGTGAGGTTCCGCGCGAGGCGAACGCGTGACGACATCACGACGTCGGTCGTTGGACCGCGTCCGGTCAGCCACTCGGTTCGGTCGTAGGGGATCGCGGGGCGATCATGCCCACTGTGCGCAGACTCGCGGGGGTCGTCGGCGTTGTTCATGAGAAGCCGCCCATGCCGCTGTCGGCGGGGGTGTCGCTTGCCCGGTCCGCGCTCCTCGCGACACCGCTCGAGAGCTTTGCGAGTTCGTCACGGAGGGTCGCGGCGAGTTCGTACTGCTCGGCTTTGACGGCTTTAGCGAGCTTTTGCTCGAGGGTCGTGATTTTCATCGCGAGCTCTCGGCGAGCTCCCGCGGCCGACGAACTCCGCTCGCCCCGCGCTTCGGCGATCGCCCGCCGAGGCGCTTTTCCGACATGGGCCGAGGACCCCTCGTGCGCACGCTCGAGCAGCGGGCCAAGGCGTTCCTCGAAGTAGCTGTAACACGAGCCGCAGCCGAGGAGACCACCCGCCTTGAAATCGGCATAGGTCATTCCACAACCCGGGCAGCCCTGTGCGGGCGCGGGCTTCGCGGGGGTCACCGCTTCCGCTGGCGACCCAGGTTCCTTTGCCATGACGTACTGACCGATCAGATCGGCGATGGAAATGCCGGATCCGCCGGCCTGACTCAGTCCGGCCTCGGCGGCGCACTGTTCGCAGAGGTGCTTCTCGACGATTTCGCCGTCGCGGACAACGACCTCGTGGATCGTCGCCTCCTGCTGACAGCGCTCACAGTGCATGCCGGCTCCCTGTCCGACGTCGCACGAACGCCATGGCGGTCATGCGACGCCCTTTGTGGCCCAACCTATTCTCTCAAAGAGGGTTGGGGCAACGCAACCCGGATCGCCGAATTCAGCCGCCCGAGGCTTCGAGCTTCTGCTGACGGGTGTACCCGTACTTGCGCTTCAGGGGCTTGATGACGAGGCCGTTGCGGATGGCCTGCGTCGAGACCTTCACCCGCTTGGCGACCTTGGTACCGTCGGACTTCTCGATCACGGCGTTGACCTTCTGAAGGTTCGCCTTGAACGTGCGGCGGGTGATGCCGGTCGCCTTGAGACCGAAGCCGCCCTTCGTGATCTTCTGACCACGCCAGGCCCGCTTCTTTCCAAACTTCGTTCCCTTGCCCGTGAAGTAGCAGCGGTTCGGCATGGTGTCCCTCGCGATTCTTCCAGCGTCGCCGCACATTCCGCGGCCATTGTTTCATCTTCCATCGAGCCCGTGAGGACCCGGTCGAACTGCAACTGTATGCCTCAGACCCCCCGCGGCAACAGGGCGGCAATCCGAATCAGCCGCCGCGGCTCAGGTTCTCTCTCGAGATCATCAGCGCGAGGGTCTGGGCGACCATCTCGATGTCCTGCGAGGACATCCCGAGGTGGAATGGAAGTCGGATGAGGCGTTTGGCGATCGACCTGGCCACGGTGCATGACGCAGGGTCGGATTCTGTAAGCGCAAAGTTGTAGACGCATCGCCTGGGCGCGGCGACCTCGATCTCGTGGATTCGCATGCCTCGAACGACGCCGTCGCGTTCCTCCTCGGTGTATCCGGCCTCAAGGCGGCAGAGGATGCCCGACCAGTGCGGCGCTACCTCGTCGTTGTCGACCGTCGGAGCGACGACTCCGATGGTGCTCATCAGTCGACGCATGTACGAGACCGCGAGTTGGAGCCGCTGCTCCCTGAGTTCCTCGATCCGTCGAGCCTGACCGAGTGACAGCGCGACGCAAAGTTCAGACGGCCAGCCGGCTTCGACGGGCGCCACCATTCCAAGGGGGGACGCTTCACCGGCTCGGATCGCCCGTACGGCGGCGCCGAGGCGCTCGTCGCTCGAGAGGACGAGGCCGCCCGAGCCGCTCGGGATGGCCGAGAACGGCCCCATGGAGGCGAGGGCCGCCCGCCCGAACCCGCCGACGGGGCGATCTGCGATCCGAGACCCGAGGGCTTCTGTGACATCCTCAATAAGGGTGATTTCCTGACGCCCGGCGAGCTTCGCGACCTCTGGGGCTCCGGCCGAACTCCCGAAGGTGTGCGAGAAAACGATCGCCTTTGTGAATGGTGTGATCGCGGCTTCAACCCGCGCGGCGTCGAGGTTCATCGTCCCTGGGCACACGTCGGCGAAGACGAGCCGAACGCCTCGAGATCGAAGTCCCGCGGCGATCGAGGCGGGAGCGAGGGGCGACATGATGACTTCGTCGTCGCGAGCGAGATCGAGGCCAGCGGCGAGCATCGCGACCGCTGAGGTCACGGATGACACGCAAACGCCCGTCGACAGGCCGCAGATCTTCGCGACGCGCCTCTCCAGTTCGGCGAGACGGGCGCCGCCTGCCAGCCGCCCGTCCCGGAAGGACTCCAGGACGAGCGATTCATCGAGGAGGTGGGGGACGTAACGGAAGATCGGGATCGACGGGTCGTTCATGCACGGATCATCGTCGATCCGACCGCCCCGGACCACTCCCCGCGACGACGACCTCGCGCTCGAGGACCTCGCAGAGCGAGCCCACGGTCAGGCCATCGTGCGGACAGCCGACCTCGACCATCTCCCCATCGCGAATCTGCTTGGTCACGCGCTGATGGGCCATCACCGCGAACGAGTGGGCGGTCCGACCCATCGACTGGGCGATCTCCGGATAGCTTCGGGTCGAGAGCTTGCGGCACAGGAAGATGGTTACGGCGCGGGCGAGGACGACGCGCTTGTGCCTGCCACGCCCTGACAGTTCGTTGGCGCTGACGCCCATTGACGCGGCAACGGTGGCGGCGATATCTGAGACCGACACGCGGCTGGCGAGCGGCGCTCGACCGCTGCGCGTGCGGTCGCGGTGGCCGAGGGCCCTCTGGATGGCTGCGGCCGAAATGGAGCCGTCCGGGCCGAGCAGTTCGGGCATGAGTCGAACCGTCGCGATGATCTGGGTCACGGCGCCCTCGATGTCCCTGGCCGTGATCGAGCCTCGACGACGTTGGCCCGTCAATTCCAGTTCCGCGTCAATCATGGCGACCGAGTCGTGCGAGAGGGCGTATCCGAGCCTTGCGGCGCGGGCGGCAATGAGACGACGCCGAAGATCCGCGTCGGGCGCTTCGATTCCGAGCACGGCGGCTCCGCGCAGGCGTGAGGCGAGGGCCGCGCTCAGGGAGCCGATTGCGGTGGGGGGCGCGTCTGAGGCCATGACGATCCTCGCCCCGGTTGGTCGAAGCGCGTCGAACGTGTGGACGAGTTCGGCTTGTGATCCACTCTTTCCCGCCAAGACGTGCACATCGTCAATGCAGAGCAGGTCGACGCGCCGCAATCGCCTCCGAAACGCGTCCATAGTGTTGTTCTGGACGGCGTGGACGAACCCGGAGATGAACTCCTCTGCGCTGATCCGACGGACCCTCGACCCGGGGTTGGCTCGCTCGAAAGCGTCCGCGAGCCCCTCAAGGAGGTGCGACTTTCCGACCCCGCTCTCGCCATGAACGAGAACGTGCTCGAGCCCGATCGGCGCCTCGCCAGTCGCCATCCGGCGAACCGTGTCGAACGCGAGACGGTTGGACGGTCCGACGAGATAGGACTCGAGCGAGTGGTCAGCCGAACGTCGCCCAGCGGTCGGGACTCGACGCCGCTCTGTCGGCGACACCCGGGGTGTCACAGTGTGGACGGGTTCGCGGCGGACAATCGGCGCCTTCGTGCGGTCCGGCGCGTCGTGCTCGGAAGGAGCGCCGACAACGATCGCGAGGCTCGCGGTCCGTCCCTGACCGGCGGCGCCCCCAGCTTCGGCTTGTAGCGCGGACTGCACATGGCCGAGCAGGCGTCGCTTGAACCGGTCGGCCGCAAACGGGCAAGAGGCCCGAACCTCGATTCCGCCATCGACCTCTCGGAGGCTGATGTTGGTCGCGAGGTGATGGTCGAGGGCCGATCCTGCCTCGGTGCTTCGAACGCGGGCGATGACGCCTTCGACCAGCCCGCGGCTCAGACCGCTGCCTCCGAAGCTCGCGCCTCGACGTCCGCCGCCTTCCGAGTCGCTCCGTGCCCCACGCCCCGGCGCCATCTCTGCGCTTGATCTGATCTCTGCCACGCTCTCACCCGTCTTGGCTGAGCCCGCCTGCGTTAGCGGCCATGCGTCAGCGGTCCCTCGATGCCGGAGCGGCGTCCCCTGCGCGCACGCTGACCACGCGACGCTTCGCCGATTGACCTCCGGACACTCCGTGTCGTGTTGATGTCAAACGAGGCGCGGAAACGAAGGGCGCCCGTTCGGTTCGACCCGCTGCGTCAGCGCCCCCAAGCGCCACACAGAAGCGAGTGATCCGTCAAGTCCCCTGGCTGAGCGGTGCGGACGAGCATCATGGCTGCCTCTTCCTTTCCGGCCGAATCGACGAAGCGTCCCCGCGGCCTGCGAGAACGACACCTTCGCCGAGCGTCGGGTAAACGACGCGGCCCATCAGGGGTCTTGGACTCGATGTACTGCGAACCGCGTGGAAGAGCGGCTCGCGCCAGTGGGGCGGAGCATATTGGACCGTCCACCCTGCGGCAAGGCTGCGTGGTTTCGCCACGTGTCCATCGCTGTCGCTAAGCGCGTGATTTCGAAACGCTTAGGCCGACGAAAAACAATGTTTGCACGGACTCGCCACGCTCGCGGAAAGCTTGTGTAAAGAAACAGTTCAGACCGCCTGGACAAACGGGCAGCGTTCGGCGAAACGCGTGAATCCGAGTCGCTCGTAAAGACGCTGCGCGGGCAAGTTACGCGCATCGACAGCGCACGTGACATCGTGACGCGGGGCGTGCATCGCGGCTTGAGCGAGGCCGTGAGACATGAACCATTGCCCAAACCGACGGCCCCGCAGCTTCGGCGAAAGACCGATGTACACGAGTTCGACCGTGCTGAATTCCGGGCATCTCGTGAGCAGCAGGCACCCCTCGGGCTCACCGTTGACGTAGGCGATCGACCACAAAGCTGGGTCGTAGACGCCCGTGCCGCGGTGGGAGGCCAGGATGTCGTCGGTGGTGCGCATCCCGCTCAACTCCGGACAGTCGAGCGTTTCTACGTACGAACGCTCGAGGGCCGTTATGAGCGTTGAATCCAGCGCCTCCGGACGGATCTCGTCTGCGGATCGCACGGTGACGTCGTCAGGGGGGGCGCCCGGGTCGTTTTCGGCGTCGGCTCGCTTGAACGGGCGGCGGAGATAGTCGAGCCGACCGATCGTGGTCATGCCCGCGGCGTCGCAGGCGCGGTGTGCCCAGACCTCGTGCGGCTCCGGGAGGCACTGCATGACGCGAACCCGTGACGGGGCGGCGTCCGCGATGCCCGCGCAAGCGCCTCGAATCGCGGCGACCCTCGCCGCGTGGCCATCGTCGCGGCCAGCCCGCCGATCCGGTTTGGAGCAGAACATCATCGCGGTGGCTCCGGCGCCCGGGACCACGAGGACGACCTCGCGAACGCGCGTCGAGCGATCGACGACGCCCCACATGAGGCCGAGATCGATTCCGTGATCGCCCGCAGAAGCGATGAACCGCTCTGTCGCGGCTCGCGGATCGGACTGGTCGGTGGCCACGAGTCGCGCCGCGCCGGCGCGGCGGAGCTTCTCAGGCAAGCGAACGGCGTCAACGCGTTCGGCGCCGGTGCCTTCGATGTTTTCCGCCGCGGTCACCGGGGGCCATCCTCGTCGCATCGGCGCCCGAAGCTCGGCACGGGCCAAGGGCGGGCCATACACTGCGTCACGCGCCTCGCCCCACGGGCCGGACGCGCGCCGCCGGCCATCGCGCCGCGGCGTGGGGCGCCGACCACGCCTGAACCGGCACTGGAGAGTTATATGCAGCCGTTCTCGTGCAGCCTTTCCGATATGGCCCACCGATTCGTCGCCGCTCTCGCGGTGGTCGCGGTCGCGGTGAGCGTGTCAGCGGCCCCCGAGCCCGAGCCGTTCCCGACTCGCTGGGAATTCGACATGGTCCCGGGCGACCTTCGATTCACGGTTGTTGAGGGCGAGAACGGCGAGCCGACGCCCGTTTTCTATCTGACCTACGCGGTGACGAACTATTCGTCGCGTGACCGGATCTTTGCCCCATCCTTCGAGCTGTTGACCGACCAAGGGCAGCTTCTCCGGGCCGGCCGGGGCGTCGTGCCGGAAGTCACGCGCTCGTTGCTCGAGCGTCTTGACGATCCGTTTCTCGAGGACCAGTTCTCGATCGTGGACACGCTTCGTCAGGGGCGGGAGAACACGCGATTTGGCCTCGTGGTCTGGCCCGCGACCGACCTCGACATCGATGAGATCACGATTTTCGCGGCCGGATTCTCGGGGGAGAGTACGACCTATTTCACCAATGACCCCGAGTCGGGGCGTCGAAACCGCCACATCCTCCGCAAGACGCGGGTTCTCGAGTACGACACGCCCGGCAATCTTGTCCCGACCACGAGGACCACGACGATCGACCGTTCCGGCGAAGCTTGGGTCATGCGATAGGGGTCGGGTCGGGTTGGGACGGTCGAAGGTCGGCAGTTGGGGGAGCGTGCTGATTGCGCGTGTCCGATGGACCGACAGCATACAAGGGCTATCATCCGGGCCCGGCGGATGGTCCCGCCACGAATTTGGAGACGCAGCGATGGCGCATAAGAAGGGTCAGGGCTCGAGTAAGAACGGTCGTGACAGCAACCCGCAGTATCGCGGTGTGAAGCTGTACGGCGGCGAGGCGGCCAAGCCCGGCAGCGTCATCATCCGTCAGTGTGGCACGAAGTTCATGCCGGGCTTCAACGTGAAGCGGGGCAAGGACGACACGCTCTTCAGCGTCGGCACGGGCCGCGTTGTCTTCCAGGGCCGCAAGGTGCACGTCGATCCGTACGAGGACGACGCAACCCGCCCGCTTCAGCTCACGCGCATGCGTGCGGTTGCGAGCAACTGACGACCGATCTTCGCCGAACAATCGACGTTCTGACGGGGCCGCGCGACGCGGCCCTTTTTCATTGATCCAATCGGCCGCGAACGACGGCGGTCGCGGCGTCGTATCTGCGGCGGGAGGGCGGCCGATGATCAAGATCGAAGCGCCGGCGTTTCTGTTCGACCTCGATGGGACGCTCGTCGATTCGACCGAGGCGGTTGAGCGGGCTTGGCGAGGTTGGTGCGCACGGGTCGACGTTGATCCGGAGCCACTGCTCGAGGTGTGCCACGGTCGCCAGAGCTGGAGCACGATATCGAAGTTTGCTCCTCACCTTGACGCCCGAGTCGAGGATCGACGCATGACCGCGGCCCAGGTTGACGACCTGACCGGCGTGCGAGAGATCGCGGGCGCTTCGAAGTTGCTCGGCTCGCTCGGCCGAGAGCGTTGGGGGATCGTGACCTCATGCCCGCGCGAACTCGCGGTCGTCCGGCTCCGCCACGCCCGAATCCCGATCCCTGATGTCTTGATTGCGGCCGAGGATGTGCGAGAGAGCAAGCCGGCGCCGGAGGGATTCATCATCGGCGCCAAGCGATTGGATGTCGGCCCGGAAGCGTGCGTCGCTTTCGAGGATTCGGTGGCGGGCGTTCAGGCGGCGCGGGCGGCGGGCATGCGGTTTGTCACCGTCGGAGAGCGGCGGCATGACGGGGCCGCAGCGTCCGTGGTCGACTGGCGGTCGTGCCGCGCCGAGGTGGTGGATGGTGGTAGGCGGTTGAGGATCGATGTCTGACTCGAAAGTCGGTAGCCCGCTCTGATCTGGCGAGCGCCGCAACCGTCCGATCATGCCATCGCGCCACGGATCCGTGCGATTGATCGGAGCACATCCGTTGCGACCTCCGTCGGCAGTTGCGTCGCTCCGTCGCTCATTGCCTTCGCGGGCTCCGGATGCGCTTCGATGAACACAGCGTGCACGCCCGCAGCGACCGCCGCGCGAGCGAGGAGCGGAGCGCGATCGGGGCGCCCTCCCGTCTGCTCGCCGCTCCCCGGGAGTTGTGTCGAATGGGTGACATCGAAGCAGACTGGCGGTGACCCCGCGTTGGTGAACTTCGAGCAGTCGAGTTCCATCAGATCGCCGAGGCCGACGAAGTCGTTCACGAGGCGGTGGTAGCCGAAGAAGGTGCCCCGTTCGGTCAGAAGCACGTTCTCGCAGCCAGCTTCGTGGAGCTTGCGAACGACGCCGGTCATCTCGCGCGGCGCCATGAACTGACCCTTCTTGACGTTGACGGCGCGGCCCTTCGCCTTTGCGGCCTCGCCCGCGGCGACGAGCAGGTCGGTTTGGCGGCAGAGGAACGCCGGGATCTGGAGCAGGTGGATGGCTTCGGCCACCGGCGCCGCTTGCTCGGGCGTGTGGATGTCGGTCGTGACGGGGCAGCCGAGCGTCTCGCCGATCTCGCGGAGCCAACCGACGCCGCGTTCGAGTCCCGGCCCGCGGGCGCTGGCGATCGACGAGCGGTTCGCCTTGTCGAAGCTGGCCTTGAAGACATAGCTGAGCCCCGCCTCGTCGCACGTCGCCTTCAACACGCGTCCGACTTCCAGGCCGAGTTCCTTGGATTCGAGCACGCAGGGGCCTGCAATGACGGCGAGCGGGTGGCTATCGCCGATGGAGACGTTTTCGACGGTGCACGTACGGGCAGAGGTTTCGGTCATGGGCGACAGTATCGCCCAGCCGTGGGTCGGGGCCATGTAGACTGTGTGCATGCTTCGATTCGAGGGGGTCCGGAAGACACTTGGGCGCGTGGAAGCGTTGCGCGGGCTCTCGCTCCACGTGGAGCAGGGCGAGGTCTTCGGGTTGCTCGGTCCGAATGGGGCGGGCAAGTCGACGACCATGTCGATCGCCTGTGGCCTCCTTGCGCCGGACGAGGGCTTAGCGCGGATCAACGGCGCCAATCCGCGCGACGCAGAGGCGCGACGATCGATCGGGTTGTGCGCGCAGGACCTTGCTCTCTACGGCAAGCTCACCGCCCGTGAAAACCTGGGGTTCTTTGCAAAGGCTGCGGGCGTTCCGGGGCGGAGCATTCGACGCAGGGTTGACGAACTGCTTGACCTCATCGGATTGACCGACCGCGCAGGTGACCGGGTCGATCGGTATTCGGGCGGCATGAAACGGCGGCTGAACTTCGCGGTCGCGCTTGTTCACGATCCCGAGCTTGTGCTGCTCGACGAGCCGACGGTGGGGGTGGACCCACACTCGAGGACGGCCATCTTCGAACTGGTCGAGCGGGTTCGCGCGGGCGGCAAGACGGTCGTCTACACGACGCACTACATGGAAGAAGCGCAGCGGCTGTGCGACCGAGTCGGCATCATCGACCACGGGCGACTTCTCGAGGTCGGGACCGTTCCCGAGCTTGTCAAACGTCGCGGTGGACGGACCGTGGTCACGATCGAGCGTGGCGAGGGAAACGAACGGATTGAGACAACGACCCCGATCGCGGTGCTCGCAGCGCACATACACGACGCTGACGCGACCGGTGTCCGGGTGGACGTGCCGGATCTCGAGAGTGTCTTCCTTTCGCTCACCGGGCGTGAGCTCCGCGACGGGGGCGATTGAGTGATTCGAAAGGGGCTGCGAACAACGCTGGTGATCGGGCTGAAAGACCTGACGCTCGTCGGGCGTGAGCCCTCGGTGCTCTTCTTCGTCCTCTTGTTTCCGGTCATCTTCGGCCTGCTCTTTGGCGCGATCTTCTCGGGCGCCGCGGGCAGCGGTCGTTCGACCGTTCTCGTGGTTGATGAAGCCGGGAACGAGGCGTCCACCCACTTCATCGAGATATTGCGCGAGCCCGACGGCGTTGAGATCGAAAACGCCGCTGATCGGGCCGCAGCGGAGGAACGGGTTCGTCACGGGGGCGTCGCGGTGGCTCTTGTGATACCGGCGGGCTTCGGCGAGGCATCGCCGATCGGCGCGTCGGACGACGCCGAGGGCTCCGTCCGTCTCGTCGCGGACGCATCGCGACGCGCCGAGGTCGGCGTTGTGTCGGGCATGGTGCACGGCGCAGTGTTCCGCCTGACAGCCGAATTGGCCCAGCGGCCTGGGATCGCGGAGCAATGGCTCGAGGCGGGTGGCGCCTCTCCCGCGAGGTCGTCAATGATCGCGGCGGCGATGCGATCAGCGATTGGGGCGGGCGACAACCGCGAAGTTTCGCTCAGGCCGCGGGTGACGGTCGAGTCGGTTCATGTGGTGCGCCCGAGCTCGTGGGAGCTCACGTTCCCACAAGCCGCGGCGTGGGCGTTGGTGGGCTGCGTGAGCGGGTTCGGCGCATCGTTGACGTCGGAACGCGCGTCGGGCACGTTGCAACGCCTCCGTAGCTTGCCGATCCCGGGCTGGCCGATCCTCGCGGGGAAGGCCCTCGCCTGCTTCGTGAGCGCCGTGGTCGTCCTATCAGCGTTACAGGTCGTGGCCTCCGTCGGTTTTGGGTCGCGGGTGACGTCTCTGGTCGCGGTCGGACTGGCGGTCGCGATGTCGGCATGGGCCTTTACGGGGCTGATGATGTTCCTCGCGTCGATCACCAGCTCAGAACAGGGCTCGGAGGGGGCGGTGCGGGCGGTCCTGCTCGTGCTCGCTCTGGTGGGTGGGGCCGGGGCGCCGCTGTACTTCATGCCGAACTGGATGCAGGTCGTGTCGAGCGTGAGCCCATTCCGTTGGGCGATCTTGGCGTTCGAGGGCGTTTCTTACCGGGCGTTTGGGTTTGCGGACCTTGCTGTCGTCCTTGGGGTCCTCGGGCTCTTCGGGGCATTGGGCTTCGTGGGCGCCCTGGCGTTGAGTTCTCGGTCTGCCCGGGGATGAAGGCGATTTCACATTTGTTTCGCCGATCGAGATGCAGACTCTTGAAATCGCTTACACCGATTTGTACGATGTCTTCGCCTGTCTTTCTCACTCCTCCAAGGGATCGCCGCGAGGACTCCACGATGGGCGGCGGGCGCTCGCCCGTGACACACACGAACATCGGGGTCGTCGCTCGCTTGGCTAACGCCAAGGGCGATCCTTTGCGCTGGCCGATCGCGACTGGGGTTGCCGCGCGTCTTGGGACGTGAACACCTTTGGTCGTCGGTCGCTACGCTCTGTGCTTCGGGCGGGTAGCTCAGTTGGCCAGAGCATTCGCTTTACACGCGAGGGGTCCCGGGTTCGAGTCCCGGCCCGCCCACTTTCTGCACATCGCATAGCCCGCTCAGGCGCAGCCAGTCTCCGTGGTTGTTCGAATCCATTTCTTGACCGCAGGCGGTCACATCAACCGATGAGCGACGCTACCCCAGCCGGATTTGGCGGAAGCGTTATCATCGACGATCTCGGTCGGGAGTCCGCCGGGCAAGTGAAGGGATGACCATGCTCGACGGACGGGAAGCGACGCCGCCAGCGGGGGATCGCGGATCGGTGGCGCGGCGGTACTGGCGAGCGAATCTACGCATCCTCGCCGCGCTGCTCGTTGTCTGGTTCGTGGTGAGCTTCGGCTGTGGGATTTTGTTTGTCGAGCCGCTGAACAAGCTTCGGATCGGCGAGGCGCCGCTTGGGTTCTGGTTTGCCCAGCAGGGCGCGATTTACGTCTTCGTGGTGCTGATCGCGGTGTACGTCGTCCTGCTCAATCGTCTCGAGCGTCGGCTCGGGCTTCGGGAAGTGTGAGGCTCGGGCATGTTCGACGTTCAGGACTGGACATTTGTACTCGTTGGTGTCAGTTTCGCGGTCTACATCGGGATCGCGATTTGGAGCCGCGCGGGAAGCACGAACGAGTTCTACGTCGCGGGGAAGGGCGTGCCGCCTCTCGCGAATGGCATGGCGACGG
>PAKY01000126.1 GCA_002706885.1 Phycisphaerae bacterium
AGATGAAGACGAGACCGATGTAGCCGGTCCAACGCTGCAGCGTGTACCGCCAGTTGTCCTGATAGCTGTATCGGACGAGGTTCGACTTGCCGGTCGTCGCGTAATACACGCCCAGCAAGCTGTGGAACGCGATCGGAAGCCAGAGGCCGAAGATCTCGATCAACAACAGCAGCGGAAGGTTGTTGATGAAGTCGACCTCGTGCTGAAAGGTCGCGATGGCGGTCTGGTCGAACTCGCGTCCGCCGTCCGCGCCGCCCGCCCGCGCATTCAGCCCCCCCCAGATGATCGACGAGTTCGTCGTCAGGTGGACGATCATGAAGACGCCGATCGGCAGCACACCCGATAGCGAATGGAGTCGCCGAAGCAGGAAGTGAACGCCGTTGGCCGTGTCGCTCTTCGACATGGAACGAATCCCCCTGAGCCACCCTCGCCGATTCCCCCGGCGTGGGGCAAGAACCAGACTATCGGCGATCAGGCGGGTGGGTTCTGCAGAGGCGAAGCCCCTTCCGAGCCGCCGAGTCCGCCGCTGAGCTCACCGTTGGGTCCGATCCGACCCTCCGCGACGGCCCGCTGGACGGCCTTGGTCATCTCCACGTACTGCATACGCAGTTCGTTGGCCATGCCCGAGGTCGCCTTCTCTTCCTCGTCGGTCAGGTTGCCCTTGGTCTTCTCTTCGACCACGCCGAGAAGGTCGATGTGGAGCTTTGCCATATCGAGGGAGATCATCGCCTTGCCCGTCTGCGGATCGGGGAAGGCGCCGAGATACATCAGGGCCTGCGTCGCGAGCATCTGGACAAGATCGATGAACCCGATCGGACGGTTCGGATCGGGCGCCGCGCCGTCGCTTCCCGCGTCGCCCTTCGGCGCCGACTGCTCACGGAGCTTGTCCTTCTCGGCCTGCGCTTGCGTCTTCCAGTCGTCATCGACGATAATCTTTGGTTGCTGGTCGTCGGCCATGGACGTCGGCCCCCTTTCGCTCGGCGTTCGTCGGGCACTGTAGCCGCCACCCCCGCCTTCGCGGAGGGATCGCACACGGAGGATCCGTCTTGGCGCCAATCGCACTCGCCCCGCGTCGCCCGCTCGTTCTCGCAGCCGCAGTCGCCACGACGGCGCTGACCGGCTGCCGCGGCTCACACGTTGCCCTCCCTGATCGCGGTCCGGTTCAGACCATCGATTCCGCGGCTTTCGTCGGACCTGTTCGGGCGCCATCGACAACCAAGGCACGCGATGCGACCGTCTCGAACGAGACGGCTCCGGCCCGCCCGCCGCTCGACGCCCGTCGGTTCGAGGGTGTGCCCGGAACGCCTCCGCTCGCCGCCGGGACGGCAGCGATCGAGGAGGCGGAGCTCATCGAGTCGAAGGTTGGCGACATCAACGGGCTCCCGATCTACGCCGACCACTTCCTGGACCCGCTCGAGGGCCGTTTCCGCGCAGCGGCCCGACGGATGCGCGAGGCGGAGTGGCTCAAGATGGTCGAGGACGAGATCGAGGACGAACTCAACCAGCTCCTCGCCGACGAGCTCTTTCGAGCCGAGGCCGCGGCCCGCCTCTCGCCCGAGCAGGAGCAGGGACTTCGTGCCTTCCTCGAAGGCGTTCGAGAAGAACTGCTCAGCCAGAACTACGGAAGCCGCCGCCTCGCCCAGGAGACGCTCCGAAGCGAACGCGACCAGACCGAAGAAGAGTTCCTCGCCCGCAGGCGTCAGGAAGCGCTCGTCACGCTGACGATCCGCGACGAGATCCTGAACCGCGCGACGGTTTCGTGGCGCGACATCGAGCAGCGGTACAACCGAGACGTCGAGCTGTACAACCCGCCCCCGCACGCGATCTTCAAGCTGATCTCTGTTCCCGCGAGCGATGACGCGGTCGTGAAGGAAGTCGGCGACCGACTTGCGAGCGGAGAGGCGTTCGCGAGTGTCGCCGCGATCGAGGCGAACGGCTTCGACGCCCCGAACGAGCACACCCGCGCCGCCCGACTCGACGGGCCTTACGAGGAAGCAGAGTTCTTCGGCGCTGACAACCTCAACGAAGCGGCACGCTCGCTCGCCCCTGGCGAGCACGCGGGCCCGATCAACGTCGGGTCCCGGGCGTACTGGATCGGGCTGATCGAGATCCGCCGCGATTCGGTCTCCCTCTATGAGGCCCAACGAGCCATCGAGCAGCAGCTCCGCTCCGAGCGTGTCGCCGAACTCCAGAACCAGTTCCTCCGGACGATGGTTGAACGCTCCAACATGACCTCAGCGATCGAGGACATCTGGCGCCGGCTCGTGCATATCGCCCACGAACGCTTCTGGGTAAACCGGTAGATGGCGTCGGGGGTCGCGCGAACGCTGGCCGGCCTGTTCGGACGGCGCGCCGACGATCGACCACGATCCCATCGAACCGGTCGAGAGGGCGAACGAGCGGCGGCGCGATATCTCAAGTCGATCGGCCTTCGCGTTGTCGCGCGAAATTTCCGCACGCCGTACGGCGAGGTCGATCTCGTTTGCTTCGACCGCCGCGCGGACACGCATGTGATTGTCGAGGTGAAATCGACCATCGCCGACAGCCCCGCTATCGCCCCATCGCAGCGCGTCGGCGCAGAGCAACGTCAACGCCTCCTCCGCGTCGCGCGTCATCTGCAACAGCGTCGCAAGGTTCGTTCCGTTCGCATCGACATCGTCAGTGTCGCGTGGGAGCCGTCCGCGAAGTCGCCGGCCGTGCGGCATTTCCCCGCGGCTATCAGGCGCTGACGCGATCACCCCCTCGACACGGCACCCTCGAAACGCTGCTCGCCCGGCTGCATGGCCGGTCGGTCGTGGTCGTAGGACACGGGCAGGATCAGGCTGAACATCGATCCGAGCCCCATGTGACTCACGAGTTGCAGTTCACCCTGCAGCATCGCCGCGAGCTCGCGACTGATCGCAAGTCCAAGCCCCGCCCCGCCGTGCGACCGCGTCTCGCTCGCGTCGAGCTGCTCGAACTTCTGGAAGATCCGCTCCTGATCCTCGGGCGGGATGCCCGAGCCGTTGTCAATCACGCTGAGCCGCACGGCCGCGGGCTCGGCGACGAGCGACTCCAGTCGGATGATGACCTCGCCATCGCCGCGGTCCTCATCCTCCCCCGGCGCGGCGTACTTCACTGCGTTCGAGAGCAGGTTCAGGAGGATCTGCTGCACTTTCCGCGGATCGGTCTCCACACGCGGCGACACCCGCAGGTCGAGCTCGATCCCGACCCGACGTTTCCGCGCCTGCGGCTCCATCATCATCGCCGCCCCGCGGCACAGCTCGCCGAGGTCCGCCGGCTCGACCGCGACCCGCACCCGCCCCGCCTCGATCTTTGCCAGCTCGAGCATGCTCTCGATCAGGTGCAGCAGCCCACGGGCGGCCGAGACGATGTGCTCGAGGTAGCGCGTGCGACGCTCGAGGATCGGCGGCGGGTTCTCGCCCTCGGGAAGCTCTGATGTTTCCTGGCGAGCCACGTCTAGCAAGAGATCACCGAACCCGATGATCGCGTTCAGAGGCGTCCGCAGCTCGTGGCTCATGTTCGCGATGAACTCGCCCTTGAGCCGCGAGGCCTCGTCGAGCGTGGCGTTGGCCTCAGCGAGCTGGTTGAGTTTGCCATCGAGAGACGTGTTGATCGCCCGGAGCCGGACCTCTCGCTCACGCAACGCGTTGAGCATCAGGTTGCAGGTCTCGGCGAGCTGCCCGAACTCGTCGCCCGTGGTGATGTCCACACGCTCGTCGGTGTTTCCGTCGCGCACGGCCTCCGCCCAGAGCCGCAGCGATCGCAGCGGGCGGAGCACCAGACGCGAGCTGATCAGGTAGAACGCCACCAGCGCCACACCCAGCACCACGAAGCCCGCGCCGAAAACATAGAGCGAGTTCACGCCGAGCTGCACCCCCGCATTCTCGCTGACGCGCTCCAGAACGATGAGCGTCGGCTCGCCGTCCGGCGCCGGCCTGCGTTCGGCGTAGAGGTACCGCCGACCCAGCCCCTCCCACCGTTCCAGCATCACCGTGTCGACGGCCCGATCGGCGGACGGCGGCGGGAGCGCCTCGAACGCCTCGGTCGCACGCTCGTCCCGAGCGTCGATCTCGTCGATCGGGATCGCCCGGATCGTCGCCCCCGCGATGACCCGGCGCGGTCGCGTCCCGTCGGCGTCGGGATGCTCTTCGAGCCACGCCTGCACGAGCGTGCGGCTCAGCTCGTACTCGCCGACCCGCACCAGCTCCCGCATGCGGAGCCACGCCGGGGCCGAGGCGATGACGACGATCGCCGCCACCGACGCCCCGAGCAGGAGCGGAAGCTTGTACGAGATCGAGAGTTCCCGGACCCATCGCGTTGCCACGGCGTCATGCTACCGGGGCGAGGCGCCGCGTAGAGTTCTCGCCATGGCCTCAGGCTCCGTCTATCTTGAAACGTTCGGCTGTCAGATGAACGAGCTCGATTCCGAGCTTGTCGTCGGCGCCCTCTCCGCGCTCGGATACCGCTTCACCGCCGACCCCGCCGACGCGAGCGTTGTCCTTTACAACACGTGCTCCGTTCGGGAACGGGCCGAGCAGAAGGTCTGGAGCCGCCTCGGTGAAGTCGCCAAGGCAAAGGCCGCCCGTCCCGAGCTCGTCGTTGGCGTCCTGGGTTGCATGGCCGAGCGGGACGGCGAAGCGCTCATCGACCGGATGCCGGTCGTCGACATCCTCTGCGGACCCGCCGAGCTCGACCGCCTCCCCGAGCTCATCGACAACGCCGCCCGCACCCGTTCGAGCCTCCTGTCAACCGAAGCCCCGACGCGCACCACCCCGGCCCGCTCCGCGAGACAGGTCGCGCTGCAGGGTTCGGCCTCGCGTCGCTCCGGCACGCTCGCCGCGGCGGGCGACAACCTCGAGATGCTCGACCTGAGCCGCTCGGTCTCGCCCGTGGACGGCGTCGGCGGGACCTCGGCCTACGTGCGGATCACGCGCGGTTGCAACAAGTTCTGCACCTACTGCGTCGTGCCGTTCACCCGCGGCGCCGAGGTTCACCGCCCCCCCGAGCACATCATCGACGAATGCAAGCGCCTCGCCGACGCGGGCGTGATCGAGATCACGCTGCTCGGCCAGACCGTCAACCACTACCGCTTCGAGCACGGCGCCGCCGTCACCGTCGACGGCGTCACCCAGCCGCAGAAGGGCCGCGCGTTCAAGGGCGGTCACCGAAGAGACCCGCTCAGCGGACAGAACACCACCACCTTCGCCGATCTCCTGAAACGCATCCACGACGAGGTCCCCGCGATCCAGCGTCTGCGCTTCGTCACCAGCTACCCGCGCGACTTCGGCGACGACATCCTCGACGTCATCCGCGAGAGCCCGCGTCTCTGCCGCTACATCCACATCCCTGCCCAGAGCGGCTCCGACCGAATGCTCAAGATGATGAACCGCGGCTACACCGTCGCCGAGTACGACGACGTCGTTGCTCGCTGCCGCGAGAAGCTCGATCAGCGGGAGATCGGGCGACCGCTCATGCTCAGCGGCGACATCATCGTCGGATTCCCGACCGAGACCGACGAAGACTTCGAAAAGACCATCGATCTCGTCCGTCGCTCCCGCTACAAGAACTGCTTCATCTTCAAGTACTCACCCCGCCCGGGCACCACGGCGTACGACAAGATCCCGGACGACGTGCCCGAGTCGGTCAAACGCGAACGCAACAATCGCCTTCTCGCCGTTCAGGCCGAGATCTCTGACGAGATCAGCCGCGAGCAGATCGGGCGAGAGTTCGACATCATGATCGAGGGCTACAGCCGCACGGAGCGGAAGCGTCGAGGCATCGACGTCAAGCCAGGGACGGGCATGGTCGCGATCACGATCGGCGGCGCGAGTGGTCCGACCGAGACGAACGGTCCCGCCCCGACGCAGCCGTCGACGGCCGCCACAACGCAGCTAGCTGGCCGGACCGACGGCGATCTGATCGTTCACGTCGAGGTCCCGACGAACGGCCCGACCCCGCCCGAGGACCTCGTGGGGCGTATCGCGCGATGCCGGATCACCGACGCGAATGGGCTCTCCCTCGCGGGCGAGATGATCTGACCCCCTGCCGACGAGCGAGAATCCGGGCCGGTGGGTGGTCCCGCCCGCCGAGGGCGCAGAAGATCCCACCTGATCCGACAGCAGCCTCGACACCACTCGACAACGACGGAGATCTGATCATGGCACAGGAACGAGTCGAAGACGGCGTCACCAAGCGCCTCGTGCGGTGGTCCACCACCAAGCGCAAGGGGCGGAGCCGCCGCTGGCGTCACCGCTGGGTCATCGTGCCCTCGAAGAGCAAGTCCGCCAAGTCCTGATCGATTCCTCCACTCGGAGGAGCCTCAGGCCTCCGGATCGCCCGGCTCATCACCGATGGCTGGGCGGATCCGATCCAGCATGTCGAGCACTTGAGCCCGCATTTCGGGCGAGAGATCCTGCGCTACGGCGCGGAGCCCCTCGACTGTGATCTTCTTCTTCGCGACCGTCCCGTCCGGGAGGCGCCTCGCCTGCCAGCCGGGCTCGTCGCGGAGCAGGTTGGGCTCTCGCTCGATCATTTCTGCCATCTTGCGCAGCATCGCGGCCGCCGTGCTCGGAGCACATCCGTGCGACACGCGCACCTTCACCGGCGCGAGCGGTGTTTCCGTGGCCTGAAACCGGAGCACGGCGCCGCCGACGATGTGGCCGTCCTCGTCCCCGCCCAGGTCCATTGGCGCGTCCATCGTCTCGGCG
The DNA here is from genome assembly GCA_002706885.1 of Phycisphaerae bacterium. Classification (GTDB taxonomy): domain Bacteria; phylum Planctomycetota; class Phycisphaerae; order Phycisphaerales; family UBA1924. The sequence continues at coordinate 6,711 of PAKY01000126.1, forward strand.
TTGTGCCCCGTCAGGAACACGCCGATCTGCCAGGGCTGCTCGTCCCCTGTCCACCCCGCGTCGGTTGAATCCGTCGTCACGCGCACACCCCTTCGCCGCGGACGCGTTCGGTCCGCTCGATCCACCCGCCGCCGAGGACGACGTCCGGTTCCTCGATGTCGTACAACACGATGGCTTGACCCGCCGCAACAGCGGCCTGTGGCTCCCCAAACCTGATCCCGAACCGCCCCGAGCGCCCGCTGGGTCCCGCTTCGACCGCGTCGTCGAGCATCGACAGCGACGCGACAACCGGCTCGGCGTGCGACCGATACTGGGCGAGCACCCGTCGTGGCTCGCTCGGAGGCTCGACCAGCCAGTTCGCTTCGCCGACCTCGACCCGCTCGACCAGCATTGCTTCTCGCGCCCCGACCGTCACCGTGTTGTGCGCCGGGTCCTTGTCGATGACATAGATCGGATGCCCGAGCGCGACGCCGACCCCGCGACGCTGGCCGATCGTGAACCGATGCTGCCCGCCGTGCTCTCCGAGCTTCTCTCCCGATGAATCGATGATCTGACCGCTCGCCGCGAGTTCCGGTCGCCGACGCTCGACGAGCCCCGCGTAGTCGTTGTCCGGGACGAAACAGATCTCCTGGCTGTCCGGCTTGTCGAAGACCGGGAGCCCCCGCTCGCGGGCCATCTCCCGGATCGCCGACTTTTCGAACCCCCCCACCGGGAGCATCATCGCCCCGAGCTGCTCACGCGGCGCTCCGAAGAGAACGTAACTCTGGTCCTTCGAACCGTCGACGCCCCGCAGAAGCCGCGGCCCATCCGGCCCGCTCTCAACCCGCGCGTAGTGACCGCTCGCGACGGCCTCCGCGCCGATCTGCTTCGCGTACTCGTGCAGCTTGCCGAACTTGAGCCAGTCGTTGCACCGCACGCAAGGGTTCGGTGTCCGCCCCTCTGCGTACGCGTCCACGAAGTAGTCGATGATCCGCCCGAAGTCCTTCTTGAAATTGACGACGTAGAGCGGAATGCCGAGCTCCGCGGCCACCTGGCGGGCGTCAGCGGCGTCGCTCACCGAGCAGCACCCCTGCTTGCCGATCCTCACGCTCGCGCCGGCCTCGCAGGACTCAGCCGCGTCGGTCAGCTCATCCAGCGTCTCCCCGGGCGATCCGAGCCGCATGAACACGCCAACGACGTCGTACCCCGCCTTGACCAGAAGGGCCGCCGCGACGGAGGAGTCAACGCCGCCCGACATCGCGACGAGCACCCGCCGACCCCGGGCGCAACCCGGGCCCGACCGAGCATCTGGCTGGAGTCGATTCGAACCGATCACAACCGGATGGTAGAGGCCGCCCGCTCCCCGACCAATCACCCGCCCCCAGACAGTCGACGGTCAGTCGGGCTCCACGTCGTATGGATCGACCTCGTCGCTGGTGCGTTGGACGATGTGCGCTCCCTTGGGCCGTGGCCGCTTGGAGACATCATCCGTTCCGGGACCGCTATCGGACCCAAGCTCGATGAGGTTCTCGTCCGCGACCGTCTCTTCCACGTCAGACGCCGAAAGAGCGGTGAGGCGTCGATCGATCTCGTCCTCGTCGTCCGGCCTCCCCCGCGACGTTGAGAGCGGAATCGGCGCCTCGCCCATGGCCTGCTCGTAGGCGTCGGCGCTGTCGAACGCGGCGGCTTCCTGTGCCCGCAACCGTTCCTGCACTTCCGCGTCGCGCTTCGCCTGCTTCTCTTCCTCTTCCTGCTTCTTCATTGCGATCCGAAGCTCGCGCTTCTTCGCCGACGTCGCGTTCCCCATCGCCCAAACCGACGTGTTGGCCAACTGGACGACCGATGCAACGAGCAACAGCACCCCGATGAACGAGCCGAGGCCCGTGATCACCGACCCGATCATCACCAGCAGGGCGGCCTGCAGATTGGGGATCATCAGGATCAACTGTGTCGTCAGGCACAGCGAGCCGCACACCGCGATCATCCACGCCGAAGCCCGCAACCGCGAGCCGATACCGGTCTCACCCGCCCAGTCCGCGAGGCTCGACGTGTACACACACACCGGAACCGTGCCGAAGAGGCTCAGGACGAGCGTGATGGCAGCGATCACGGCGACCCAGACCAGTCCACTCATCGAGGCGACAAACGACAACCCGACCGCCGCGAGGAACAACAACTGCAACAATCGCGCCGCCGTCCGGAGCTTCCGATTCTCCAGCAACGGGTCCCGCACCGTCGTCGGCCCGAGCGGCCGCTTGGTCGTCACGAGCCACGTGCCGCCCAGCCACATCAACGGGAACGCCGCGTAGACGATCGCGACGACGTCCTGCGACAGCGGCGTCCACTGCGAACTCTTCCATCCGACGTAGACCGTCCAGACGACCGCGCCAACCACGCTGAACGCCATCAGGCTGAATCCCGCCGCAAGAACACGGAGGTACCACATTGGGGCGTCGGTCAGGTTGTCAGCGAACCGCTCACGCTTCTGTCGCCGGACCGGCGCCCCGCATTCGGGACAACGCCCGTTGAGCGGCATGCCTCGCAGGTTGTAGCCACATGAGATACAGGGGGTGTCTTCGTTGACCACGCCACCTGACCGCTGAACTGTGCCGTCGCTGACCACGAACGGAGTCTACCGACCAAGCCCCGCGGCGCGGCGCCTGGACCGCTGCCTAACGCGCCCCTCTGGCCACGTACTCGATCGCGTCACGGAAGATCATCAGCCCCGCCGTTGGACCGTCCGCGTTGAACGATCCGTCGAGCCTCGCCAGGGGCGACCTCGCGGCGTCGAGGAATCGCTCCGGGTGCGGCATCAAACCAAAGATCAGGCCTGATGGATCGCACAGGCCCGCGATATCTCCCATCGAACCGTTCGGATTGTCCACGTACCGCAGCGCCACCCGCCCGGCGATACCCATCGCGTCGACTTCCGCCTCCGACCGCGCTACGACCCGCCCCTCGGCATGGGCGATCGGGAACATCGTCCGCCCGGCGGACGCACGAAGCGACTTCGTCCACACGCACGGGCTCTCCTTCGGCGCCTCGACCTCGACCCACCGGTCGATGAACCGCCCGCCCGCGTTGTTCGCAAGGGCCACCGTTGCCTCGGGCGCTTCGTCGTCGATTGCGGCCCCCGCCTCGCCGCCCGGGACCAGCCCGAGCTGCGCGAGCACCTGAAACCCGTTGCACACGCCGATCATCGGTGTCCGCCGCTCCACCGCCGCCCGAAGCGCCGGCCAGAGCTTCAACCGGAGCCGTGCCGCGAGCAATCGCCCCGAGGCGATGTCGTCCCCGTAGCTGAACCCCCCGGGCAGAGCGATGATCGCCGCTCCGTCGACCCGCTTCGGCTCGCGACAGAGCACATCGACGTGAACCAGTTCCGCCGCCGCCCCCGCGAGCTCGAACGCTCGACAGAGCTCTGCGTCACAGTTCGTGCCCGCCGTGCGCACCACGAGCGTCCTCGGCGCCTCGCCTCCGAGCGGTTCGAGACCCTTTGCCAGCGTCGCGGTCGAGTTCATCATGCCCCAAGGGTAGAGTCCAACCGATCGGCACGACCGACGGCCGGGTTGCCCAACGAGACCCGCGGCCCCGTTCAGGCCGGTTTCAGCTCCAGCACCGACCGTCAGGACGCAGACATCAGCCTCGATCCACGGAGTCCGCCATGCCCACCGTTTTCCCGTTCCACGCCATCCAGTACAACGCCGGGTCGGGTGATCTGAGCCAGCTCGTCGCGCCGCCCTACGACGTCCTGAGCGCCGATCAGAAGGCCAAGCTGATCGCGAAGAACGAGGCGAACGTCGTCGGCGTCGACCTCCCCCACGTCCCCGCCAAGGAACTCGGCCCGCCCGCCGCCTACGAGGGCGCCGCGGCGACGCTCAAGAACTGGCTCGCCGAGGGCATCGTCTCCCGCAGCGAAACGCCCGCGATGTTCGCGTACCGCCAGCGTTTCGACGTCGAGGGTCGCACGTACGAACGCTGCGGAATGTCGTGCGCGGTTGAAACCGTACCGCTCGGGCCCCGCGAAGGTGGAGGTGTCCTCCCGCACGAGCAGACCTTCAGCGGCCCCAAGGAAGACCGGATGGCCCTCATGAAGGCCACCAAGACGCAGCTCAGCCCCATCTTCGGCCTTCACCCCGACGAGGACGGCAAGGCCACCGAGATCGTGCGAGCCGTCACCGAGTCCCGCGCCGCCGACGCGACCGCTGATCTCGGCGACGGCGTCACACACGAGATCTGGACGATCTCCGACCGCGACACCACTGAGGCCTACCAGGCGGCCCTCGAGGGCGAGGACGTCTTCATCGCCGACGGCCACCACCGCTACAACACCGCCGTGAACTACCTCGCCTCGTTGGAAGCTGACGCTCCCATCCCCGCCGACCACCCGGCGCGTCGCACAATGTTCGTGATGGTGAGCATGTCCGACCCCGGGCTGTACATCGGGCCCACCCACCGCGTTCTCGGGGGCATGGCCGACTACTCGCTCGACGCTTTCAAAACCGCATGCGAAGGCAAGGTCGACCTCGAGCCCGTCGGTCAGGACCCACGCGCCCTCGACTCCGCGATCGCTTCCAAGGCCGCCGCAGGCGCTGAGAACGTTCTCGGGGTCATCGACTTCGCGTCCGGCTCATGCTTCCTCGCGACGCCCGCCGAGGCGGACCCGCTCGCGGGGCGGTTCGCCGACAAGCCGCGCGCGTGGCGAACGCTCGATGTCGCCCTCGTCCAGCACCTGATTGTCGAGGACATCTGCGTCCCGAAGCTCAACGGCGGCAAGGACGTCAAGTGGGCGTTCCCGCACTCGATGGACGAGGTGATCGAGATCGGAAGCGGCGCGGAAACCGGCGCTGGCGGCGGCGGCGGATTCGCTCAGATCGCGGTGATCGTCCGCCCGACCCCGCTCGACGCGGTGCGTGAGATCAGCCACGCCAACGAGCTCATGCCTCAGAAGTCGACGTTCTTCTTCCCGAAGCTCGCCACCGGACTGTTCATCAACCCTCTGGCGTAACCACGGCCGCGGAGTCGCCAAGGGTTCGCTCAAGAAACGCGAGATAGTCTGCGGCAGGCGCGTACCCGGGCGCACGCGCAATCTCCTCGCCATCGCGGAAGACGAGCGTCGTGGGATACCCGGTCACCTGGAGACTGGCGATCGTGTCGCGATCCGCTTTGTCCTCGAGATAGACCGGGAGGGCGTGAGCCTCGATGAACCCCGCCACGCGGGGGTCGGAAAGCGTCTCGCCCTTGAGCTTCTGACACGGGCCGCACCAATCCGCCGTTACCACCGCCACGACAGCCTTGCCCTCTGATTGAGCCTGAGCGACGGCCTCCGACAGAGCCGGCGTGTTCTGGAATGAAATCGGGGTGGCGGCGACCTCGCTCGGAAGGATCAGCCGCACCGCGACAAACCCGACCAAAATCGCGACAAGTCCGGTGACAGCACTCTTCATGGTGAATCCTTTCACGCGAGCCCACGCCGCGGCGGACCCCGCAGAGACAATCACCCGCGGCGACGTCGCTATTCCTTGTCTCCGCTCCGAATGAGCGGCGCCAGCAGGTCCTCGATCGTTACCACGCCGATTGGCGAGCCCCCGGAATCGACGACCACCCCGATCTTGGCGCCGTTGTGCGACAGGATGACGAGCGCGTCGCGGATCGTGATCCCATCCGCCAGCTCGCCGACTGGCTCGAGGCGGTCCGCGACGACCGACGAAGGGTCAGCGAGCAGCGTGATCGCGTCAACCGCGCCGACCACTCGCCCGACCGCGTCCACGGCGACGCCTCGGCGGGCGCCGAGTTCTCCCAGCATCGTCGCCGCGCGGCGGGCCTTCCACGAGACGTCGATGGCGCCCGCCAGGAACCAGGGTGTCATCACGCTCGTCGCGTGC
>PAKY01000127.1 GCA_002706885.1 Phycisphaerae bacterium
CCGGCAGGCGGGCGGCCCCGCAGGTCGTCGTCACGGCCGAGCGCCATCGCCTGGTCCCGAATGCGCTCCACGGTCCGAGCCGCGAGATCGCCCTCGGCTAGCACCTGGATCCGCCAGGCGATCCGCCGGATCAGCCAACGCCGGTTGCTCGACCTCGCCGCCTCGCCGAAGACCTCCTCATACCGCTCGCGGAGTTCGCGCGTGGTCATGTCCTCGAGCGCGACGAGTTCTCTCTGGATGTGCGAAGCCGACTCCGGCATTACGAGCCTCCGTCCCGCGGGCAACGGTCGCCCGTGGCCACACTGAGGCCTAGATCGCCCGGAAGTTCAACTCGTGTCGCGGCAGATTCTGAGAGTTCGTCGCCAACTCGCGGAGATTGCTCGATCGCCCGGGCGAGACCATCGCCCAGCAGCGCGACAAGCTCCTGCCGCCGCGTCTCGGTCGGCTTCGTTGCCCGCGGCGCACGCGATCGCCGCCCCGCGTTCCGTGCGGTCCGTCCGTCCATGATGGATGCCTCCGGGCCTCGCCGGCTGTTCACCAACGGGCCGTGCATCCTCTATATCTGCACGAACGGGGCGAAGTGTCGCACTGCCATTCCGTCCTCTGGAGTAGGTGACCGACGAGCAAGCGGCCCTTCGCGCGAACGCATACCATGGTGTCGATGTCTCAGGCTCGCGGCCAGCGGCCGAAAGAACGCAAGAGTGGCCATGTTGCGGACATAATGCTCAACTACCTCTGTGACGAGGTGATGAAGGTGTCTCGCGCTGAGTGAGGGTGCAACATGTCGCAGAGCGACCGAAATACTTTCACCGCTGTAGACCCCGCGTTAGGCTATTTATACCAGGTCCGCAGCGCCTTGTTGTGGGCGCTGCAGCGTCTTAAGCTGTCATCCGAGTTCTTGGTGTCGATCGAGACACTTGATGATGTCGCGTTCGAGTCGACGGGCGGCACTCCAGCGGAGCTCCTGCAAACCAAGCACCACCGGGCAGAGGCAGCGTCTTTGTCTGATATGAGTACCGACCTGTGGAAGACTTTGCGGGTGTGGTTCGAAGGGCACGAGAAGGGCTCTATTCAGGCCAATACGAGCCTTGTACTCGTGACGACCGCACTCGCCCCAGAGGGTTCGATTGCCTCGCTGCTTCGCAATGGTAATCGAGACGTCAATGCTGCCGTACAGGCCCTTGATTTAGTCCCTGGATCCTCGACTAGTCAGGCTAATGCGTCGGCATATGACGTGTACCTGCGAGCATCGCGGGCACAGCGCCTCGCCCTGCTTGAGCGGGTAACAATCTTAGATGGTTCGCCGATGATCGAGTCGCTGGATTCTGAGTTGAAACAGGAGGTCTTTTGGGCCGCGGGGAAGAAGGATCACGAGGCTTTTCTGGAGCGACTGGAGGGGTGGTGGCTTCGACGCATACTCAAGCAGTTGAGTAACAGTCCAGAAGATCGCATCGGGTCGGTCGAGCTTGAATCAGTGATGGGTGAATTGCGGGAGCAGTTCAAGCAGGAGTCGCTACCTATTGACGACGATTTGCTTGACTTCAGCCTTGACGACGCAACGCGAGCGGCGCACGACAACTCTACGTTTGTGCGGCAGCTGGAGTTGGTGAAGGCAGGTAAACGGCGTGTGGCCGCGGCAATTCGCGACTACTACAGGGCGTTCGAGCAGCGTTCCCGCTGGCTTCGCTTGGAGATGGTTGTCGATCTTGAGCTCAGCAAGTACGAGAAGCGGCTGGTCGAGGAATGGGAGCTGGTTTTTGACGGCATGCGTGACGAGCTGGGTGACGGAGCCACCGAGGATGCAAGGGTAACCGCGGCGAGGGACGTGGTGCTGAAATGGGCGGAGCGCACTCAGCATCCAATCCGCGCAAGTGTGACCGAGCCTTTTATCTGCCGCGGATCCTTTCATATCTTGGCGGATGAAGCCCGGATTGGCTGGCATCCGGAGTTCCGCGATCGCCTTGCCCAGCTCCTATCGGGATCGGAGGCCTCGGCATGATTCCTTGGGCGCAGCGGTCAGTTGAAGAGCGGAGCCTATTGAGCCCGTCCTTCTGCGGAATTCTGCTTTGGCACGCGGCGTCCGGATACCGACAAGAGTCCGAGCGCGGACTTTCACTTGAAGAATCCTTCCTGGTATTGCCGATCGTGCTCCATCATCGCACCCGAGATGCTTTGCCCCGAGATGTGAGAACGTCGCTCGCTGTCTGGCTACAGGAACATCCTCTGATTCGCGGCCGCCTTGCCGATCGCGCAAAGGCGCTTGCTCCGTACACACGTGAAGGCCTGCTCTTCGCTGGCATCAGAGGAATCCTGCGCTTCCCCGGTGCCGCTGTGGAAGCGGACGTGAGTCACCGATCGGCCGTGACGACGACGCTACGCGAGATCGCATCAGATGAAGTGTCTGCCTGCACAAAGCGGTCAATCTTTGTCGGCCGGTGGTTCGCGCGAGCGGGCGGACCGTCGACTGTACTAGCCCTGTGGGGTGTAAAGCCATGAGTCTCCAGATTCTCGATATCGTCGTCTACAGCCATGAAGGCGAGTCACGCGCCCTCTCGCTGCGGCCGGGAGCGACGAACGTGATCACTGGCGCGTCCAAAACGGGCAAGTCGGCTTTGATCGACATTGTTGACTACTGCTTCGGCTCGGGCGAATGCCGTGTGCCCGAAGGACCGATTCGGCGTTGTGTATCGTGGTTTGGGCTCCGGCTTCAGTTGGATGGCGGGCAGGCGTTCGTAGCGAGACGTTGTCCGGGTCCCACAGCGCAGTCGTCAGAAGATTGCCTCGTTGAGGTCGGATCAGAGGTTGCGATTCCAGATGGCGGCGAGTTGCGTCAGACCACAAACACGAAGGGATTAGAAGCACTGCTCAGCTCGTGGACCGGCATTGGCGATCATGTGCACGAGCCGCCGGAAAGCCAGACGCGATCGCCACTCTCCGCCTCGGTTCGCCATGGACTGATGCTGTGCTTTCAGCCACAAGACGAGATCATTCGCCGTCAGCAGCTCTTCCACGATTCCTCGGACAACTGGAAGGCGCAAGCACTCAAGGACACGCTGCCCTACTTTCTGGGGGCGGTCGACGATGATTTCGTAAAGCGTCGAGAGGAGCTTCGTAGGTTGAAGGAAAGGCTGCGAAGCGTAGAGCGGCAGCTCGCTGAGCTGACCGCTCTTCGCGGCGACGGAGTGAGCAAGGCCGCGTCCCTACTTGCTCAGGCACGAGACGCTGGACTGACCTCAGCGGTATCCCAAAGCTGGGACGAGGCGATTGGGGCGCTGCGGGAGGTTGCTTCTACACCTTTGGCTTCGCTCGATGTTGCTATACCTGAGGGAGACGAGTACGGGCGTCTGCTAGCAGATCGCGATCGACTCATCGATGAGCAGCGACGACTCCGCGACGATGTTTCCGCTGCACGAAGCCTTGAATCGTACGAGGCGGGATTCTCTCGCGAGGCAACGGAGCAAGCCGCAAGGCTCAAATCCGTAGGAATCTTCGAAGGCTCGACGCCAGGTAGCGTGTGTCCACTGTGCACTCGCGAGCTGGGCGATGATGCAACGCATCCTAGTGTAGAGGACATCCGCTCCATGCTGACGGATGTCTCTTCGCGCTTGGAGACCGTAGTCCAATCCGGCCCACAGATTGAGAAGGCCATCGCCGAGCTGGAGATCAAGCTTGCTTCGGTGAACGAGGCGTTGGCAAAGAATCGAAGCGAGATGCAGGCTGTTCAGGCAGCAAGTGCAGCGGTACAGGAACTCCATGACCGGGCCGCCCGCCGGTCGCACATCCTCGGGCGCGTCAGCCTGTACGTTGAAAGCGTTCCTGACCTCCCAGATACCTCTGATCTCGAATCGGAGGCCAAGAGGCTCCGAGCTCAGTGTGAGGCGATCGAATCCGATTTGAGCAACGACGCAATCTGGGAACGACTGACTTCCATCGTGTCGGTGATAAGCAGCTGGATGACGAGGTGGGCTGAAGCTCTTGACCTCGAGCATTCCGAGTTCCCACTCCGTCTTGATCTTAAAAAGCTGACGATCGTGTCAGACACTGCCGACGGGCCAGTACCCATGGACCGCATGGGAAGTGGCGAGAACTGGGTGGGCTATCACCTGATTGCGCATCTTGCTCTTCATGAGTGGTTCACGAAGCGAAACCGCCCGGTCCCACGGTTTCTGTTCCTCGACCAACCGTCTCAGGTTTACTTTCCCCCCGAGCGGGATGTCGATGGAGCATTCGCTGATGTGGGGGAGGATGACCGCCAGGCGGTGTCGCGGATGTTCAAGTTCGTGTTTGACGCAGTGGCGTCTCTTAGCCCCCGCTTTCAGGTCGTTATCACGGAGCACGCAGACATCGACGAGGAGTGGTACCAAGAGTCGATCGTCGAGCGCTGGCGAGGCGGGCTCAAGCTCGTCCCCGATGAGTGGCCCCGCTTCGGGGAGAGCACGATGGGCGGATAGCCTTCGCGATCTCACGGCCCAGATGCATGCCGGCTTGCAGTGTGGCCACAGAGAACGCGATTCGTGGTGTTTGCATTGGGGGGCGTCGTAGGTCGGGGCCGGGGCACGCCACAGACGCTTCATGTGGTGCTCCGCCAGCAGGAGTGAGCAACCCACTCTCGAAACTGACGCCCAAGAGCACCCATTCCTCGCACCGCTGCTAACCGAGAGTCAGAGAGCGCGAGAGTCTTGGCCCCGCCGGCCCGCCGAGCCGGGGGTCCCGGTCGCCACCCACTCGCCGATCACAAACCCGAGAGCGCCGCACCCCGCCCTTGACGCCCCCAACGGGGCCGTTTCGACCCCGCCCCAGTAAACAAACAGGCCCGCGTCCTTTGGACACGGGCCTGCCAAGCTCCCCGAGTAGGACTCGAACCTACAACCTAGCGGTTAACAGCCGCTCGCTCTACCATTGAGCTATCGGGGAATGATCGGGTTGTCGCGGCTCAGGCCGCAGGCGTAAGCGTATCTCGGTCAAACGCGCGGTCAACTCTCGGACGAGCCGCAATCCGTCCTCGCCCAAAGATCCTCCTCTACAGCCCGAACTCCACCGTCGCCGAGTTCATGAAGCCGAACAGGATCAGCCGCCCGGGCCGCCCCTCGGCCGCCGGCGCCAGCTCCACCCCGCTCGCCCCCTGCAGGTCCATCAGTCGACGCGTCAGCACCGCGCCGCTCGCCGCGTCGACGACCAGCAGAGCGGTGTCCATGGTCATGCTCGACATGTCGCTCATGCCGACCCACAACGCCGCCTCCGCCTGCCCGTCCCCCGTCAGATCGCCCGTCGCGAGGAACGGTTGATACATCGTCTGCTCCGCCGGCGTCACGCCGAGCCGCGCCGACCAAGCCCGCGTCCCGTCAGGCTTGAACCCGCTGAGCGTCAGATCGCTCGACGACATCGAACTCGACCAGGCGATCAGCCACCCGCCATCCGGCCCGCGTGTGAACGCCGAAATGCTCCGCCCCGCGTTCATGCCGTCGAGGTCCAACTCTTCGTACGCGCCCGTCGAGGGCGTAAACACCACCAACCCGCCGGTCTGCGACACCATCGCTACCCGCTGAACCCCGTCCTCGCCGACGAACGGCTGCCGCAGCCAGGCCGCCCCTCGCATCGTCTCGGTCCGAACGCTCACCGCCCCGGCGTTGACTTCCTGAAATGACTCGCTAACCGGCGCTGGCGCCTCGGGTTTCTCGAGCTTCTCGCCCGCGAGGACACGCCGAATCTTCTCGTCGTAGGCCTCCTCACCGCTGAAACCGACGCCGTACGACTGCACCACGCCTTCGCGGTCGATCAGCACGGTCGTCGGAATCCCGGTCACGCCGTACGCCTCGCCGATCGCCCCGTCCGTGTCCATGACCTGCGTGAACGTGACGCCGTGCTCCGCGACGAACGTCTCGACCACGTCCCGCATCCCCGCCTGGTCCTGGTTCACCCCGACGACCACGAGCCCCTCGGAGCCGTACCGCTCACTGAGCTTTTGAATCGAAGGGATCGCCCGGACGCATGGGGCGCACCAAGTCGCCCAGAAGTCGATCAGCACGACCTTCCCGCGAAGCGACGAGAGCTCGAACGCCTCGCCGCTGAGCGTCCGACCGCTGAACCCTGGCGCCTCCTCATGAACGAACCGGGAGGCGTCGGTCAAGCCGCCAATCACGTCGGTGGTCGTCTCCTCGTCGTCGTAGCTGTAGTTCCAACCGATCGAGTCCGCCTCCTGACGCCCATCGACGTTCAGTCGGAACGCGTCATTCTCGACCGCGTCATCGAGCCTGATGTTTTCAAAGGTGTACCGCACCTCGTGCGTCGCGATCTCGGTCATGCCGGATTGCGCGTACAGCGCGCGGTACGCGTCGGCGCTGTCGTAGACCACTGCGCGAACCAGCCCGCTCGTCGCCTCCACCCAGATCGAAGCCTCGTACGTCGCCGACTCGCTCGGCATCCCCATCGCCGTGCGCATCGGGTCGTCGGTCGGCTCCGTCCGCGTCGTGACCTCGAGCACGTAGTACGTCGTCCCTCCGCGCTCCGCGTCTCGGATCCCCCGAACGTCGACAATCGCGCCGAGCGGCGAGACCCCGCTGCCGTTCGCCGGGTCGAGCAGCGTCAGCATCGGGTGCGCGAGCGTGTTCGCCATCGTCGGGTGCTGAGCGACGAGCGACGTGATCGTCTCGCCCGCCTCCGCCTGCTCGGTTGTGAACGTCGTCGGGTCGAAACCGGTCCGAATGATCGTCTGTCCGTCAAACGCGACGGCCCCCTGCATGCTCTTCGCGAGCCCCCGTCCGTCGCGGTTGAATACGAAGACCATCGGCGAATCGCTCACGTTCCGCGTGACGCCGACGTCAGATTCCCACGTCGTTTCCGTCACGATCGTCGTCGCGTCCGCGTACCGATCCATCGTCCCGTACTTCGCACGGAGATCCTCGTACACCGAGTCGGCCGGCGGGGCGCCAAACGACGCGCCGCAAATCGTTCCGAGCGATGCGGCGATCGTCACCGCCCGCAGCCCAACCAAGCTGTACCGCGTCATGTCGAAGTCTCCATGCGCTCGCCGAGCCGGCGGGCGCCACCCATTCAACCCGCCATCCCCGCCGCCCGTTGCTCCTCGATCACCCGCCGAATCTCTTTCCGAACCATGTTCAGAAGATTCCAATACAGAATCAGCGCGATAAAGGGTCCAACCAGAATGAGCACGCCCACCGTCGCCCAGATCGGACACGCGATCATCCGGGTCTTCGCGAGCCGCTTCACCTCGAGGCTCGGAAGTCTGGGAGCGAGCCCGCGGACATACATCATGGCGGCGAAGAACTGCATGGCGTACGCCACGAGGTTCCCGAGCGACGCGAGGCCCGCGAACGCGGCGACCGTAAGGGCGATCGCGGGGTTGGCGCCTGACCCGAGCAGAAACCCGGATGCCGCTGAGGTCACGAGGGTGATCGCCTGGAAAATCGCGTTCGCGATGACCGCGATCCGCACGACCCGCCTCGCCGTCGGCGCGTCGTCGGGCGTCGGGTCCCCCGGGTCGCGGGTGGTGAACCGCCACCACCCGTAGAGAATCATGACCTGGATCGCCAGCATTGCGGCGGCGATGCCGACCGAAATGCTGATCATCGCCGTCGGGCTCGGGGCCGCTCCAGGCGTCGCCGAGAACGCCCCGAGAGCGGCAACAAGAGCCACGTTGACGATCTCCGAGAGCACCAACAGCAGAATGCCGTTGAGGATCAACGAGAGCCCACGTCGAAGCGTCTTCACGTAGTCCGGTGAGCGCTGAACCAGCAGCATGCCGCGCATCGAATCGGCGACGGGCGTTCCGCACTCCGGGCACGGACGCTCGGCTGTCAGACCGTCGAGCGCGTAGCCGCACTGGATACACCGATACCCATCGGACGATCCGCTCGGGACCGCCTGCGGAATCGCCTCGCCAGTGGAGTTGATCACCGGTGTCGCGCACTCGGGGCACCGGTCGTCGGCGCCAAGCCCGTCGAGGGCATAGCCGCACTTCATGCATGCGTAGCCGGCCGCCGTGGGCGAATGGCTGGCGGGCTTTCGCATGTACTCTTCGAACATCACTCGCTCCACGAGGATCAGCGCCGCTGCGCTGACACCGTCCAATCAACCGGCCGCGCTCACCCGGCGCATCTCGATCACCCGACCGAGCAGTTCATGGGTCTTGAGCAGCAGACGGTAATACAGAATCACCGCGACGAGCGGGCCGACATAGCACGCGATGATGCCTCCGATGCCGACCGCCGGGCAGAACCACGCCCGGAACGTCGCCATCTTCATCAGTTTCCGGCTGCCCATCTTCACGCCGAGGGAGTGGATGTACAGGGCGCCTCCGATCATCGTCGTCAACGATCCCGCGCCGAACAGGATCAAGAGCGACAACTCGGTCAGGAACTGCCACAGAGGCTGCTCCTCCGGAGCCGCTTCCGCTCCGATCGAGACCGCCGAAAGGTCAAAGACAAACGACAACGCCGCGAGGAAGACCGCTCCGACGGCCAACGCGATCGCCCCCGCGCGGGTCGCCTTCCTGGAGCCCTCGCCCGCTTCGGGTCGGCTGGCTTCTGTATCGCGGGTTGTCACGAGCCACCAACCGACTAGCGCGAGCGTCGCGACGCCGAGCAGGACCACGCCCGCGGCGACCTCCGAGGCGACGTCGGTCACGGCGTGCCACCCCGACGAGTCGTCGACGTCTTCGAGCATCCAGCCCGCGACGACGTTTGCGATAACCCATAGGACGAACAGGATCACCGGCGCGAGGACGCTGAGTTGCACCAGTATCGTGCCACGCTTGAGTCGACGAAGAAACGCCTCGGGGCGGGTTCGGAACTCCCCGCCGGGTCGTGACGCGTCGACGCTCAGACCGCACTCGGGGCACCGACCGTCGCGGGCGATTCCCGCGAGGTTGTACCCGCAGCGCAGGCACACCCATCCGGAGCCCGAGACCTGCGTGGCCGCGGGCTGCTCAACTTTCAGGTACCGATCGGCGGTCATGTGCGCACTATACAGAACATCGTGCGAGCGCCAACTACCCGCCCGATGCTTCCTTGAAGGCCTTGAGCGCCCGCTCGCGGGCCTCGCGATGGTCCACGATCGGCGGCGGGTAGTCGAGGCTGCCCGACTCGAACAGTCCGGCCTCGGAAGGCGCGTGGATCGCCTTGCCCCTGATCGCGGCGAGTTCGGGAACGAACTTGCGGATGAAGACGCCGTCCGGGTCGAACCGCTCGCCCTGGGTCGTCGGGTTGAAGATCCGGAAGTAGGGCTGCGCATCGGTCCCGGTGCTCGCGGCCCACTGCCCCCCGCCGTTGTTCGAGGCGAGGTCGCCGTCGACGAGTGTGCGCATGAAGTGCTTCTCGCCGCGCCGCCAGTCGATGAGCAGGTGCTTGGTGAGGAACATCGCGGTCACCATGCGCAGGCGGTTGTGCATCCAGCCTGACTGAGCGAGCTGACGCATCCCCGCGTCCACGATCGGGTACCCCGTTCGCCCTTCCCGCCACGCCTCGAAGCCCTCGTCGTCGTCGCGCCAGCGGACCGATTCCATCTCGCGCTTGAACGCGCGGTGCTTGCTCACCCGCGGGAAGGCGGCGAGGACGTGCTTGTAGAACTCGCGCCAGATCAGTTCCTCGATCCAGGTCACGATCCCCTTGGAGCCTGAGTCGATCCGCCCGCCGTTCGCGTTCAGGGCCGCCTCGAGGCATTGTCGCGGGCTGAGGACGCCCGCCGAGAGGTAGGGGCTTAGGGTGCTGGTGCCGTTCTCGGAGGGGATGTCCCGGCGGTCGTCGTAGTCGTCCGCGCGGTTCTCGATGAACGCTTTGAGGCGGCTCAGGGCGTGGGTCTCGCCCGCCTTCCAGAGATCGGGGCGGACGGACGGGGCGCCGCGGTCGGCGCCCTTGATCTTCTTCGGGATGTCGTCGCTCTTGACGTCGATCGCTGGCTGCTTCTTCGGGCGGCCGAGTGACTCGGGGGCGTCGCCGTCCTTGTAGCGATCGCGCCACCGTTTCTTGAAGGGCGTGAAGACGGTGTACCAGTCGCCTTTCTGGGTCAGGACATCCCCCGGGGCGAAGACGACCTGGTCGGTGAACGCATGGACCTCCTTGGAGGCCCGCATGAAGGCCGTGGCGACGGCCTCGTCCCGTTTCGCTTCGTTCCAGGCGTATTCGCGGTTCATGTAGAGGGCTGAGCATCCGGTTTCCTCCGCGAGCTTCAGGAGCTCGTCTTCCACCCCGTCGAATCGGGGCGTTTGGACAATCCGGAGGGGGATGTTCAATGTTCCCAGGTCGTTTTCGAGCGACGCGAGATTGCGCACAAGGAAGTCGATACGAGCATTTGACCAGTCGTGATCCTCGAGCCACTGGCTCGGGCAGATGGTGAAAACACCGACCACGCTGTCGGTGGATCGGCGGCAGGCGTGCCACAGCGCGGTGTTGTCGCGTGTGCGCAAATCGCATCGAAACCACATCAGGGAACGCATCGGCGGAGCGTATCGCACGCGAATGATGGTCAGATGCCCCTTCTTCAGGTTGATGACAAGGGTCTTGCGTGCGCCGCGGGCGGTTTCTGGATCGATCCGTGGAAGCCGGTTCCGGTCGCTGTCATCACGCACGCCCACGCCGACCACGCGCGGCGGGGGATGGGGCGGTACTACGCGGCGGCCGCGGGTCTCCCCATGCTCAAGCGCCGGATGGCGAGGGACGCGGACATCGTCGCGGTTCCGTACGGCGAGCGGTTCGAACTCGGGGGGGTGACGCTCAGCTTTCACCCCGCGGGACATTGCCTCGGGTCGGCGCAGGTGCGTGTCGAGGGCGCGGACGATGTCGTCGTCGCGGCGGGGGACTACAAGCGGCCCGTCTCGCCCGGGACGGATCCGACGTGTGAGCCGTTCGAGGTCGTTCCTTGCGACACGTTCATCACGGAGGCGACGTTCGCGCTGCCGATCTATCGGTGGGACCCGCCCGAGGACGTCGCGACGGACATCGTGGACTGGTGGGACGCGAACCGAGCGGGGCCGCGTGAGCGGCAGAAGGTGAGCGTCATCGCGGCGTACTCGCTCGGCAAGGCCCAGCGTTTGCTCGCGCTGCTCGACCGAGAGCTGGCGCGACGGGGTGAGGCTCGGCGTCGCGTGTTCATCCACGGCGCGCTCGAGCACATGATCAAGGGCTATCGCGATCAGGGTGTGGAGATGCTGCCCACTTTCCGTGTTGGCGAGAGCAACCGTGCTCGGGGTTCGGTGAATCCGTTCCGCGGGCATCTGGTCATGGCGCCGCCCGGGGCGATGGCGGGGCCGTGGATCAAGCGGTTCGGGTCGGCGAAGGACGTGGACACCGCGTTCGCGAGCGGGTGGATGCGCATTCGGGGCGTGCGGCGGCGGGCGGGGTACGACCGAGGGTTCGTGATCTCGGATCACGCGGACTGGCCGAGCCTGGTGCGCACGTGCGTTGAGACCGGCGCGAAGAAGGTCCTCTGCACCCACGGAAACAGCGAGACGCTTGCTCGCTTCTTGCGGAGGCAGGGGGTGGACGCCGAGCCACTCGCGACGGCGTACGGCGACGAGGAGGACGGCTGATGCGCCGCCTCGCGTCGTTGTACGACGAGCTCGATCGGACGACCTCGACCGACGCGAAGGTCGCGGCGCTCAAGGCCTACTTCCGCGAGGCGGCGGAGGAGGACGCGGCGTGGGGTCTGTACTTCATGGCAGGGGGCAAGCTCAAGCGCCTCGTGCAATCCAAGTTCCTTCGTGCGTGGGCGATGGCGGCGACGGGCGTCGAGGAATGGCTGTTCGACGAGTCGTATTCGACGGTCGGTGATCTCGCGGAGACGGTGACACTGCTCGTCGACGCGATGACGGACCGCTCGGAGACGCACGCGGACCATCCGGGGTTGCGTGAGTGGGTGGAGGACCGCATTCTTCCGATGCGCGACGACAGCCCCGCGGCGCAGGAGGCGCGGGTGCTGCGGTGGTGGCGTGAGCTTCCGCGGGGTGAGCTGTTCGTCTTTATCAAGCTGATGACGGGGTCGATGCGGATCGGGGTCTCGAAGACGCTCGTCGAGCGGGCCATCGCGGAGCTGACGGGTCTCGAGAAGCAGGAGATCGCCCATCGACTGATGGGAGACTGGGAGCCGACGCCCGCGTTCTATCGCTCGGTGATGGACCCCGAGGCGAGCGACGTGGTTGAGACGAGCCGGCCGTATCCGTTCTATCTCGCTTCGCCGATCCTGCCGCACGACTGGGACTATGACGATGATGCGCGCGAAGCCGAGTTGATCGGGGGTCAGCTCGGGGACGTCTCCGATTGGCTTGCCGAGTGGAAGTACGACGGGATTCGGGCGCAGCTCATTCGGCGGAACGGGCGGGTGTTCCTGTGGTCGCGGGGTGATGAGAACATGACCGAGCGGTTCCCGGAGGTCGTGCGGGCGGCGGCGCGTCTCGATCGGTCGTTCGTGCTCGACGGCGAGTTGCTCGCTTGGGATTTCGAGGCGGGTCTGCCCATGGACTTTGGCTCGCTCCAGACGCGGATCGGGCGGAAGAAGTTGACAGATAACGCTCTGAGAGAAGCGCCTGCGGCGTTCGTCGCGTACGACCTGCTCGAGGACGACGGCGTCGATCTGCGGGAAGAGCCGATCGAGGCGCGACGCGAGAGGATGGAACGGGTGCTCGAGGGCGCCGATCCTGCGCTGATGGTCGCCGACCAGTCGTCGGCGTCGTCGTGGTCGGAGCTCGCGGTTTCGCGGCGATCATCGCGCGAGCGGCGGGTCGAGGGATTGATGCTCAAGCGGCGAGGGTCGTCGTACCAGGCGGGGCGGCGGCGGGGGGACTGGTGGAAGTGGAAGATCGAGCCGCTCACGATCGACGCGGTGCTGGTGTACGCGCAGCCGGGGCACGGTCGTCGAGCGAACCTGCTGACCGACTACACGTTCGCGGTCTGGGACGGGGAGACGGCGGGCGAGGGTGAACTGGTGACGGTCGCCAAGGCGTATTCGGGGCTGACGGACGAGGAGTTTGTCGAGATCGACAAGTGGGCACGTCGGCACACGATCGAGCGATTCGGGCCCGTTCGCCACCTGGAACCGGTGCATGTCTTCGAACTCGCGTTCGAAGGCGTGCGGTTGTCGACGCGTCATAAGTCGGGCGTGGCGTTCAGGTTTCCGCGGATGAAGCGGTGGCGGACGGACAAACCGGCTGCGGAGGCGGACACGCTCGCGAGCGTTCGGGCTATGATCGGAAGCGATGGCGAGAGCGACAGCGCCCACTGATCACTCGGTTCCGTTGACGGCGGACGGCTCCAACGCGGTCGAGACGTGGTTCGCGTCGCGCGGGTGGGAGCCGTGGCCGTTTCAGCGCGAGACGTGGTCGGCGTATCGCGCGGGGCGGTCGGGTCTCGTGCACGTGCCGACGGGGGCGGGGAAGACGTACGCGGCGTACGGCGGGCCGCTGCGTGACTTGATCGAAGAGGCGTTCGGTCGCGATTGTGAGCCGCGGGAGGTGAAGGGGCTGCGGATTGTGTTCATCACGCCGCTGCGGGCGGTAACGCGCGACATCGAGCTGGCGCTGAAGGCGCCGCTTGAGGAACTCGGGTTGCTCGGACCGTTCGTGACGGTGGAGAGTCGGACGGGGGACACGACGCAGGCGGTGCGGGCGCGGCAGAAGAAGCGGTTGCCGAACGTGCTGATCACGACGCCCGAGTCGCTGACGCTCCGCCTGACGGAGGCGGACGCGGCGAAGCGGTTGGCGTCGGTGCGGTGCGCGATCGTGGACGAGTGGCACGAACTGTTGAGCTCGAAACGAGGAACGCAGGTCGAGCTGGCGCTGGCTCGGCTGCGTCGTTTCGCGTCGGAGATGCGGACGTGGGCGTTGTCGGCGACGCTCGGGAATCTCGAGGCCGCGGCGGACGCGGCCGTGCCGGACGGCGACCCGCTGGTGGTGCGAGCGGACATCCCTCGGCCCGTGGTGATTGAGTCGGTGCTTCCAGACGCGGAGAGCCCGTTTCCGTGGGCGGGGCACATGGGGCTGACACAGCTCACGCGGGTGGTGGATCGGATCGAGAAGGACGCGGAGGGGATGCCCGCGCGTTCGACGCTGATCTTCGTCAACACGCGGAGTCAGTGCGAGCGGTGGCACTCGGCGTTGCACGTTGCGCGGCCGGACTGGGAACGCGTGCTCGCGATCCATCACGGGTCGCTCGATCGGGAGGATCGGGAGCGGGTGGAAGCGGGTTTGAAATCGGGCGCGATCAAGGTGGTGGTCGCGACGAGTTCGCTCGATCTCGGCGTTGACTTCGCTCCGGTCGAGACGGTGATGCAGATCGGCTCGCCGAAGGGGATCGCTCGGCTGATGCAGCGAGCGGGGCGGGCGAGCCATCGGCCCGGGGCGGCGTGCACGATCGTGTGTGTGCCGACGAATGCGATGGAGTTTCTCGAGGTCGCGGCGGTGCGGCGCGCGGTGGCGGTGGGGCGGACGGAGCCGCGGCTGCCCGAGGAGCGACCGCTCGACGTGCTCGTGCAGCACATGGTGACGATCGCGCTGGGAGGTGGTTTCGAGCCGGATGCGTTGTTTGACGAGGTGCGCCGGGCGCGGGCGTATCGGGATCTGCCGCGGGAGGAGTTCGACTGGGCGCTGGCGCTCGTCACGCATGGCGGGGAGACGCTTCGGGCATACTCGGAGTATCACCGCGTGCAGGAGGATGACGAGGGGGTACATCGGGTCGAGAACCGGCGGATCGCCTCGATCCATCGGATGAACATCGGGGCGATCACGGCGGACGCGGTGATGGACATCCGGTTCCGCAACGGGAAGAAGCTCGGGTACATCGAGGAGAGCTTCATCGACAAGCTCAAGAGCGGGCAGAAGTTCGTGTTTGCTGGACGGGTGGTGCGGTACGAGTTCACGCACGATCTCACGGCGTACGTGACGCCCGCGACGGGGCGGGTGACCTTCACGCCCGTGTGGGGGGGGACGCGGCTGCCGATCTCCGAGAGTTTGTCGGAGGCGGTCCGGGCGGCGCTCGAGAGCGTCGACAATGGCGAGTTTGATCCGGAACTCGAGCCCGAGCTCGCTGTCGCGGGGCGGCTGGTGAAGATCCAGCGGCGATTCAGCGTTGTGCCGCGGGCAGATCAGACGCTTGTCGAGCTGTGCAGGACGCGCGAGGGGTCGCACATGTTCGTGTATCCCTTCGAGGGGCAGCTGGTGCACGGGGGGCTCGCGGCGCTGGTGGCGTTGCGGCTGACGCGGAGGCGGAGCGCGAGTTTCTCGATCGCGGCGAACGACTACGGGTTTGAACTGTTGAGTCCGGATCCGTACCCGTTCGACGAGTTGATCGGAGCGGAACTGTTCTCGACGGACAATCTCGGGGAGGACGCTCGGGAGAGCGTGAACCTCTCGGCGATGGCGCGGAGCCAGTTCCGGGAGGTGGCGCGGGTGTCGGGATTGGTGATCCAGAACCAGCCCGGGATGAAACAGCGACAGCGGCACATGCAGGCGCGGGCGGGTCTGATCTATGACGTGTTCGAGGAGTTCGATCCGGAGAACAAGCTTCTGCATCAGGCGAAGCGTGAGGTGCTGGAGAAGCAGTTCGAGCGAAGCAGGCTTGGGCGGACGCTCTCTCGGATCGCGGGGAACGAGATCCTGGTTCAGCCGATCGAGCGGATGACGCCGTTGAGCCTGCCGCTGTTCATCGAGCGCGTCGGGGCGAGGCTGACGACGGAGAGCATCGCGGAGCGTGTGGAGAAGATGCGCGCGGCGTGGGAGAAGGCGATGTGAAGACGGTGGCGGACTGCGAGATCAAGATTGGCGGTGTGGCGGTGGCGCTGTGCGCCGAGCGAGCGGCGTTCGTTCCCGCCGAGGGGTTGCTGCTCGCGGCAGACCTGCACCTGGGCAAGAGTCAGACGTTCCGCGCGGGCGGGGCGATGATCCCGCGGGGGGTGACGGACGAGCAGTTCAGGCGGTTGGACTCGGCGATCGGGCGGCTGCGACCTTCTCGGGTGGTGTTCCTCGGCGATCTGTTCCACGCGCCGATTGGTGTGACCGAAGACATCGCATCGCGGCTCGGGAACTGGGTGGAGCGATGCGGGGCGCGTGTCGCGCTCGTGCATGGAAACCACGACAGGCGGCTCGGCAAGGGGCTGGCAACGAGGCTGGGGGAATTGGGGATCGAGGACCTCGGCGCGGAGGCGACCGTGGGCGGGCTCACGCTCGTGCACGACGTGTGCGATACGGCGTCGCGCCCGGCGGTGGGTGGGCATCACCACCCCGCGATCCGGATCGAGCGGGACATGGGCGAGGGCGGGACGAAGATCCCCGCGTTTCATCTGCGCGACGACGGCGGACTGACGCTGCCGGCGTTCAGCCGGTTCACGGGCGGGGTCGCGATGCGGCGGCGAGCGGGAGAGCGGTTGTTCGCGGTCGCGGAGGAGCGGGTCATTCCGCTGTGACGGGCGGCGCCCCCTTGATCGAGTGGGCGGCGATGGCTTTTTCGATGAAGCGTGTGTGGGCCTTGGCGCTGAGGTCGGCGCGCACGGCGTCGACGATGCGCTTGTCGGGGGCGATGAGGTAGGTGACACGTCGTGTGCCAAAGCCGAAGGGGCCGTCGGCGCCGTACTTCTTGATCACGCGTTTTTCCTGATCGGCGAGGAGCGTGAAGGGGAGGCTGAACTTCGTCTTGAAGCGGTCGTGGGACTGCTGGCTCTGGGGGCTGACGCCGGCGAGTCGCACGCCCGCGGTGGCGAGCTGCGGGCTCATGTCGCGGAAGGCGCAGGCTTCGGCGGTGCAGAGGGGGGTGAAGTCGGCGGGGTAGAAATAGAGGGCGAGGTGGCCGTCGGTGAGGAGGTCGTCGAGGGAGACGGCGGCGCCGTTCTCGTTTGGGAGCATGAAGTCGGGGGCGGTGTCGCCAGGGGTGAGCATCGGGTTACGGCGCTCCGGCGCCGCTCGAAGCTGCGGCTGCTCCGGCGATCACGAGCACAAAGACGACCCAGATCACCCCGATGAGCGCGCCGATTCCGAACAAGCACGTTCCGACGATGCCGCATATGAGGCCCGCCTGGGTCGTGCCCTTGCCCTCGGGGTCCATTCGGCCCGTTTTGATCTTCGCGAGATCGTTGTGGCCCATGATCCACGCGGCGATGCCGAGCGGGCCGCAGCAGACCAGGCTGAGGATGCCGAAGACGAGGACGAGGGCGCCGCGGTGAGGTGCGACGGCTTGGTTTGGAGTGATGTCGTTCATGTCGAGGGAGTGTACAGGGAAGCGACGCTGGGTAGGCTGAGTGGCATGGCGGATGACGCGACTTCAGTCCGATCGGTGGACCAGCGGGCGGAGCGGTTGCGGCCGTTCGGGGCGACGATTTTTTCTGAGATCACGGGGCTGGCGCGCGCGCATGGGGCGGTGAATCTGGGGCAGGGGTTCCCCGATGAGGACGGGCCGGCGATTCTGAAGGACGCTGCGGCACGGGCGCTGCGGGAGGAGCACAACCAGTATGCGCCGCTCGGTGGCGTCCCGGCGTTCGCGGAGCAGATCGCGCGGCGCGCGAGGTTGGGACGGGCGGTCGATCCCGCGACGGAAGTGACCGTGACGTCAGGATGCACCGAGGCGATTGCGGCGACGATGCTCGGGCTGGTGAATCCGGGTGATGAGGTGGTGCTGTTTCAGCCGTTCTACGACAGCTATCGCGCGTGTCTTGCGATGGCGGGGGCAACGGCGCGCTACGTGACGCTTCGACGCGACGGGGGGCGGTTTACGTTCGATCCGGACGAGTTGCGGGCTTTGTGCGGGGCGCGGACGCGAGCGATCCTGGTGAACTCGCCGCACAACCCGACGGGGACCGTGTTCAGTCGCGAGGAGTTGTCGGTGATCGCTGAGGTGTGTCGGGAGCGGGACATCGTCGCGGTCTGCGACGAGGTGTATGAGCACCTCGTCTACGACGGTGAGCACGTGTCGCTGGCGTCGCTCCCGGGGATGGCCGAGCGGTCGGTCGTGTGCTCGAGCCTTGGGAAGACGTTCGCGATGACGGGCTGGAAGATCGGGTGGACGGTGGCGTCGCCCGAACTCACCGCCGCGATCCGCTCGGCGCATCAGTTTCTGGTGTTCTCGGTGGCGACGCCATTGCAGCATGCCGCTGCAGCGGCGCTTGGGTCCGACGAGGCGTGGGCGTGGGTCGAGGCGATGCGGGAGCGGTATCGCGGGAATCGGGACGCGTTGTCGGCGGCGCTGAGCGGGATCGGGTTCGACGTGTGCGGGGCGGAGGCCGGGTATTTCGTGATGGCGGGGACTGGGCCGATCGCAGAGAAGCTCGGTGTGCAAGATGGTGGGTGGCGCGACACAGATCTGTGCAAGCGGATGATCGAAGAGGCGGGCGTGGCATGCATCCCGCCGAGCGTCTTCTACGCGGACCCGGATGATGGGAACGGGCACGGGCACCTGCGTTTCGCCTTCTGCAAGCGGCGCGAGGTGCTCGATGAGGCGATCCGGCGACTCCGGCGGTGGCTCGGGGGCTGAGACGATGAACGGTCGCGGAGCGCGCGATGTGATCGCGGGGGCCCTGGTCGCGGCGCTGCGGGCGGCTGACCCGGGGGCCGCGGTCCGACGTTCCTGGCCCGCTGAGGACCTCGGCGGTCGGGAAGTGACGCTGCTCGCGACGGGGAAGGCGTCGGCTGCGATGACTCGGGCGGCGATCGCGATGGGTGCGCGGATTGCGCGTGGGGTCGTGACGTGCGTTCCGGGACACGCTGAGCTACTCCGTGCTGATCTTGAACGAGCAGGGCTCGGGTCGGTCATCCGCGTGTACGAGGCGGATCATCCGTTCGCGACGGAACGGAACATCGAGTCGGCGCAGGCTGTGGCGGAGTTTGCGAGGCTCGCGGGCGAGGGGGAGGTCGTCCTCGGTCTTGTCTCGGGAGGGGCGTCGGCGCATCTTGCGAGCCCCGCGGGCGATCTCACGCTTGCGGACGTCCGGGCGATCGCGGGGGCGCTGCTGCGGAGCGGCGCGACGATCCGGGAGATCAACACGGTCCGGCGTCGGCTTGAGACGCTCAAGGGCGGTGGGCTGGCCGCGTTGTGTGACCCCGCTCGGGTCGTCGTGCTCGTGGTGAGCGATGTTCTCGGTGACGATCTGTCGGCGATTGGGAGCGGGCCGTTCGCTCGCGACGCGACGACGTTTGGCGACGCGCTGGGGGTGTTGGAACGGCATCGGTTGGAGGGCGTGTCCGAGGGCGTGACGCGGTTCCTGCGGGCCGGGAACGGCCGGACTGGAGACAGTCCGGCTCGGGTGGCGCCGGAGGTCCGACACGTTGTGATCGCGAACAACGCGATGGCTGTAGAGGCTGCCGCGGCGGCGCTGGAAGTTCGCGGGTGGCGGGTTGCTGAGCGGCGCGTCGGCGTCGAGGGCGAGGCGAAGGAGGTCGCGAATCACCTGTGCGCTCGTGTGCGCACGCTTGGTCGCGGCGACGCGCTGGTGTGGGGCGGCGAGCCGACGGTGACGGTGGGCGACGCGGATGGCGTCGGGGGGCGGAACCAGGAAGTGGCGTTCGTGGCGTCGATGGCGCTGGACGGCGAGAATGGCGTTGCGGTCGCGTCGCTCGGGACGGATGGAATCGATGGCCCGACGGACGCGGCGGGAGGCGTCGTTGACGGCGCCACAGCGTCGAAGATGCGCGCTCGAGGTATCGATTTGCATGGCGCACTCGAGCGTCATGATTCGTACACTGCATTGACCGCGGCGGGCGCGCTGCTCATCACCGGTCCCACGGGGACGAACGTCAATGACGTGATCGTCGGTCTCCGGTTCTAAGAGGGACGCGGCTCCTCGCCGACGGCGTACAGCCCGGCGTTCCTCGTGGGCGGCGGGTGGACATCCGGAGGCGACGCCATGCAGAGCGACGAGAGCAACGGAGCGGTCGAGCGATCATCTGTTCCAAACGGCGGCGAGGCGGCAACGGTCGCGGCGCCGGCTCCGCAGCCTGTGGCGCGGCCGCCTGTGCCGCAACGTCTCCGCAACGATGAGTACGACATCCGTCGTTTGCTGGCGGCGATGCCGATGCTGACGGCGAGCGACCTGCACCTGAAGATCGGCATCCCGCCGACGTATCGGGTGGGCGGGATGCTCAAGCCGGTGAACGGCGAGCCGCTGAGTGAGGAGGCTGCGGATCGGATGTTCGAGCCGATCTGGACGGCGGAAAAGAAGGAGCAGTTCGAGCGTCTCGGCGCTGTCGACTTTGCGTGGTACCTCGACGACGGGCCGCACGAGGGTGAGCGGTTCCGCATCAACGTGTTCCGATCGGGGGGGCACACGCACGGGGCGATCAGGCGAGTACAGGGCAAGATCCCGTCTTACGACGAGCTGCATCTGCCGCCGGTCTACTCGAAGATCATCCGCGAAGCGACGCAAGGGCTCGTGCTGGTGGTCGGCGTGACGGGCTCGGGCAAGTCGAGCACGCTCGCGGCGATGATCAACCAGGTGAATCACACGCGCGGCGTGAACATCATCACGATCGAGGACCCTGTCGAGTTCCGCTTCACGCCCGAGAAGAGCATCATCAGTCAGCGCGAAGTGGGGATCGATGTTCACGACTTCCCGTCGGCGCTTCGGTCGGTGGTGCGGCAGGACCCCGACGTGATCTTCATCGGCGAGATGCGCGACAAGGACACGATCCTCGCGGGCATCCAGGCGGCCGAGACGGGTCACCTGGTCTTCGCGACCCTCCACACAGCAGACACGATGCAGGCGTTCGGTCGCATCCTCGAGTTCTTTCCGCAGGAAGAACGTGGCTTTGTGCGGGCGGCGCTGTCCAGCAGCCTCAAGGCGATCTGCGCCCAAAAGCTGCTCCCGGCGGTGAGCAACTTCGAGACGAAGATCGTGCCGGCGACGGAGGTGCTGCTCTCGAACGCGACGGTGCGGGACAAGATCCGGGAGGGCGAAGAGGCGGATCTTCCCGCGATCATCAATACGTCCGAGGGTGAGGGGATGCACAGCTTCACCAAGTCGCTCGGCGACCTCGTCAACAAGGACTGGGTCGATCTGCACACGGCGCTCGATTACGCGCCGAACCGGGACGCGCTGAACAGCATGATCCGCGGCGTGCAGGTCAAGGCGCAGACGCTCGTCGGCAAGATCAAGAAGTAGGCTCGGCGTCCATGACGGTGAGCTACTGGCAGCGGGCGGAGGAGTTCCTCGGGCGGCGGTTCGAGGTCGCGGTCGTCGGCGGCGGAATCGCGGGCGTGTCGGCGGCTTTGGAGCTATCGCGTCGCGGCGTGGATGTCTGCCTGCTCGAGCGGCACGGGCTCGCTTCAGGGGCGAGCGGGCGGAACGCGGGCTTTCTGATGCGCGGCGTGGCGGAGAGCTACGCGGCGGCCGCCGAGCGGTACGGTCGCGAGGCGGCGGCCGAACTCTGGCGATGGACGGAGGCGAACCTCGCCGCGTTGCGGGGGGAGGGGATCGGCACGCTGCCGGGGTACGCCGAGCGGGGGTCAACGCTCGTGGCGTTCGACGACGGCGAGGCGGGCGACTTCGAACGGTCGGCGGTGATGCTTCGGGCGGATGGGTTCGAGTTCGAACTGATCGACGCGCCGCCGCGTGACCCTGACAGCCTGTGGAGCTCGAGTCTCGCACGGCTTGCGCTTCGCAATCCGCACGACGCGGTGTGCAGCCCGGTTGAGATGGTCGAGATGCTCGCGTCGGGCCTGGGCACATCGGTGTGCGTCCAGACGCACACCGAGGTAACGGCCATCGAGGATCGCGGGACGGATGGCGTCGCGCTGGAGACGTCGCGGGGCTGGGTCCGCGCCGATCGGGTGATGGTGTGCGCCAACGCCTGGACCTCAGCGCTCGTGCCGCGGCTCCGCGGGATGATCGAGCCGAAGCGCGGCCAGATGATCCAGGTTGCGGCGGCGGGCGCGGCGTTGCACGACGCGTACTACGCGAACCGCGGGAACGAGTATTTTCGTCAGGTGGCGCCCGGCAAGTTCATCTTCGGCGGCTGGCGGCGGGCAGAGCCTGCGGGGGAGGCGGGGCTGACGGACGGCGTTCGGGCGGAGGTGCAGGATCGCCTGTTCGAGCTTGCGCGGCGGATTCTGGGAGACGGGGCGTCGCGAGGCGGCGGTTGGGGTGGGGCGATGGCGTTTACTGCGAACCATCTGCCGATCGTCGGTCCGATGAACGCTCACGGTCGGGTCTGGGTGTGCGGCGGGTTCACGGGGCACGGGATGTCGATGGGGTTCATCACCGCGCGGGCCGCGGTCCGTGAGATGCTCGGTGATCCGCGTGAACTTCCCGGCGCGGTCATGTCGCCCGCCGATCTGGCGTAAGGTGGCGGTCGTGGTCCGGTCGTCGGGCCGTGCGTTGGAGAACGGTCATCGGCGGACGCAGGCGGGAGACAGCGCGGGCGAGGTTCGGTGGGCGGCCGCTCGCGATCTATGCGAGCGTTGGCGTGCTGCTCGCGATCGTGTCGGCGTGTTTCCTGAGCCTTCCGTGGATGCTCGGCGGCAGCGATGGTGGGCCACGGTACAACGCGGGGCAAATCGAGCATGCGCGGATCCCGCCGATGTGGATTCCGCTCGATGTCGAGACGTTTCAACGCTTGAATCAGCTTGTTCCGTCGGACGCGGTTGAGCGGATCGCGGCGGCGGAGGGCATGGAACCCGAAGCGGTCATGCTGGTCACCGAGGGAGCGGTCGCTGATCGCCTGAGGGCGGAGCACCCGAAGTTCCTCCTTGGCGCCGACGCCCTCGGCCGGAGCGTGTTTCGGCGAGCGCTGGTAGGCGGCGCCGTGTCGCTCGGGGTGGGGATCGGGGCGTCGCTGATATCGGTCGTCGTGGGTTCGCTCTACGGCGCTGTCGCGGGGTTGGCGGGCGGGCGGGTCGACGCGGTGATGATGCGCGTCGTCGATGTCCTGTACGGGCTGCCGTATGTGTTGCTCGTGGTGTTGATAGCGGTCGCGTCCGACGCGGCCATCGATGACCACGTCGGTCGATCGCGCGAGCGTGAGGCGTGGTTGGAGAGGCAGGCGGCGGTCGATCCCGCGAAGGCCACCCTCGAGGCCGCCGCTGTCGCGGTGCCGGCGCGGCGTCTATCGGCGGCGGCTCG